>JAURZO010000086.1 GCA_030653405.1 Zwartia sp. | reverse complement strand
TTATCAGGCTGCTGAGTGAGTCTCTCAGACTGGGTTAAAACACTTCTTGTGGACGATGATCGTTCGTGAATTGGCATATTGGAAATCAGAAAAGGTCCAAACCGGACAGGCACCATTTTATATGGCTGGCACAAGGAACCGTCGAGACAAGGTTTGACGGGGGCATCCTTGCTAAAATCAAACAACTGATCAATCTGCTTCACCCGATACCTATGGCCGTATTTACTCAAGTCAGCGACGACGATGCCCGTGTTTTACTCCGGGATTACGCTTTAGGAGATTTTCGCTCTCTGAGAGGTATTGCAGCCGGCATAGAAAATAGTAATTTTTTCCTCACTACAAGCGAAGGGGAATTCGTTCTGACCGTTTTTGAGGTCTTAAAAAGTGAACAGTTGCCCTTCTACATTGAGCTGATGAATCATCTGGCCAAAAGATCCGTCCCGGTGCCACAGCCCATGACTCGCCACGATGGCAAGCGATTATCTGTCCTGCACGGCAAACCTGCGGCGATTGTCACACGACTGCCAGGTAGTTTTGAGCCCCACCCAACTTCTGTACACTGTGCCATCGCAGGGCAAACACTCGCACACGCACACCTTGCCGCACAAGATTTTTCCCTCCATCAGCCCAACTTGCGTGGCTTGACTTGGTGGAAACAAACGGCACCGACGGTCAGACCTTTTTTGATATCCGAACTCGCGACGCTTTTGCAGAGCAGTCTGGATGAACAGCTTGCCTTGTCGCAGACAGAGGATTATCAGTCTTTGCCGCGTGGTCCTGCGCATTGTGATTTATTTCGAGACAATGTGTTGTTTGCTGGCACGCGTGAAGCCCCTGTGATGGGAGGTTTCATTGATTTTTATTTTGCCGGTATCGACACTTGGCTGTTTGATGTCGCAGTCAGCGTCAATGACTGGTGCATTGAGCATGCGAGCGGGATTTTTCAACCTGAATTAGTTCAGGCGTGGCTGATCGCTTATGCCAAAGTACGTCCCTTTACCCCGGCAGAACACCGAGTCTGGCCGGTGATACTTAGGGCCGCGGCGCTGCGATTTTGGATTTCCCGACTGTACGATTTTTATCTGCCTAGACCGGCACAAACGCTCAAACCACATGATCCCAGTCATTTCGAGCGCATACTGACTCAAAGAACAATCGGTGCCATTCCGGCACTCCCAAAGGATTCCTGATGCAAGCAGTTCCCTTACCTGCACTAGCTGGCTGGATGTGGGTCCGCGATGGCTGGTCGTTATTTCGCACCCAACCTCTTGCCTTTTTTTCATGGGCAATGTTCGTCAGTCTAATGCTGATGATTGCCACCATCACACCGCCAATCGGTCCTTTCTTCTTCATCGTGCTAATGCCAACCGCAACCTTGCTGTCATTGTCCGCGGCTAGACACGCGACAAACGGACAGAAAATTTTGCTGGGCACCTGGATCGAACCGTTAAAGCAACCCCTCGTTTTTCGCCGTCTTCTCGGAATGGGTGGACTCTATGTCGGCATCTGTTTGGCGCTTGGCCTTGCCGTCTTTATGCCTTTTTCAGCAGAAGTCACGGAAGCTCTTAAAAACGTCGAGCAAACAAACGACCTCATGCCTCTCATGGAGGCCGTACGCACCCCAATGGTGATTTTTGCAATTTTGTATGTTCTGATGGCGGCGATTTTTTGGTATGCGCCTGCCCTCGTTGGCTGGCATGGCATCCGTGTGACTCAAGCGTTATTTTTTAGCGGCATTGCCTGCTGGCGAAACAAATGGGCCTTTTTAGTCTACGGCCTTTGCTGGTTGGCAATTTTCCTGGCGATTGATTCCCTCATCAGCGTCTTAATGCTCGCAGGACTCCCTGTGACCACAGCTGCCACCATTCAAGTCCCCATCAATGTCGTGGCGACTGCGATACTCTACTGCAGTTTTTACACGAGTTATATCTCTGTTTTTCGTAGCAGTTTTACGCAGCATGATCATGTCGATTCTGATCAACCTCCACCCTCGGATGACAGTACACGCTCTAGCTGAGCAATAGATGGCAAACGTTGGTCTTGGGGTATTGGGATGGTCTCGACCACGGAGTATGCGCGCCTGTTAAAGGCGATGCGATTGGGTGATAAATTTGGTATCACGTCGATCACGCGCAGATGACAATCGATAAAAAAGACTGCGATCGGATATCGCATACCAAAGGTATGAATGGATCGGCACGGTCTCAACCATAACAATTCCTGATCCTTCAGTGCGGGCCTCATCAACAAGCCCCCGGCTCTTGTGAACCAACTGTCGGCCATGATCACACGCACGTATGAATACTCCAAAAATGCATACTTGCCTCAGCTCAAACCAAAAAGCTGAACAACGACAGGAAAACCCAGCACGATGAACGTGCAGGGAAAAATGCAAAGCGCCATCGGAAAAAGCATCTTGACGGGGGCTTGCAGAGCGAGTTTTTCGGCGAGCATGAGACGTTGAGCCCTCTGCTGATCTGCATAAACTTGAATAATCCTTCCCAAACTAAAGCCCATCGCTTCTCCTTGAATCAGTGATGAAATGAGTTGCCTGACAGAAGAAATATTCAGGCGCTGACTGAGTTGTCGCAACGCCTGAACGCGTGGTTGACCCGCACGCATATCAGCCAACATAATCGACCACTCTTGATGCAATGCTCCAGCACCCACATGCTCAAGGGCTAATTGAATCGAGGCCTGAAGATTCAACCCCGCATCTAATCCAAGTCCCACCATATCGAGAAAAAATGGGAGCTGACGACTCATCATATGAACGCGATATTGGTGCAGACGCTTTAGGTACAAAATGGGTATCCACCAACCGATCATCAAGAGTGATCCAAAAACGATCCAATAAAATAATTCACCAGATAAAAGTCTGATGTCGAAAAGCCAAACTGAGACCAACGAACACGCGGCGGCAGTCGAACACTGCAATAAAAATATTTGGGCAAACCCCCAATCCGACAGGCCGGCACGATCAAGCAAGATCGCTAGTCGTCTGCGTTGTCCCCATGTCACGAAAGGCACGAGCGGCGTTCCCAGCACACAGGTCACAAGCCAAAATACATGACGGAGTCGACTTTGATGCATGCGGTGATGCCCGACATCGCCTACACCTCGGTTTGTGATCGCACCTTTTAGTCTCTGGACTTGTGCGGGGTCTGCTAATTGTCTAAAACGCTGCGCCATCATGGCAACCGCGAAGGTAGCGAGAACGATGGCAATCAGACCACACAGGATCGCGATATAGATCATCGACTAGACCTCAATCGCAAGAATGCGCCGCAACCAGTAAATACCCACGCATTCGAGTAGCAACACCAAACCAAGCATCAACTGACCTGTCTGACTTAAGAACATCAACTCAACTGAGGCCGGATCAATCAAGCTCAGCGCACCCAACAATACTAATGGCAGAGCCCCCATCACCCATGCCTGCATTTTTCCTTGGGTAGTCAGCACATCAATTTTTCCAGTCACATGCTGGCGCGCGCGCAAATTAACCGAAAGACGTTCGAGAAGCTCGGCCAACGAACCACCAGAGGCATTGCCAACAGCAAGCAATGCTGTGACGAGCTCGACGCTCTCGGATGGCATCCGTTGATTCAATCCAGCCAGAGCTTGATTCAAAGGGATTCCCATTCGATGCTCACGCAAAACCAGACTAATTTCTTGACAAATAGGCGTGGGCGCATCCTCAGCAAAACTCTTAAGTGCCATCCCGATACTGGCGCCCGAGCGTAATGATCCTGCGATTGCCATCAGAGCATCCGGCCACTGCGAATCGAAGAGTGCCATTCGGCGGCGCAACGCAGTTGACAGTACGACTCTGGGTAGCACCAGCATCAAACCGGCTAACACTAAAGCAACAATGATGCTGTCACTCATAAACCAAGCAGACAACCCTATAGTCACAGACATACAGCAGAGCGCTGGCCACAAATGAGTCGTATCAATAAAAACAAAAAGCTCTGACAAGCTGGTTTGCGTTTGCTGAGTGACCGAACTGCGATACCGCGACCATGCATAGGTCAAGATGTGCTGGATCAACCACAAAGCAACACTCATGGAAATGCCAGCGAGAGCGATGCCAATGTAAATCATACGGATCCAAACCAGCGTAACAACTCAGGCTCGACTGCACGACCCCAATCTTCAAAACACTGTGGCACGATTCCGCATGGAATCGCCACCCCGGCCTGTGGATCAAAACGCGCAATCGTCTGCATTTGGATACACCCTGACTCCAATCCAACAATTTCAGCCACGTCATGGACGACGCGTCGACCATCAGGCAAACGCGCCTGCTGGACGATCAAGTCAATCGCAGAGCTTATTTGCTCTCGAATCGCGCTGAGTGGTAATCCGGCATTGGCAGATAGAATCATGGTTTCGAGGCGTGACAAGGCATCCCGCGGCGTATTGGCATGCAACGTTGTTAGCGACCCCTCATGGCCGGTATTCATCGCTGCAAGCATGTCTAAAGCCTCGGGACCTCTTACTTCGCCGACAACAATACGGTCTGGTCGCATACGTAGTGCGTTACGAACAAGCCCACGCACGGTCACCGCCCCTCGACCCTCGGCATTTTCTGGCCTGGCCTCCAGAGACACAACGTGCTGATGATGGATCTGTAATTCGGCTGAGTCCTCAATCGTCACAATCCTCTGATCTGATTCAACGCAATTAGCCAGCACATTTAAAAGCGTGGTTTTGCCAGAGCCCGTTCCGCCTGCCACTAAAATGTTTAAGCGCTTTGCAATGGCAATGTTTAAAAAAATAGCAAGCTCGGGGCTTAGTGTCCCGTTGCTTACCAGACCACTCAGCACGATGCCCTTTTGGGTGAATTTACGAATTGTCATGCTGGCGCCTCGAATGGAGATAGGAGGAATGACAGCGTTAATCCTTGAGCCATCCTTGAGACGGGCATCGACCATTGGAGCCGCATCATCAAGACGTCGTCCCAGAGGGAAAACAATCCTTTCAATCACGCCTCTTACTGCTTGCTCACCGCTGAACTGAGCATGACTTTTTTCGATTTTTCCTTCGCGCTCAATGAAAATTTCATCAAAGCGATTCACCATAATTTCGGTGATGCTGACGTCTGCTAGCATCGATTCAAGCACACCTAACCCGATGGCTTCATCGACAACCAAATCCATGATTTCTTGACGTTGCACAGCCGTTAGTGAACTCGTGTGCTCCTCCAATAAGGTTCCAACGCATTGAATCGCTTGTTCTCTGAGCGCTTGTTCAGAGAGTGTCGCCACATCATTACGACGTAAATCAAATGCTTTAAGTAAGCCGGCATGTAACTCCCGGCGCAGATCCCTATAAGTGTGAGTCGATGATAACGGAAGTGAGTGGTTCGTCCCGAGTTCTGGTTTGACGTCAACGGAGTCATTTATATGCAATGGTTCAAATGACGCTTGCGCAGGTAATAAACGGATCAGGCAAGGACCTACCACGAACTCATCACTCTCTAGAATCGGCGTATGGCGTAATAGTTTCCGACCGTTGACTCTGGATCCGTAAAGCGAGCCTAAGTCATCCACCTGATACCCATCCAGGCTCTTTGTGACTTTTAAATGTCGACGCGCAACGCGCCAGTGCGCAACACGCACCTCACACTCAGCGCCTCTACCTAATGTAAATGGAACGGTTTGCTGAAGGCGCTCTTTTCGCCCATCTTCGTAGACAAGAATCAAGTCAATCATTCCGCTGCGCTCCACTGATCGAGTCCCACAGGGGCTTGTGCAGATGCACTTTCTAATGTTTCCCACTGTGAATGCATACTGCCCTCCTGATTCCAACTTGGTAAGACTGATTGCTGATGAATAGGTGTATTGAGGCGTTGTTCGGTACCAAACGCTTCTTGCATAATGCCCGCCGCATTTTCGACGCGTCTGACCATATCTGGGTGATCAGCATTGACAACGACAGGCGTCACAAAAATTGCAAGCTCAGTTTCGCGGTACTGATCGCTCTTGACACCGAAAAGACTGCCCATGAAGGGAATCTCTGATAAACCTGGCACGCCATCGCTTTCTCGGCTTCTCTCCCTGGATAAAAATCCACCTAACACCAGTGTCTGTCCAGAGCGCACATTAAACTCAGTCGATGCTCGTCGTATTTTCAGTGCAGGTCCTGCCGCCGAGGCAAGAGTCTGATCAACAGAGCTCACCTCAATATCAATTTTTGAGCGGACCGCGAGACTACTGTCTACTTGAGGCGTGATGTTGAGAGATACGCCATATTTCTTAAAAGACGTGGTGGTTTTGCCATCCTTATCGGTGTTGGTGTAAGGAACCTCGCCACCTGCAACAAAAGTCGCCGTTGCGCCGCTGCGTGCAAGTAACTGTGGCTGCGCGAGCACAGTTGCCTCACCTGACTGTGCGAGAGCATTAATCCGCGCCGATAGAAGGCTACTCACGCCAGGCATACCGCCCACGCCTTTAAGCGGCATGGGTAACGACGTATCCCAGCGAATCCCGAGCTCTTGCACCCGGGCAGACGGGATTTCGATCACTTGAACATCGAGTAACACCATTTTGTCCCACCCTACTTGACTAGTAAAATCAAGGAGCTCGGGATAGCGTTGAACTAAACGACCAATCTTGGCTTGATCGGAATCAGAAAGATTTTCGCCTTCGATAATCAACTTATCCCCTATCACTGAACTTCGCGCCATCGGTACCGTTTTCAACAAATTTTTAATTTCTTCTTGTACACGCGAAAATCCTTCGGGTGTAACCCTAATCCGATAAGATTGACGCTGACCGGGGGTACGCCAAACATCTAGTGTTGTAGCTCCGGCTTTCTTACCAAACACTACAATTTCATTTTGATTGATGACTGTTGCCTGCAAAACTTCGCTGTTACCAATCGCTAATCTCTCGACGCGCGTCAGTTTAATGACCGTCGAGGAACCGACCTCAACATTCAAGGTGGTCTGACTAAGCACAATGAATGGGTTACACATTAAAAGCGCTAACAATATGCGTCCACATCCTTTCATTTGTAAGTGGCCGCGTGCTTGATCGGCAAGCCGAACCGTGTGGCCTCGCTCGCCATTTCCATCTCTGATACGTAATCTTGCTCATTCGATAAACGATCTCCGTAAAGAATAGGTACTGGCCGCTGTGGAACATCGATCTTTAAACCAAGCAGTTCAGCTAAATCACCTGAGGAGGGGGTGAGGGATGATTTCAGTGAAGGAAAATCTGCTGAGCTCAGAACTGCGCTGATCGAGCCGACCTCACGAGCAGCCACAAGTTTGACAGCATCTTTATGTGAGATAGCAACTGTTATATTTCCCTCAGCAGAAACATCAGAAGCATCATTCCGATTCCAATGATTTGAGCGGTTTCCAGTATTCAGCACCTCAACCGATTGCAATAATGCTGAAGTAATTCTCTTTCCCTGATGATCAAACGAAACAAATAAATCAATACGATCACCGTCTCTTATTAGTCCGGACGCAGCACTTCCCGCATCCACCATGATCGTGACTGCCTTTAGGTCAGATCCTAAACGAGAAGATACGCCAGGCGTATCAACATCCAAAAGGTGAAGGTGCATCAGTGGTTGTCCAGCACGCACTTCAGTCAAAAGTCGTTTGCCTATCAATGACTCGACATGTTCAAGCGTCACTGCATCATCGGATACCCACTTCGCAGGAAACTCTTCGGTCGCGACATCAGCTTCTTCTAAGACAGTATCTGAACTTAAATCTCTTGCAGCTACCAAGAGCGTAATCTGCTCGAATCGCGAGCGGGATTCAATCTCCTCTGTCTTGTCATGCAAATGTCGATCAATTGCCCAAGCGGATAACCCACCAAGTACGATTGATATCCCCATTAGCCACCATTTAGCTTTTAGGTTCGTTGCGTTTGTTATGTTCGTTGTGTTCAAGTTTTAGATTTCCGGAATGGTTGATATGCACAAATGTTTTGCCAAAATCATTGATGAGATCAATGCGCAATTGCTGCTGATATCTAATAGCCTCGATGACGTAATGTGGGCGATCAACACCGGGCCTTTCAGGTTCACTTGCAACCAACCAACCTGATTCTTTTAGTCGACGCCTCAGCTCCAAATCAACGAATGTCACCTTTCGCATCACTGCATACAACAGCGTGAAACTATCCAGATCAACAGATTTGTCTTTTACGTCAAGGAGCAACTCCGCCTGAGGATCCATTAATGTGAAAATTTTTTTTATTTCTTTGCGATTGTCATATCGACTCTGAAAATCATGCCTGTCATCTCTAGCTAAATCTGGACGATGAAGATGAATGCTCGAAAGAACCATTTCAACCGACGTGTCGGAAAGCGGTGTCACTAACAAGTTATGAGAGCGATCGGAAGCCTGCCACAACATAGAAATCATTCCGTCATCCCCCCAGGCAACTGTTTCCTTGGGTACCTGCATTGACAACTGCGCCATCACGTCATCCAGACTGAGTGGACTTTGCCAGCGATGGACCGTGATCTCGTGACCACGGAGACTGAGCTGATTAATCGTTGTTAATGTCAATGAATCGCCTGTTAATTGATGACCAGCAATAGTCACTGTTTCAGTGAAAGGTAAATTTTTTAAAGATACGAAAGTGATCTCATTCTTCAAACCATCGGTTTTTGCCAAGACCGCACTCATCAGACCTATTGAGATGAAAATTGCAGAAAGAGCCTCAATGAATAATCGACACGCTAAAGATCTGAGCGCAAGCAACCTCAACACAAACAAGCTCACCGCATCTGCTCTTGCACGCTTGGCAAGGGAGATTGTCCCGCCCAGGCTTTCAACCAATCTGTTGTCAATGGCGGACGTCTCCAAGGCGCATCTGTTCGGCGTAGTGGCTGACTGACTGACTTGAGAAGCACGCGTGTCGGCCGCGTTGCATTCAGCCAAGGTTCGTTAGAATTTTCAATGCGCGACTGGACTTCGCTTGCTGAATCACTTTGTCCGGCATTGACAAAAAGGTAGCTTGTGCGACTCAAACTGAGTGGGCTCAGTGCACGGTAAGCGGGCATCCGTAGATAAGCAGCACGGTCTTGTGTACTTTGTGCATGAATGAATCCGTCCTCAGAGACATACAGTAATTGTTCAGCAAATCTCATCTGTAATTCAGAGTTTCCTGGCATCATGCTTGAGCTTGAATCCTTGCGTTCTGATTTTTTCAATGTTTTCAAAAAGGTCTGGTAACTACTTTTACCCAATAACTCGAGCGAGTTGGCACGGAGCTCACCTGTCAACTGAATCGCAAATATCAAGCCAGTTAGTGCAATTAATGTCAATGCAGCTTCAATGAGTGCTTGGCCCTTTTGTAATTGGCGTTGCTCAGGATTTTGATTATCAATTTGTTTTCTTTTCATCGATCTGAATCATGCATCATTGATTTTGACCTGCGGTCCATCGATGAGGTCACTTGTTGATTAGGTACTAAAGTTGCCCTCCAATAGGGTGCAAAGAGACTCCCATTTACTGCCTCCACTGGTTGGCGTCGCATGCCACGATTGGGAGAGTATTTAGATGTACTCTGGTCTAGTGGAGCCTCAAAATAAGTTTGTGCGGTTGAGTCCGAAGTAATCACCGCATCGCCTTTCAAGCGCTGCTGCACTCTTAGTCCAAAACGAATGGGTTCATACTGACGACCTTTAGCAATCTGGGCATATTGACCGAGTCCTTTGGAAGGCCAACGTACGGCTGCGCTGGTTCCAAAGCTTTTTGCAAGCGGATTTTCTCTCCCGTTAAAAATATTCCACATCGATCCGCTCTGTGCACGCGCCCATCGCCAAAAGGGACGTCGATTAAAATCGATCGGCGCCCCTGAGGACTCAGAGTGTGTAAGTTGGTCTTTTTGTGTCGCTAAAACAGCCCAACCCATTGGATACTCGCGATGGTAGCAACCGATTAATTTATTATGTCTTAGCGCATGAAATGAAAGTGTCTCCTCAGAGTGCCACTGACCCTCTGCACTGAGTTCAAGACGACCACGTCTTCGCAACTCATGCCGCTTGTGCGGACACCGGGCGTTAACCAACCAGAAATTACGGTGTGTTTTATCCCGCTCGTCTAAAAATCCATACTGACCCACCAATGCGGTCAGAAAGTTTCTCCAAGTCGCATCGTTGGCGGAGTGTTGCACAACAAAGTCTTTAGACTCATCAAGCGTCATTTGAATACTTAAGCCAAGTTCTTTAAGCGAGTCACCACGCATTGCAGATCCACTGTGGCCAAGATTGCGCACGAGTATGCGTTCTATGGCCTCTTGCCGCTGTTGTTCGAGTTGTTGAATCTGCTGAGTTCGAACACGACCAAGCACATGATGCACAACACGCTCGTGCCGTATAACCGCCTGCCGAAATGTCTGCTGTGAAACGTGGTCACCAAGTCCACCTGCAAGCGCAGCCATATATGCTGCTGAATGCTGGGGTCCAAAGAACGCTCCAATTAAACTTGGTGGTGGGTTACGCCGTTGGGCCTGTTGTCCAAGTTTCGACCGGTATTGAGTGGCTGTCGCGGCGCCAATGATGTGTGCGATTGCGATTTGATGAGCCAGTTGAGCTCGATTGATATACGCATGCATATTCAAAGCGCGTGCTTGCAAAATAGCAGCACTATATGAAGCCGCATCTGCACCACGGTGCAGCGAAGATATGTCATGCACGCGCTGTCCCAACTCAAGCATCAGTAACCATGCCAGCACGCCCACGCCGCACAGCACAATACCAAGCAGCATTGACTGACCCGCCTGAACGCGAGTTTCATTACTTTGAAAAAAGTACGTGTTTGATCGCGTATAAAACCATTTCCTCGCGGTTTCGCGGTGTCCTGCCTTTAAATCCGACACTACCGAGAGGCTGCACCGGCGTTACCGGTGAAGCTCTTGAGTGATTTAGCTTTAGTTTGACCTGCGGCCCCTTGGGATGCTTTCTTTGCACTCTTGATCTGTTGCGAGCCGTTCTCACCCGCGAGCTCTTTGGCAACGGCTGCGGTTTGTGAGCGTAATACTTGACCAAAATATTGATACACAGCAATCGCCGCAACTGCCACAAGTGCAACGATGATGATGTATTCGGTCATGCCTTGGCCACGCTGACGCTTGATCACGTCTAGTTGACGAACCTCGGGACTTGAGATGGCTTTGTATGATTGATTAAAAAATTGCACACTAGACCCTTCGTATAAGAAAGGTTGCTAGTGTGCCGATCGCCTAATACGATCTCAATGCGTAACGTTCACAATAGACCAATTAAGCTTGTCCGGGTCGTTCGAACCCGTCAAATTTTTCCGGATCAAGTGAATTAAAAAAGTCGGGATATTACAACTACCATCCGTAAAAACGAGGCCAAGTTTGAATCTCTCGCTGAGGGGTCACAGCCTGATATTCTGGAAACTGCGCTGCCGTGGCACACGCGTGATTAGGCAAGATTCGTAATTGTGTGCCCACAGGAAATCTCTGTGCAATTGACAGATCTGGTTCGCCCGAGCGGGAAATAATGCCATGCTCTTGGTTGGCACCTGTCATGACGTAACCGCTTACAGGATTGCCATCCACATCGCAGACCTGACCATAACCAAAATCATGTGTTTGCTTCTGTGTGCCACGATCTCGACTCATCGCCATCCAGCCAGCATCCACGATTGCCCAGCCCTTTTTTTCTTGATGGCCGATCACAGTCGAGAGTACGCTCAATGCAATATCATCAGTCTGACATACGCCCACGTTATGCATCACCAGATCGAAAAATACATACACACCAGCGCGGACTTCGGTGACACCGTCCAGATTTTCCGCCGAGAGTGCAGTTGGCGTGGAACCGACGCTCACAACTGGACATGCATAGCCTGCAGCACGTATGCGTTCAGCAGCCAAGACGCAACCTGAACGTTCCTGTTCAGCCATTTTAACGAGTGCCTCTGGCGTGTTGAGATCGTAGCTCGATCCTGCATGCGTCATGACACCATAAATTTCAGCGCCATCACTTTGTAAAGCTTTTGCGACATCGAGCAGTTGAGCGCTGTTAGGTTTGATCCCTGACCGATGATCATCCGTATCTATTTCAATCAGTACTTTGAAACGAAGATGATTTTGAATCCCAAATGCCGCAATCGCAGCCGCGGATTGCACACTATCTGTCAGAATTTTTAAATCACAACCCTTTTTGATCAAGGCAAGCGCTTGAGCAAATTTGTTGGGCGTAATACCGACAGCGTAAAGGATGTCTTGAATCCCAGCCGCAAAGAACTGCTCTGCTTCCTTAAGGGTCGAGACGGTAATTCCGCGAGCACCCGCACGCAGTTGTGCCTGCGTGACTTCAACGCATTTGGATGTTTTCACATGAGGTCTGAAGCTCACCCCCATGCGGTCTATTTTCGACTGCATGCGATGAATGTTGCGCTCCATTCGGGAGATATCCACAAGCGCAGCAGGGGTTGAGATTTCAGAAATTTTCATGAGAAGTCTTCGCATTTGCAGAAATTAACGGAACCCGCTTATTCTATCCTCACAGGGCTTATATTGCCCTGCTCTGCTGGCGACAAGTCTGGTAAGCGAATAATGTGTACCTTTTTTACTTGTTGTCACGCACCCTATGGAAGTTTGGCTGTTCTGAATGCTCAATAAAATCGCGCCACGGCTCGCAACAGCTCTTTTTAAGTTGTTAGGTCTTTTGCCCCTTGCCCTACTTCAAATGCTGGGTTCAGCTGCTGGCTGGGTCGCCTGGGTTTTGCCTGGAAAGTATAAAGAAAGAGCGCGTGCGAACCTTAAACAAGCCTTTCCCGAAGCAACTGAAGCCACACTTCGCTCAGCGATGCTTAGCTCTGGTCAATTGATGTTTGAAATGCCCTTTTGGTGGATGCGCCGTAACGATCCTTTCATCAATACTAAACTCCAGTGCGATAACTGGGAGCAGTTTCAGGCGGCACTCGATAAGGGTAAAGGCGTGATTTTGCTCTCTCCCCATGCCGGCTGCTTTGAGCTGCTAGGGCCGGTCTACAGCAGCCACTTTCCCTCCACAGTCTTATTTCGACCACCAAGAAAGTTGTGGCTGCAGGATTGGATCGTCGCAATGCGATCTCGACCACAACTGGCCATGGCTCCCGCCAACGTAAAAGGTGTTCGTGCCTTGGTAAAAACATTACTCAGAGGCAGGACCGTCGGCATACTGCCTGACCAAGTACCACCTGATGGAGAGGGCGTGTGGGCGCCCTTCTTCGGCCGCCCTGCCTACACCATGACGTTAGTACAACGCTTACAAAAGCTCACCGGTGCGACGATTTTTGTTTTGGCTGCCAAACGCAATGGCATCGGAAAAGGCTACACACTGCATTACAAAGAACTCACAGAACCGCTGCCCGACGATGAAGCGCAAGCTGCAGAGGCGGTTAATCGAGAAATGGAAGAAATGATCCGCAAAATGCCGGAACAGTATCTTTGGGGCTATCACCGCTATAAAGCCCCTAAAAATAAAGTGACAAAAACTCGCGCTGATCAAGCTTTTGAAGAGTAACGGCGCTACGTCACTTTACGGTATCTCTTCATCTTAATCAGCAGTGGCGCGTCGGGCATGGGTGCTGAGGACCTCAAGCGCTTGACGGCCAGTTTTGTTATAGATTGATGTTTGAACTACTGCAGTCATACGTCCTTGGTGGACAATTTTTGACTGTGCATGAATCGCCTCACCCTCGCCGGGACTAATGTAGGTTGCAGTCACGGCTGACAACATCCATTCATGACCCAAAGCGGCATTCGCAGTCACCATGCCTAGCGCGAGAATGACGCCTCCCTGCACGTGTCCGACACGGTTGGCGATGTGCGGTCCATTCAGCACTTCACAATAAGCGCCGCGCTCCTGCTGGTATGGGTGAAAATTTAAAAACTGTGCGACAAAATCATCGCCTGTTGATGCGCAATGTTGAATCGTGGCTTTGACGCGCTCTAGTATCCACTGTTCATCCTCGGTTAATGACTGCATATCCAAAGGAGGATCAACAGGTGCTGGCTGATGAACCCACGGCACGGGGGGTAGCGAGGCACCATTAGGCACAGGCAAAATCATAAAAGCGCCACTCCCAGTCGCGAGCAACGTATCGCCGGACATGATGCGAGTCAGGCTCACGCCCTGGTTACCCTTTGCACCGACCAAATGTCCCTGCGTGTCACTTGTGGCGATGACTCGACCAGCCCCCTTGGCACCTGTCAACTGCAAACTTAAGGAGACCGTCGCGAGTCGGGTTCGATTATCCAAACCAAAACGAATACCTGTCGCCAAGCCCATGTCTGCTAAAACAGCAAGCAAAATCAAATGAACACTGTGCTCTCGATCTATATTTTGTGGCTCAGGATCAATATGTACGACAGATTGAGCAGGGCTTGCCTGATCGTACACAAAGTCAAAAAAATTACCATTAAAGTGATAGCCAGGCGTGCGATTCAAAGCGATCGCGCGCTTAGCTTTTTTAACGATTGGATGTTGATCCAAATCGAGCTTGTTCATACGTGCTTCCAAAAATTATTGCGTCAAAGTGTTGCTGCCGTACCGAGAATCACGGTGTCTTGCGATGACAGTACACCGCCGTTGCCATGCGCAATGGCCGTATTCGCTCCAGCGACTTGGCGGGGACCACATTCGCCCCGTAACTGACGAGTCGCCTCAATCAACAAAAACAGCCCGTACATGCCGGGGTGGCAATAAGACAAACCACCACCATTCGTGTTGACGGGAAGCGCGCCACCCGGTGCAATGCGACCACCGGAAACAAAAGCACCGCCCTCACCCTTTTTGCAAAAGCCCAGATCTTCCAAAAACAAGATGGTGTTGATCGTAAAGGCGTCGTACAGTTCGAGGACGTCAATGTCTTTGACCGTTAAACCCGCACGCTGATAGGCGAGCTCGCCCGAGCGTTTTGCCCCCGTCTCCACCAGATTCGGCATGTTTGAGATCGTGGAATGTGTCGTGACATGGGCTTCGCCGAGCAGATAAACAGGTGGCTTCTTGAGTGACTTGGCACGTGCAGCCGATGTCACGACAATCGCGCCACCACCATCCGTGACCAAACAGCAATCGCGAACTGTCAGTGGATAACTCAACATGCGTGCGCTCAAAACATCCTGAACGGTCAGGGGCTTCTTTTCCCAGGCAACTGGATTCATGAGTGCCCATTGACGCGCTGCGACTGCAACCTCCGCAAGTTGCTCACGCGTCGTACCAAACTCGTGCATATGCCTGGCTGCAGCCATCGCATAGGCTGTCGGGGGCAGAAATGGTTTGAAGGGTGATTCATAAGGGTTGTATTCTGCAACGCTCGTGTTTTTACGTCCAAGCGTACGCTGTGTACTTCCATAGGCAACAACGGCGACTTCACAAACCCCAGCCTGAATCGCCATCTGTGCCTTCGCCAAATGTCCCATAAACGATGAGCCACCTGTCGCAGTCGTATCGATGAAGGCTTCAGGTAACCGTAAATATTCAGCAAGTGACACGCCAGCAAACCGACTTTGCGCAGTTGCACAAAAAATACCATCGATGTCTTTAATATTTAATCCGGCATCATTCACCGCACGGGATACCCCTTGCGCCATCAAATCTATCGCTGAAAATCCTGGGGCAACCTCACCTAAATCGGATTCGGCTGCACCGACAATCGCCACACTGCCACGCTTGATTAATGTGTTCATTGTTATGCCACCGGTACAAAAACTGGATAAGGATCATCACCATCTGGCTGATGCGTTTTGAACTGGACACGCATGCCGATTTTGACTTGCTCGGGAGAAATTTGCTCGACGCGGCTCATTAAACGAAAGCCCTCGTCACAATCAATGAGTGCGACGTTATAGACGGCGCCTTCGCGTGGATGGACAGCCGAGGTGCTGTAAACAGTGCCGAAACCTTTGCTGACTCGCCACTCAAGGCATTCCAAACCTGTTTCAGGACAGATTTCGCGGGGAAAGAAAATCGCTTTATTCGCCGCAGTGCTGTATTGATAAGCAAGCTGACCTTGTTGCAAATACTCGAGATAGACCCCGTACGGGGATTTTTGTTTATTCGTCATCATTTACCTTTTGCATTCATCCAGGGAGTGCGCGCAAATTTGAGCTAAAGCTCAAGCTTTAAGCACACTGATCGATTTTCCCAATTAGTCTCAACAGTCGCTGCTCGATGATCGCCTCGGCCTCGTCAACAATACGTTGTACAAGTTGCGCGCAGGTTGGGATGTCGTGTATTAATCCCTGCACCATGCCGACAGTCCAGATACCGCCCTCGACGTTGCCTTCCTCGTAGACTTGACGACCTTTGGCGCCGGCAATCTTTGGGCCAAGCTCAACAATAGTCGCGCCGGCTTTTTCCATTTCAATAATGCTTTGTGAGAGATTGGTGCGCGCCACGCGACTACTGTTGCGCAAACTTCGCAAAATGAGCGCGGTGTCCGTCTCGGCGTTGTCGACAATCGCTTGCTTGATATTCAGGTGAGCGGGAGATTCCTGGGTGCACATGAAGCGCGTTCCCATATTGATGCCCTCCGCACCGAGTGCCAAGGCGGCCACAAGCCCTTTGCCATCTCCGAACCCACCGGAGGCGATGACAGGAATGCTTAACTTGGCGACTGCGGAAGGAATCAGAATCAACCCAGGAATATCTTCTTCGCCGGTATGTCCTGCGCACTCAAATCCATCAATACTGACCATATCGACGCCAATCTGTTGGGCCTTTAAGGCATGCCGTGCCGTTGTGCATTTATGGATGACCGTGATCCCCGCTGCCTTGAGTGCAGGCATATGCTCGGAGGGATTATTGCCGGCTGTCTCAACGATCTTGACACCACAGTCAATAATCACATCTCTGTAGGCTGCGTAAGGAACGGGTTTGAGTGTCGGCAGAAATGTCAGATTGACGGCGAAAGGACGGTCCGTCATCGTGCGCAAACGAGCGATTTCATCTCTCAACGCTTCGGGCGTCGGTTGCGTAAGCGCGGTCAACGTACCAAGCGCTCCAGCATTTGAAACTGCAGCGACGAGTTCCGCGCGACCAATCCATTGCATGCCCCCTTGAATAATGGGGTGCTGTATTCCAAGTCGTTTAGTGAGCTCAGTTTGCAAGATAGTTTTTCCGGTTGTTTGCTGAATCAGTTTTAAAAGTATCGCAACAGTTGGTGACTTTACTACGTCATCCATTCATCCGTAAAAAGTGCGTCTTCTCTTGGTCTGCTCATTATCTTGTGCGTCCATATTGTGAACTTTGTATTGAAGAGGACTATCGGACGTTATATATGTTCAGCCTTATTCCTCACGCATGGTCACAGCTTTAAATCAAACGACCATCTTGAAAAACGACAAAACAAAAAAACTACTGGAGAGACAACATGAAAGGCTTTAAATCTAAACTACTCGCGTTGGTTTCAGCGACCGGCATCGCAATGTTTACACTGAGCGGCACGATCGCACAGGCGCAGTATCCCGATAAGCCGATTACATTCGTTTCACCCTTTGCCGCCGGCGGTGCGAATGACTATCTGACGCGTCTGATGGCTCAGCAAATGGCGCCTATTCTAAAAGCCACCATCGTTGCTGATAATAAAACGGGTGCAAACGGAATCGTGGGAGCCACCTTTGTCGCTAAGTCTGCTCCAGACGGATACACCCTGCTGATGGGAAATAGCGCGACGCAAGGCACCAACCCCACGCTTTATCCAAATGCCCCCTATGATCCGATCAACGATTTTGCGCCAGTCAGCATGGTTGGCTTCGTGCCACTAGTACTCGTTGTTGACCCAAAGCTAGGGCTGAACAATATCGCAGAACTAGTCGCTTTCGGGAAAAAAAATCCGGGTAAGCTGGCGTTCTCAAGCAGCGGCATTGGCTCAACGGGTCACCTGACGGGAGAGGCTTTTAAATCACTGACGGGAATCGATATGGTCCACGCACCCTACAAGGGTGATGCACCAGCAATCGCAGACGTCGCTGCTGGACAAGTCCCCATCACTTTTGTAGGTGTGGCTTCCGCTTCTGCTCTCTATAAAGCCGGGCGTGTCAAGGTGCTGGGCGTCGCAAGCGCGAAACGCTCCTCCTCCATGCCTGATGTACCCACGCTGACTGAGGCAGGCTACAAATTAGAAGTCTCGCAATGGTATGCACTGTTTGCGAGGGCCGGCACACCGCAACCGATCATTGATAAGCTCAATGCCGCTGCGAAAGTCACTCTCGAAAAACCGGATGTTCGTGAGGCGATTATCAAGCAAGGTGCCGAGCCTGAGTACTCGACTCCTGAACAATTAAATACCTTTTTCCGTGCTGAAATTCAGCGCTTTGGCGACATCATTCGTCGCTTGAATATCAAGGTCAACTAAGGCGATACGCTGCAAATGAAACTTGATCTTGATGGCCAGATTGTCTGCGTGACTGGAGGAAGCGAGGGTATTGGTTTGGCTTGCGCGCAGTCTTTTTTTCTTGAAGGCGCGCATGTCATTATCTGCGCAAGACGGCTGGAAAAATTACAAACAGCCGTCGCATTGATTCAAGCAAGTGCAACGTCCTCAGAGCATCCTGGATCAATCGAATGTTTTCAAGCGGATGTTACTGTGCTCGCTGAAATTGAAGCGCTGATCGCACATATCCAAGCCCGTCATAGAAAACTCGATATTCTGGTGAACAATGCGGGCACTGGCATATACAAGCCATTTTCTGAAGTGACCGATGCCGAGTTGCAAGATGGAATGGCGATTAATTTTTTTGCGCAATTTCGTATTTCACAACGTGCGTTACCTTTGCTCAAACTGTCCGCCTTTCCATCGATCATTAATATCTCAGGACGCACGGCTTTACGGGGCAATTTTCCTCCTGGATCGAGCTGCACCGGTCCTGCCAAAGCAGCGGAAATTCGTTTTTCAATCGATTTGGCGACAGAGTTGGCTGAATATGGGATACGGGTAAATTGTGTTGTGCCAGGTGTTGTCAAATCAGAAGAGCGCTTCAGGCTTTGGGAGCGTCAAGCCAAAGGCGGCAAGTGGGAAGAAACCCCTGCACTCAACACACGAGGAACACTTGAAGTGGCCGCAATGCCGACCGGGCAAAAATGGGGCGTCCCGCAAGATATCGCCAATGTCGTGGTATTTCTTGCCTCACCACGCGCGGCCTATGTCAATGGCGCCGCTCTGAGTGTCGATGGAGGACCGCACACTAAATCCTACGTTTCTCAGCTTTATGACAAAGGGACTTCACCTCAGTCGTGAATCAATGTTCAGTCTGGGATGCAGGTAGCCATACCGTGGACTACGACGTTGAACACAACACCAATTCAGCAGTCACAAGAACCGGATTTTCACCTGCTGTCAGCCTACCCTCTGATATACCTCCTTGGTAATCCACCATCGCGATGTCTATCTGCGCGCATGGCTGATCCTTAGTTGGAGTATGAATCCACCCAGAACGAATCAACAACTCCGTCACAAAGGGTTCGACCACACGTCCGTCTCGAAAGACAGCACCGACGGTGCTGCCCACTCCGCCGTGAATTTCGGCATTTTTAATCCCGCGAGATTGACAAAATTGCTCTAAGGCTAAAGAGATATCTTGATTGGGCGCTAGTCGTATCGCGTAAGCCTGGTGCTTGTCATCAGCGAAATGAAAGTCCAGAGCAGGATCCGCAAGGATTGCCGTGGGCACAAAGAGCGAAAAATGTGTTTCTGCATCAGGTGTGACGACGAAGGCTGCATCAACCAAACCAACGCCTTTGATGTTAATTGGTTCAGACACGATCACCTGATCGGGCAAAAGGTGACCACAATGACGACGTCCACTTGGCTCAATCCACACCGCATGGCAATGTAACCAGGGCTTGCCATCGCGTAGTCCAAAGGTGACTGAAGCTGCTTCAAGCTCGATTTCTCCGTCGACAGCATAGGTGTCACTAAAATACACGGCGTGTTCGGATGTTTTTGAAAGAGCCGGCATCACGTAGCTAAATGTCGTAAATGAACCCCCATTTAGTCTGAATGCGCCACTTTTTACATGAAAGGTATCCACGACTTCAGTGAGGGCTTCTAGCAACGACAATCCACAAGATGAGGTGGTTTGAATTGGGCGCACACGCGTCGGAACAGCAAACAGTCGTTGCTGCTCTGGGAGACCTGGATGAACAATGCTGCGCATGATCAGAGAGGGGTTAATCCAAATAAATGGCTTGCGAGTTGAGGAGACAAACGAATTGCCTGTAAATTGAGATAATAGCCATTATTAATCAACATGCAATGAAGTTCCCTATTCGCCATACGAAGTAAACAGGAAACGTTAAATGGATTTCTCCCTCACTCCCGCGCAGCTTGAATTACAAGCGCGCACCAGGCGTTTCATCGCCGAAAAAATTATCCCGCTTGAAGGCGACCCCCGGGCAACATCCCACGGCCCTACCGAGGCACTGCGAGCAGAACTCGTTGGACTGGCGCGAGAGGCTGGATTGCTGACTCCGCATGCCTCCATTGAAATGGGTGGTTTAGGTTTAAGTCACACAGACAAAGCCATTGTGTTCGAAGAAGCCGGTTATTCGGCACTCGGACCGACGGCGATGAATATTCATGCCCCTGACGAAGGCAACATCCATCTTATGGAGATGGTGGCCACGCATGAGCAAAAAGAGCGCTGGCTCCGCCCTCAAGTGCAAGGTCACACGCGCTCCTGCTTTGCCATGACAGAACCGCATCCTGGTGCTGGCGCAGATCCATCGATGATGTTGACGACCGCAGTCAAAGACGGCGATCACTATGTGATCAACGGAACAAAATGGTTCATTACGGGTGCCGAAGGCGCAACCTACGTGATCATCATGGCAAAAATGGAAGATGGTTCCGCCACGATGTTCCTGTCAGACATGAGCCGTGAAGGTATTAGCGTCACACGACAGATGGATGCAATGGATAGCTGCTTTACAGGCGGTCATTGCGTGATGGAATTCAACAATGTACGGATTCCTGCGACTGACGTTCTAGGCGAAATCGGCCGTGGCTTTAAGTACGCACAAGTTCGTCTTGCGCCCGCTCGTTTGACGCACTGTATGCGTTGGCTCGGGCAAGCACGTCGGGCGCATGATATTGCGACCGAATACGCACGAACGCGCCAAGCCTTTGGCCGAGCATTAGGCAAGCACGAAGGCGTTGGCTTCATGTTGGCAGACAATGACATGGATATACAGACTTGCCGCCTTCATATTGCGCATACGGCATGGCTGCTTGATCAAGGTCAGACATGTAATTTCGAATCAAGCCGCGCCAAGGTCACTTGTTCCGAAGCAGAGTGGCGTGTGGTGGATCGTTGCGTTCAGATTCTAGGCGGGCAAGGCGTGACGGGCGAAACAGTGGTGATGCGGATATTTTTGGATATGCGTGCTTTTAGAATTTATGACGGTCCAAGTGAGGTTCATCGCTGGAGTATGGCGCGCAAGATTCTGGATGCGGCGGAGAAGCGTGCATGAGCGATTCAAATCTAAATCCCCTATCCTCGACCCCCTCGATGTTTGGGCTAACCGGACGAGTCGCGCTCGTCACTGGAGCCTCTAGCGGCATTGGTCGACATATGGCCAAGACGCTCGCCCGAGCCGGTGCGTATGTGGTGGTGGCTGCTCGTCGTACAGACAAGCTTCAAACACTCGTCGACGAAATCAATGCATCGGGTGCTCAAGCCTCAGCCGTTTCTCTTGATGTGACGAGTGCAGCAAGCGTTCAGTCCTGTTTTGATCAAATTGAAGCTCTGGGACTCGTCGCTGATGTCGTGATTAGCAATGCAGGCACCACAGTTGCCAAGGCTGCTCTTGAGCAGACCGAGCAGGATTGGGATGATGTGATTGATACCAACCTCAAGGGCTGCTGGATGGTCAATACAGAAGCAGCGCGTCGACTGGTCAAACATAAAAAGAAAGGCAGCATCATCAACATCTCTTCCATCCTAGGGGAGAGAGTCGCGGGCGCCGTTGTGAGCTATGCAACCTCCAAGGCTGGTGTCATCCAGTTCACCAAGGCTCTCGCACTAGAGTTTGCACGCTATGGTATACGCGTAAACGCCATTTTGCCTGGCTACGTTGTGACTGACCTAAACCGTGAATTCCTTACCAGCGAAGCGGGTAAAAAGCTTGAGGCGCGCGTACCCTTTAGACGCTTTTGCGAGATGGAGGATATGGATGGACCGCTTTTATTACTCGCATCTGATGCGAGTCAGGCCATGACGGGGACGACACTTCCGGTCGACTGGGGTCACCTGGTGAGTTCGCTATGAGTGCTCAGGCGCCGCAGTTCTCCTCCCCTGTTAGCGGAGCTAAAACCGACCCGTCCTCAGACGGGACTCTGGGTCAATTTAAACTTGAAGTGCTCGCGGATTGGCTACGTGCGCAAGGCATCATCGAGGGAACAACGCTGTCTTGTCAGCCACTCACAGGTGGGCAGTCCAATCCGACCTATTTGTTAACGAGTGGTACTCAACAGCTTGTTTTACGAAAAAAACCGCCTGGTACTCTGCTCGCGTCTGCACACGCTGTTGATCGCGAATATCGCGTAATGAAGGCATTACAAAATACAGATGTCCCTACTCCAAAACTCTATGCATTCAGTGACGACAATGAGGTAGTCGGCACGCCCTTTTACATTATGGAGTTTCTCAAGGGTCGTGTGATTGTGGATCAATCGCTGCCGGGCATGTCCAAAGCCGAACGTGCCGCGATTTATGGAGAAATGAATCGCGTCATTGCAGCCTTGCATAAAGTCAATCCGGCGGATGTAGGCCTCGAAACATTTGGTAAGCCAGGTAATTATTTTCAACGCCAAATCGCGCGCTGGAGTCGCCAATATGTAGAGTCCAATACAGAAAATATCGAGTCTTTACATGCGTTAATAGAATGGTTGCCACAAAATATTCCTGCTGGCGATCAAACAACGATCGTGCACGGTGATTACCGCTTAGACAATCTTGTATTTCACCCATCGGAACCCAGGGCTATTGGCCTGCTTGACTGGGAGCTTGCCACACTTGGTCACCCCATGGCCGATTTTGCTTATCACTGCATGAGTTGGCATATTCCTGCAACGCTTTGGCGAGGCATTGGCGGACTGGACTTGCCAGAGCTAGGCATTCCAAGCGAGGCTGACTATGTCAAGATGTACACAGATGCGACAGGTTTTGGTGGAGTGGAACACTGGGATTTCTACATTGCCTACAACCTCTTCAGGATGGCTGCGATCTTGCAAGGGATTGCCAAACGCGCGGCGGACGGCACCGCCTCGTCGGCGGATGCCAAAGAGACCGGTAGCAAAGCCCGACCTCTCGCCGACATTGGTTGGAGATATGCCCAACGCTATCAGAGCTCAAAGCGCTGAACATTTGCAAAAATCACCCTGAAATTGCTCAAATCCTCTCAATCTGAGCTTAAAGATCAACGCATATCAATACTGGTTGTTATAGTGTTCATCACACGATCCTTTTCAGGAATTAAAAATGAAACGCTCTCTTAACCTCGCTCTGGTCGCTCCGCTTGCTGCGCTGTCACTTTACGCAACAGCCGCAAACGCCCGCGTTGTATGCACAGCACCCGGCATTCCTGCGGGTTGTGTTGTCGTAACCCCCGTTGATCGTGGCGCACCTGGCGTTGGGGTTGTGCCTGGAGTTGGTGTTGGCGCTCCAGGCGTAGGCGTTGCTCCCGGAGTGGGTGTCGGAGCACCTGGTATTGGTGTTGCCCCAGGCGTTGGCGCTCCCGGCGTTGGTGTCCTACCTGGTGCTGGTGCAGGCGCGCCAGGCGTGGGTGTCGCACCTGGAGTTGGTGTGGGTGGAGCGGGCTCAGGCATCAATCGCGGTGGCCCTGTTAATCGCCCTGGCGTTCGCTAGGATATCTCAGCGTTTGAGTCGCGCATCTGCTTTGCGAATCAGTGTAGCGATTACTTCGCTTCGCGGTTCGTGATGATGCTCGGCAAGCCTGTCGAGCGCCTGAGAAACATCACTATCTAAAATAATTTCTACCCTCTTGGCACCGTTCGCGATTCGTTTGCGTCGGTGTTCAGCGGTACGTTCGACAGGGGAAATCGGCTTTGTTAGTCTCGGACGACCCCGTCGCGACAGCCCTGGCAAGAAACCCTGACCGGGCAAAGTGGGTGCAGTAGCTTTGGGTACTTTTTTTGCACTGCGTTGAACAGCACTTCTCTTTTTTTCAATTTTTAATTCATCCGGAATACCAAACAGATCTTCTGGTTTGTAGGCTGCCATTGATTTTTCTCACAATAAGATATCCGGTAACAAATACTATTGCGTAATAGAAAATGAGACAAGTGTTGAGATTAATTTGGCTCAGGTGGCATCCGATCGCCCATACCCAACTCAAGCTGCAACATCGCAGTGTCCCGCCAAGCACCTGCCTTATAACCGACTGAGCGAAACAAACCGACCTGGGTAAATCCGTGCTTTTTGTGCAACGCAACGGATGCCGCACTACTATCGCCAATCACCGCAATCATTTGACGAAAACCGGCTTTTACGCAACGCCGAATAAGCTCTACCAAGAGCATGCTCCCAATACCTTCTCCAGCCAGTCCGTCCCGCACATAGACTGAGTTTTCCACAGTGAAGCGATATGCGGGTCTCGCACGATACATCGTGACATAGGCATAGCCAACCACTACGCCCTCACGTTCTGCCACAATATATGGCAGTGCTTTTTCGACAATGTCCGCGCGTCGCTTTTGTATTTCATCTGTGGAGGGCGGGTCAATTTCAAATGAAGCTGTACCGTGTAAAACATGATGGGCATATATGTTTTGAATGGATAAGCAGTCTGACTCACGACTGTCCCGAAGTTGTATTGATGTGTTCGTCATACTTAATATCCCGCTGGCTGAAGGAGTTCCAAAACAGCTTGTGCAAACACCTCAGGAACCTCTTGAGGCATATTGTGACCAACTCCTGGTACCACTCGGTGCGAACGGGGCCCAGCAAATCGTAGCGCATGCGGACCCGCATAAGAAGGTGGTCTGACGCCATCATCTTCGCCATCGAAGGTGATGGCAGGCACCACAATAGACGGCTGTAATGCCAGGCGCGCCTCAATAGCTGCGTAGGCGGGATCACCATCGACAAGTCCAAAACGGTGACGATAGGAATGAATCACTACCTCTACGAAATCTGGATTGTCAAATGCTGCAGCACTCTTGGCGAAACTCTCATCACTAAAATTCCAAGTCGGCGACCATAATTTCCAAAGCAATCGTGTCACGGCTCGACGATCCTTTTCCAAACCCGCTCGTCCGCGTTCGCTATGAAAATAGTATTGGTACCAGAGGCGGTGTTCATTTTCTGGAATATCCGGCAAAAGCGCTTGAGCAATATTTTGAATGTTGTAGCTGTTAAAAGAAACTAGCGCCGAACATCGTTCGGGCCAAAGCGCTGCGACGACACAAGCTGCACGACCGCCCCAATCGTAGCCTGCTAGCAATGCCTTGGGGACAGCTAGCGTATCCATGAGCGCGAGCAGATCAGCACCCAAAGCGGCCTGCTCACCGGAACGGGGTGTGGTGGGACTCAAAAATTTTGTTGGTCCGTAGCCCCGCAAGTAGGGAATGATGACGCGGCATCCCGCCTGGGCAAGAATCGGAGCGACTTCTTCATAGGCATGAATGTCATAAGGAAAGCCATGCATTAAAAACACTGGTAAACCATCATGCGGCCCGAGCTCTGCGTAAGCAATATTGAGCACTCCGGCATGTATTGTCTTGAGGGATTGCATTTGTTATCACTCCAGATATGAGTCTAAATCTTACCAGTGCGCTGAATAATAATACGGGCCATCAATCATATTTTGATTACACCTTGACCGTTCAGCAATACACGGTTAGCGTCGCAGAATGAATCAAACCAAGCCTGAACAATATCGCGAAGCGATTTCGCCAAACATCTTCGATGCCTACGCAGACACGAATTTTTTATTACCCCTTGTACTTGGCAATCTTTTATCGACGAAGTTATGGGATTTCAGTTTAAAAATTCAGACAAAACTTAAATCAAATACGAATGAGAAATCGTCCTCTGATCCACTCACAGAGGACCCGCTCAAGCAGATTCGTGCGATTCAAAAGCAACTTGATCGTCACTTCAAACATTTGAATGCAGGCATGGTGTCCACCACTTTCGGTGAACTGAGCCTGGTGGATGAACGAAAAAGACTGGGTGAACACTTTGTCAATGATGCCGTTGATCGCATCAAGCAGACTTTTCTTCTACGTTTAAGGGAGCAAACACTTCCTGCCGAGGCGGTTGATTCGTTATTGAATCAAATTGAACATGAGCGTTTCCCAGCTTATTTTTACAAGAACTTTGATGTCGTATTAGCCAATCGCAATCTGACTGGACGAGGCTCGAGTGCGCCCTTAGGATTAACGTCTTGTCTGGATGAAATCGCCATTTTTGCTGCTCTTGTTATGACGATGCCCGATATCAATGTCGAACGCATCATCTCCATGGCAAGTGCCGCTCACTACAGCGCCTTTGGCTGGACTGACCAAGGCGAACCCTGGTGGCTATATGGAAAAAATAAATTGATGTCGAAATCCGACTGGAAAGCGCTTGTCGATCAGCAATACGCAGGGAACGCTCAGGCTGCATTTGATTATTTTTTAGGTGACATGGATCGAATCATTTGCTCTTCAGGAGTATTTGATCTCAAATCAGGAAAAACAGAAATTTCATCCGCAGTGACAAGTGAGATTATTCAACATCTTGATCAGTTTTTTGGAGTGAGACTATCGCAACTCACCACAGCGCTTGCTCTGCCTGTTGAGCGCAAAATCGAATCACCACTTGCTGTTATTTTGCGTGAGCTTCTTCGTACTCATTCTTTTGAGCAAACGCGTAAGCGTCTAATTGCAGAACAAACTCCAGATATTTTGCCAGTGCTGTATTCGTTCAGGTCACTTACTGTACAGGACATTCGTCCCTACCTAGAGACTGCGCGCCATCAGCCGTTAACCAAGGCACGCGCAAGGGAGATGAAAAATTATCTCGAGGTCTTTGCACTGATTCGTCAACTCGAAGGCACCGAATCAATTTTCGGAGATCGCGAGCGTATTGCCATGCCTGATGAAACACTTGCACTCGGAACCGGAACAGATCGCGATAAAGCATTGCTCGCGCATGTCATGCTTGAACACATTTTCCGTTCGCAATCTCATCCATATCCAATTTTGACGTTATTGACAGCAAAGGACAGTTACGTGAGCGGCAATGGCTTCTGTCTCAACCTCAATACGCTCACCGAAGCACATCCTCCGACAGATGGTGTTCTTTGGCAACTTTCATCCTGACTCACCGCCACATGCATTCATCCGTCACAACGTCGACTGAAAAACTGGTTGTTTTTTGTGTCGCCTTTTCCGCTTTTGTATTTCAGTTTGAGGCATTTATCGTTAACGTTTCTCTGCCCGATATGGCAAGAGAGCTCAATGCGACATCAACTGAAATTTCGTTCGTTGTTATTGCCTACCTGCTCGCCGCAAGTTTTTCATTTATTCCCGCTGGACGACTCGGGACTCGCTACGGTATTCGGCGCGTTTTTCTCACTGGTTGCATGCTCTCATCCCTTGGAACGCTAGCGAGCGGCCTCTCTGCGAACTTACCGCAGCTCTGCTTGAGCAGGCTCCTTCAAGGTATTGGTACAGGCACAATGGTTGCCATGGCTTACGCGATGATTCCATTCTGGGTGAATAAAAACAGAGTGGGCTGGGGGTTTGGCATGCTCTCCTTGGGCGCAGGCATCGGTATGTTGACGGGGATGCCAATCGGTGGACTTCTCTCCCATTATCTGTCGTGGCATTGGATTTTCTTGGGGACACTTCCCGTATTCCTTGCGCTTCTATGGTTTGGCCATGGATATCTACCGAGTGTCGATCGCACTCAACATAACGCCTCAGCTCAATCACCGCTGAATTGGCTAGGAATGATTCTCTCAAGTCTGTTGATCACCTCAGTTGTCCTGAGTCTTAGTCTCGGCTCCGAACTAGGGTGGCGCTCACCTCTCATATCGACGCTTCTCATCGTTGGAGTCGCGCTAGCGGCCCTATTGTGGTGGCGTAGTCGCAAAGGACACGGCTTGATCAATCCAGCACTCATGCGCAACCCTGGCTTTTTGATTGCTTTACTCACTCTTTTCGTATTTCAGTTCGTCAACGGTGGTGTGCGATTTCTGATGCCCTTTTATTTAGAACTAGGC
>JAURZO010000083.1 GCA_030653405.1 Zwartia sp. | reverse complement strand
GCCTATATCAAGGACGTTCTGACTCGACTACCAACACAGAAAGCCAGTCAGATCGAAGAGTTATTGCCACACCGCTGGAAGTCGGCACCCACGACCGCATAGTAAGGCCCAATGACAAGATGTGTTCGCTGGACGCTTACGATTCAATGGCACGCGCTCCATTAGGGTCGCACCACAAAAAAAAGTCCAACCTTGTGGGTTGGGCAATCTGTCTAAAACGGACTTAAAATTTTGGCTCCCCGACCTGGGCTCATTACAAAAAATACTGAACACCCCGTGTACTACAACAACAGACATTGAGGACTAACTGGCTTCGTGCTCAGCGGCCGAAGCATGCTGACCACACGAACAAACGCAATGGCTCTAAAACGCCAATCTAGTGCTGAAACAAGCGAGCGGCTTGAATCAATCAGTCTTGAAACGTTAAGAGTACAGGCTGATGGTCAGATACTTGTGTCAGTTGATCAACGATCAACTCTTGGACACGAGGTGAAAGAGTCGGACTCAAGAAAAAGAAATCACACCCCACCGGCTCCGGTCCGTATGTACGATCAAAAATTCGAAACGTTGCGGGATAGGGCTTTGAGGGGTTCAATACACTCCAAGCATTGATCAAACTCCCCGCTTCGCCTGGCGCCGTCATTGTCGCGTGCTCAACACTTGAAATCTCAAAGTTAAAATCTCCGCATAAGACTGTGTCCATTGTGTGGGGCTTGGCCTGATAAGGACTACCTGCAAGGACTTCAGGAGGATGAGCTGCCAAAGCGCAGGCATCGAGATGAATTGCACGACAGGCACTCACCTGAGCGAGGCGCGCAGTGGCGTTGTAGTACTCAAGATGCGTTGTCATCACGCGAACGGGGCCCCATGCCGCTTGAACGGTACACACTAGGCATACCCGCCGCATACTTGGAGTGTTCGTCTCACCCATATGGACAGGATCTGGCAATAAAATCCTCTCAACCAAGCGAACAGGCAGCCTGGAGGCAATGAGATTACCAAATTGCTGACGATAAGACCCACAGGCTGATAACTCATCAACTGCCGCACCAAAGAACACTTCATAACCAGGCATCAATGCACGCACTCGCGCCACTTGATCCGCAGGTGTTTCACCAGTTAACGCGTTGTAATTGACGCTGACCTCCTGCAGGCACAGCACATCAAAGTCTCCAATTTCACGTGCTTTATTCAAAACACGCTCGATATCGACCACTCCGTCAAGCCCCTTAAACCACTGAATGTTCCAAGTCAGGATTTTCATTTGATACCCGCCCGCATAAACGATTGAACAAACTGACGTTGAAAAATTAGAAATCCCAACAGTAGTGGCGCAGAGGTCAGCAAAGTTGCCGCAGTAATAATAGACCAGTCAATACCCTGATCGGTCGAGGAAAACACCTGCAAGCCCACCGTCAAAGGACGAGATTCGACAGAATTACTCACCACTAACGGCCAGAGGAAATTATTCCAGTGATAGCTGACGGACACCAGTGCAAAGGCGAGATAGGTCGGCTTTGCTAAAGGTATATAGACATGGCGCAGCACCTGCAATGCAGTAGCCCCCTCCATCATGGCTGCCTCAATCAGCTCTTTTGGAATCGTTTTAAATGTCTGGCGAAGTAAAAAAATCGCGAAGGCGGAAGCAAAGTAAGGCAATCCAATACCAAACAACGTATCAACCAGACCTAGCTGAGAGAGGGTCTGGTAATTTCTTACGATCAAGATTTCAGGCATCACCATGAGCTGAACAAGCATCAGCGAAAAAAGGATATTTTTTCCAAAAAACTCATACCTTGCAAAAGCATACGCAGCGAGCGTGCACAACACTAACTGAATCAACAAGATCATCGCGACAAGCAGGGTCGTGTTTAAAAAATATCGCGCAAAAGGTGCAGCCTCCCAGGCGGCAACAAAATTATTCAAGGTCAGCGGTGCGTCCCAGATTAACTTGGTCGCAAACTCAGACGGATGAAAGGCGGCCCAACACGCATAAAGCAAGGGCGAGATCCAACAGATTGCCAGGATCCATGCACCAATCGTTGAGAGGAAACCGGCAGGCTGCCCCAGTGCAGTGGTTGTCTGTCGACTTTGTATATTGGGCGAAGTCATTGCGCTCATCTGTAATGCGTCCGACGATCTAGCAAAAAAAACTGTAACAAACCCACTACAGCAAGAATCATGAGTAGCACGGCAGTCAACGCCGACGCATACCCACGATCCCAAAAACTAAAACCAACCTCGTACAAGTAAAACAACAATAATGAGGTCGCATTATCCGGACCACCCTTAGTCATCACGATAATATGGTCGACCATTCGAAATGCATTGATCAAGGCATTGACCAAAACAAAGATTGTGGTGGGCATCAATAAGGGCCACTGTATTCTGCGAAAGAAATACCAACGACTCGCCCCTTCGATTTGAGCAGCCTCTTGGTAGCTTGGACTCAAGGTCTGCAAAGCGGCCAAATAGAAAATCATAAAAAATCCGGCTTCCTTCCAGATAGCGACTACGATCACTGAACCAAGTGCTAACTGCGGATCTCCGAGCCAATTTTGACTGGCAAAGCCAAACAACCCTAAGACTTGATTGATCAATCCATATCCAGGCGTATAAAAAAATATCCAAATATTCGCCACGGCAATCATAGGCAATACCGTAGGTAGAAAAAATGACAGTCGCAAAAACTGACGACCCGCAATTTTTTCATTGACCCATAACGCCATCGCAATCGAAAGCCCCATCGATACAGGAATGGTGGCAATTGCAAACCAAAGGTTGTTTAATAAAGACTTCCAAAAATTAGGGTCCTCCAGCATCACCTGGTAGTTTTCGCCGCCCACAAAAACTGCCGCACGCCCCGCACGCGGTGTCGACATCAAACTGTCGATCAAGGTCCCGATTGCTGGGTAATGCGTAAAGCCCACCAAAAAAACGAAGGCAGGCAATAACAATAAATACGCGTGGATGTGCCGTGAGGAAAGGGTCATGTTTGAAATTTTGATTAGGAGACTCAGGCAATCGCCATGCGCACATGACGACCGCCCCCTTTCGCTTATTACTTATATTTGCGCAGCAGACGATCTGCTTCAGTCTGGGCGTCTTTTAGAGCTTGTGCAGGAGTTTTGGAACCGGTCAATGCCGCTTGCAAGCCATCGTTCAGTGCTTTAGTCACACGCTGATTGTCGTGAGTCGACAACTCTGCGACGGCAAAAGGCAATTGATCACGAGCGACCAGCGCAGGAGGAAACTCAGCAGCATATTTTTTCAATGCGGGTGTTTCATAAGCTGCGGGAGAAACTGCCACATAGCCGGTGTCAATGCTCCACTGAGCGGCACGCTCTGGCTGTGTTAACCATTTCGCGAACTGATAAGCGCCCTCTTGCTCAGCAGACGAGGCTTTTGAAAAGATAAAGAAATTGCCACCGCCTGTTGGCGAACCACGACGCTTGCCCTCAGGCAACATCGCTACGCCGAAGTCAAACCTGGCGTTGCTGCGGATGTTGGTCAAATTACCTGTTGTGGTCCAAATCATAGCGGCCTTTTTTTCCATAAAGTCGCGGGGTGTGGTGCCCCACTGCACCACACCGGGTGGGTGGATGCCGTACTTTTTGGACAAATCTACCCAATATTGCAAAGCTTCTACAGCCTTAGGGTCGTCATACTTGACTTGATTGCCTGCTGCATTTGCAAGGATCGCATCGTTCTGTGTGCTGAAGCCCTGAAATAGCCAGTAGGGAAATCCGCTTGAAGGCACCTGAATGCCCCATTGCGTGACATTTCCATTAGCGTCTTTTTTGGTGAGCTTTTGACCCATGCTGATAGTTTCAGCCCAGTTTTTAGGCGGAGTATTAGGATCTAAACCCGCCTCTTTAAAGAGCTCTTTATTCCAATACAAGACAACAGTAGAACGCTGAAACGGAATACCCCAAGTCTTGTTGTCGAACTGACCATTCAAAAGAAACGCCGGGAAAAAGCTTTTCATCCAAGCGCGGTCTTCATCTGTTTTAACAAACTTATCGATCGGAGCAATTGCGCCTTCATCGGCCAGCGTGAAGGTATCCGTCGACAGCAAAATCGCTGCGGTCGGTGGCTTGCCTGCTTTGTGTGCCGTCAAGGCCTTAACGATGGTTTCCTGATAGGTGCCTGAGTAAACGGGTGTGACTTTATAGTCAGGATAGGCTTTGTTGAAATCAGTCGCATACTGATCAATGATCTTTGTGATCGGCCCGCCTACAGCGATTGGAAAATAAAACGACACCTCGGTTTTGCTGAATGCAGTTGCACTCAGGCAAAGACCAGCAGCCACCAATGCTGCTCGACTCAAGAATGTATTCATGCACTTCTCCTTAACGGTTTAAGTAATCGGTTTAATTGATACGCAGACCATTCTGATCAAACCAATGCAGGCTTGACGGCTCCCAACCCAATGCAATATCGCCTTGTACCTCTCGCGCATGCTTACCTTCGGCGCGAACGACCAAAACTTGGTTCCCTACAGCGACGTGCAGCATCAAATCTGCGCCTGTAAAATCAGTTCTGAGCAGTGGCAAACGATGCGTACCACCCATGCGCACATCTTCTGGCCGAACTCCCACGCGCGCTGCGCCTGCAGGTGCTTCTAAAATAATATCCGTGCCGGCAATGCGTGAACCCTCTAGCTCCAGCACATTCATTCGGGCACTCCCAATGAACTGCGCGGCAAAAAGTGTGCGCGGTTGTTGATAGATCTCGGTGGGCGTCGCTACCTGCTCAACGCGCCCCCCTTTGAGCAAAATTACACGATCCGCCATGCTCATCGCCTCTGTCTGATCATGCGTCACATAAACAACAGACAAGCCCAGCTTGCGCTGCAAGGCACGCAACTCGTGGCGCATTTCTTGGCGAAGCTGCGCATCCAGGTTGGACAAGGGCTCATCCATTAGGCAAAGCTGACTATCTGCCACCAAAGCTCGCGCGAGCGCCACGCGCTGTTGTTGTCCGCCAGAAAGTTCGCCTGGCTTACGGTCGGCCAGCTGAGACAAACTCAATAGATCGAGTGTTTTACGCAAGCGCTCAATAATCTCTGCCCTTGGCACGCGCCTGACCTTTAAGCCAAACACTACATTTTCTGCAACAGACAGATGGGGAAACAAGGCATAGTTCTGAAACACCATCGAGACGCCCCGCTGAGCAGGTTGCGTGTGTGTGACCTCACGACCAAAGATGTGGATGCGCCCTGACGTGGGCATCTCAAGTCCAGCAATCAAACGTAAAGTTGTGGTCTTGCCACAACCAGAAGGTCCGAGCAATACAGAAAACTGCCCTTGCTCGAGCTGCAAGTCCGTTGGGTGAAGCGCAGCCGTCGCGCCCCAGCTTTTACCAGCCTGATCAAATTGCACAGCATTCATATCTTAGCGAACTCGCTTATTTGTTTTTGTTTGTCTCTCACATTAACTTAACTTTATTTAAGTTCGATGACAACCACTCATTTCCAAGCAATTCCTGTCTTTTGTAAAAGCATCAAGATCACAGCTTGGGACGTTGGGTTTTGCAAAAAAAAACAGCCCGAGGGCTGCCTTTTTTCATGTAGTAACCGACACGTAGTTTAGAATTTTGGCTCACCGAGCTAGGCTAGATCCAGCGACCTGCGGATTAACTGCGTAGGCGATTTCAAATTTATCTATATTTTTCAATTCGTTAGATATTAATTCTGTAACCGTGCAATATAACGTGTAACGATAATGAAAAACGCATCACTTTCGCCCATAAGTTCCATCATGATCCGCACAAACCAACAAAACGCGTAAAAGCATTCCGTATCGAAAGCCCAAGCCGCGCGAAGACTTACTTAAACGAAACGAATAAATCGCAGCTACCCCACGTGGAGGTGTGATGCTATAAATTTTTTCCCAATGTAAACCTTTGTCCGTATAAACCTGTTGCCATGTGAGTTTGGTGATCTTTTTTAACGCCGTACGAACTCGTTCAGCTTCATCTGGCACCAACTCAAACCATAATTCCTGGAATGTGGGGTTATTGAGATCAAGCTGAACGCACTTTACGCTTGACATCCGGCTTCCTCATTACAAGCTTATCTGGATCAGATACCTCGGAAGCATTTTGCGATGCCCATTCAATAGCGCGTGCAACGCGCTGCTTGATCCGTGGATTTTCAAGCCAAGCCTCATCATCAGGAACAATCCTAGCTGTTTTGATGATCCATACACCTTCAGCCGGCATTTCTACTAACACTTGACGGCCGGCATACTCCTTACCTAAGGAAATCTGCCCACTAGCTCCGACGCTCTTCACCAAAGGTGGGATTGCTAAAGCATGTGCCATAAAAGCTCCCTATCAAAATTTTCATGCATTAGTGCATCAGTGCATTCATGCTGCATGATAGCATGAAATAATGTTGATTTCTCGATAGACCTCACCAATATCGATCTCTCATTTGTTCACATTATGCAACTCTTGAGCACATAGGTCCGTTTTTTGATCATTAAAAAAGAATACATTTAACGTAAAGAAGCTAGTGAAAATTAATTTAATTGAATTGTTGATACAGGTTTATCTAATTTAATGTATTTAATTTCTTTTGCATTGACGTCAATCTTCTTTAAATCAAAAGAATAGATATTGGTTGTTTCAAACATCTTCAGGTTATAGGTCATATTTTTATTATCAGCCACAACTG
>JAURZO010000082.1 GCA_030653405.1 Zwartia sp. | reverse complement strand
GCCTATATCAAGGACGTTCTGACTCGACTACCAACACAGAAAGCCAGTCAGATCGAAGAGTTATTGCCACACCGCTGGAAGTCGGCACCCACGACCGCATAGTAAGGCCCAATGACAAGATGTGTTCGCTGGACGCTTACGTTGTTTGTGGGTCTGACGAGGGCGCACATCGCGGTGGAGGTGGTGCTGACCGAGCGCGCGACTGGGGAGCTAGTGGGGGTGTTGTAGTGTTTGTGGTAACAGGTGTTGGAGCCCGTCTACTAATTGAACTATTTCGATAATTTTGGATATTTGGCTTGGAGTTAAGCGTATCTCAAATATTTATTTTTCTAATTGATCTTTTATTTCAGAGATCTGATCGTTTAGGTCACTCAAGTGCCTGTTGATAGTTGCCCAGACAATTTCAAGGTCAACCTTGTGATATCCATGCGCCAACGCATTGCGCATTTCGTAAGCAAATAACAAAGGTACTTCTGGGTGCTCTTGCAAAAAGCCCGACTCAATTTTTAAGATATTGTGACTCGCTTCTCCGATTACTTCAAAATTTCTGATGACAGCATCTTGAAGCATTTGATTGGACAAGAACCCAACCTCATCCACATCAGCACAATACTTGGTGATACGTTGAATCGCTTCTTGGATGTGGTCAAGATAATCTGCTAAACGGAGCGATTCTTTGTTCATATAGGTAATGCAGATTCAAGCACAGATTGCCTGAATTTTTCTGGCAAAGCTCTCGGCGTTAAGACGTCAACAGAAACACCCAATAGCTGTTTCAATTTATACCGAATCGCACCAATATCAAATAAAGTTGTATCTGGGGTAGGATCAATCAATACATCAAGATCACTTTCTTCAGTATCTGTACCTGAAGCAACCGATCCAAATACGCGTGCGTTTTTCGCGTGATGCGACAAAACGATCTCGCGTATTTCATCTCTATGGGCAGCAAGGGCAACTGAAGGTCTCATAAGGTTATTGTATTAGCAGTTTTAAACAGAGCCAATCAATATCTAGAATTGTAAGTAACAAATTGTATTTGTTTGGTAATGAATTCACCTTAGATTTAAGGGGAGGATTTTTACACATAATTTGACGAGTTTGACCTATCGGATGTCGTGACGGTCCACTACCAGGACAATTTCCGCACACCCCGCCAAGTCTGTTAAAGCGTGAAACGCAAGTTGTTTGTGGGTCTGACGAGGGCGCACATCGCGGTAGAGGTGGTGCTGACCGAGCGCGCGGCTGGGAAGCTAGTGGGGGTGTTGTAGGGAGAGGATGGAGAACACCCCACCGATCACAAATGAGCGGTAATTGCTCGGAATTCAATAGAAAAATCTTCACTTTGGGGAAGAACAGAAAGCTGCTCATCACAATAGATCAAAAATCTCTTTGCAGTTCCATATAGATTTTCAGTCAGCAAATGCAAAGTGTTGAAATGCTCTGCAACCACTGCATAATCCGTCTGATAATCGTGCGCAGCCAAATTTCTGGCTGTGCGAGCTGTTTGCCAATCTTCTATAGAAGATACGACCTTAAACTTTTCAAAAATTGCTAAAACTTTAAGAAAGCTTTCAGCCTGCTCGCCTGACAAAATAAGACTGTGACGCATCGCAGCACCCAACGAGTCTTGTAATTTTGAAAAACGTTCATTGACTGCTGCGAGGGCCTGAAAAAGCTCATTATCTTTTTTTCGTGACAATAGTATTTGTCCCGTTAATGGCCAAGGTGTGTTTTTTGAAGCAGCATCTAAAAAATAGACACAACGCTGGATGGCTTCTAGCAAGCCCGCCAAGTAATTTCTTTCATCTCTTAGGACAGTCTCAATAGTCATTTTTACGAACGCAAAGAAACATCATTCAGACATCTTGAATTTGCCCGAGCGATCGCCACAAACGATGTTTGGACATCGGATTGTACAGATTCAATGTAATTGAATCGTAGATTTCATAATCAAGTCTCACCCCATGAGACACCACGGGTCGTATCGTGAGTGATCAATCATCATGGAGATCACGACTATGCGATCTGTGTTCAAGGGTATAGCCGCGCTAGCGGTTCCTTTTGTACTGGCGGGTTGTCAGACTGCGGGTCAGCACATGGCTGATGTCCAGAGTGGCATGACCGGCCAGAATCTCTCCGTCGGTAAGGTTCAGCGAGAAATTCGTATCGGCATGACGAGTGCCGAGGTGGCCGAAACGCTTGGTTCTCCAAACATCGTGACCACGGACGAGCAGCGCAGAGAGGTCTGGATTTACGACAAAATCGCAACGGATCGGGCGTACTCCGCGAGCTCAGGCGGTGTCAGTGCACTGTTTCTGGGTGGTGGCGGCGGCGTAGGAGGCTTAGGTGCAGCTGGTGCCAGTAGCGGCGCAGGTGCGAGCTCAACTTCTCAACGCACGCTCACTGTCATCATCAAGTTCGGCAGTGATCACCGTGTTCGCGATTTTGCCTATCACCAATCTAAATTCTGAGGCCGACCATGCGTGACATTTCCTCTGTGCTTGATAAGCGTCGTCGTTTGGTTCTGGGTGTTCCACTTGCACTCACCGCGCTGATGACGGGTTGTGCGGGCGTAGTTCCACCTGATGCGTTCACGGTCTCAGAAGAGCTTTTGGGCATGCGTCAACTTCAATCCAGGCGATTTAACGGTATTACAGAAAAAGACGCCTTGATCGCGAGCTCCAACGTCCTGCAAGACATGGGCTACAACCTGGAGAACAGTGAGGTCAGTCTGGGCGTGTTGACGGCGAACAAGCAACGTGATGCCACCAATGCGGGCGAGATCGTGGGCGCCGTCGTCTTTGCGCTGCTTTTTGGCGTAGCCGCGCCAGTGAGCAAAAGCCAAAGCATTCGCGTGTCCTTGGTGATTCAACCGGCAGGCAGTGAATCAGCAATTGCGCAGACCTATGCCGGGGCAACGGGCACAACTCCGATTGAAGCCGCAGGCAAAGCCCTCGGACGCTTACCCGCCACTCAGCAGCAGCCCGTTTTGGATGCGGCTCTCAAGCCTGGCAATTATGTTGTACGTCTCACGTTCCAGCGTGTCGTGACGCGCACGGATAACAGTGTTTATGTCGAAACAATCAAGGACCCAGACATTTATCAGGAATTTTTTGAGAAATTATCCAAGTCTGTCTTCATCGAGGCTCAACAAGTATGAACAAGATTCGCAATTACTCCTTCAAGCTTCCTCTGATCGCCCTGCTAGCCTTGTCACTCTCCGGTTGCCTGGCCACGATGAAAGAACAAGTTCTGGATAGCGGCAGTGAAACACAACTACAAAAACGCAGCTACCAGACACGCGCTTTCGATACGGCTGATAAGCAAAAAGTCCTGCGAGCCACTATTTCCACATTGCAGGACTTGGGTTTTATCATTGATCGTGCCGACTCGACTCTGGGTAGCGTGAGTGCGACAAAGCTGGATTCGTATCTTTTAAAAATCACCGTATCTGTTCGACCACGTGGCGAGCAGATGCTAGTCAGAGCCAATGCCCAATACAACGTAACGCCGGTGGAGGATCCCAAGCCATATCAGGACTTTTTTAACTCCTTGGGGAAATCCTTGTTTCTGCAGGCGCAGAACGTCGATTGATTGCGGGTTATCTTTGATGTGAACATCGGCACACTCTTGCGATCAAATAACAAGTCAAACTCCGCACACTGGCAATTACTCTGACCCAACTTAAATAGTCTTTAATAACGCAATAGTGACCTGTTAAAATAGTTTCACAATGTGCCAATATTGGCGTGACCTAGCGGCATCTTTTTTGGCGCCGATTTAATTTCAATTTCTTCATTTTGGGGTAATTTCCTAGGTTTTGTTCTAGGGGAGATTGGTCATAATTAGCGGCAAATCGCGTTTTAGTCAGATGACAGGTGCGAAGCATTTCGTGTCATGGCGCATGCAGAGTTGACGTGGCGTTCCTACTCCAAATCGACCGACTAAAGCACGGACATTATTTTGGAGATCAATTAGATACTCTTGCTAGCACTTTTAAAATTAATTTCATGAAACCCCACTCCTCCTCTACCGACTTACCTCCGCAAAGCATCATCGATAACAGTAAAGATATACTTTCAAAGAGCCCCCGCTCACTGATGCGGATACTCAATATTTTTGAAAACTTAGCTCGTACCGAGATTGGTATGACTCTTACTGAGCTCAGTCAGGTACTCGACTCCCCAAAAAGCAGCCTGCTCTCTTTACTGCGCACGCTCGTTGCTATGCACTACCTGCAGCTACTAAATAATCGATACCAGCTAGGCCCCGCAATCTTGCAACTATCGATGAATATCCTAGCGGGTCGATCCTACGCAAGTCTGACGCGTACATTTCTGCAGGAATTATCAGAGCGAAGTGGAGAGAGCGTCTACTTAACCTCAATTGATTACGAAAAAATGATTGTCACATACGATGACATGATCGAGAGTAGACAGGCTGTTCGTTACGCAGTTGGTATTGGGGCTGTTCGTCCACTGTATGTATCAGCGGCAGGAAAAGTTTTATTAGCTCACCAAAACCAATTCTTTTTAGACAAATTTCTCGCTCGCGGACCATTCATAAACCCTGTTTCAGGAGAACGGATAGGGTCAGTGAACTTACGCGAAGAATTGCTGCTCATTCGTCAGGAAGAATGTGCTGTGAGTTTGAACCAAGCTGTTGAAGGAGCAGCTGGAGTTGCTGCACCCATATTTCAGCCAGATGGAACGGCTACCCATGCGCTATTAATTGCCGCCCCGTTAGATCGAATGTTGAAGAATCTAGCAAATATGAAAAAGTTGGTAACTGATGTTGCCAGGCGAGCTTCAAGGACTTTGGCGAAACCAAACATTCATAATTGAACTTAACTATTTAGCTGATTTGCCTAGAAGTTTTGACCAATTTGCTGCAGCTTCATCCCCAAGCCAATCCTTTAACGCCTCCAAACCACTTCGATGAGTAGGGGGATGAGGCGGCGTAGGGAGTGCAGTAGGGCTGTGAGAAAACCGCGGAGCAGGGGCTGGCTGGGTAACGCCCGCCACTTCTACAAAAGTTTTTCGTGCTACTAGGTGCGGATGCTGTGCAGCCTGTGACGCACTCAACACAGGTGAAAAACACGCATCGGTCCCCTCCAAAAGAACGCACCATTCTTGCTGTGTGCGTTGGGCAAAAAGCCGGCTAAGCGTTTCCTTTGCAACAGGCCAAGCTTGACGGTCGTTTTGCTTACCAAAGAGTTTCGGATCCAAACCTAACCGTTCGCAAAACTCAGCATAGAATTTCGCCTCAATAGGCGCGATACATATGTATTCCCCATCCTTGCATGCGTAAACATCATAATACGGTGCACCACCATCTAATATATTTCTCCCTCTCGGATGGAGCATTCCAGCAGCATGCATACCAAACAGCGAAGTTGCTAAAGAGGCAGTCCCATCTACGATTGCCGCATCCACCACTTGCCCCTGTCCGCTTTCACGCGAATGCAAAATGGCTGAAAGCATACCAAGGGCTAAATACATACCTCCACCTGCATAATCACCCACCAAATTTTGCGGTATTGTCGGCGGATTTCCGTCACGTCCGAGCCAATCCAAAACGCCTGTAATCGCGATGTAATTTAAGTCATGTCCTGCAGTCTGGGAAAGGGGCCCTTCTTGCCCCCAACCAGTCATACGTCCGTAAACAAGCCTTGGATTGCGAGCTAAACAAATGTCAGGGCCCAGCCCAAGACGCTCAGTCACCCCTGGACGAAAACCCTCAATCAATCCATCCGCCTCCTCTAAAAGTTTTAATACCAACTCGCAACATTCTGGATTTTTGAGATCCAATGCAATTCCCTGTCGGTTGCGTAGCAAAAGGTTGTACTTAAGAGGTCGCTGGATACCCAGCTCTGAGGGTACTGGCCGCTCAACACGGATAACAGTCGCTCCCAAATCCGCCAGAAGCATGGCTGCAAAAGGAGCAGGCCCAATTCCTGCAAGCTCGACAATACGCACACCAGTTAAAGGACCCATCACCGACCTCCTAAGATCTCAGGAAAAAGTATGATCAATCAAGCTTAATGCCTGAGGACTGCACCACTTTTTCCCAGCGCTGGATCTCCTCTTGCATGAAACTCCTAAATTCCTTTTCACTTGAGCCAACAGCCTCTGCACCTTGAGCAGCTAATCTAGACTTTACTTCTGGATCATTTAGTGCAGTGATGTAAGCACTACGCATTTTGTTGATAATTTCCACAGGTGTGTGACTTGGGGCCAGTAACGCCTGCCATGCACTCATTGTGAATCCAGGCAAGAGGGATTCCTTCACGGTAGGTACCTGCGGAGCCAATGGTGATCGCTGGTCACTCGTAACGGCGAGAGCAGTGACACGCTTATCGCGGACGTAAGGGAAAGCTGAATTAATCGGGTCAGCAAACAAATCAAATCTTCCAGCAATAAAGTCTGGAAAGGCTGCAGCACCTCCCTTGTATGGAACATGGGTAGCATCGACATTCATGCTTTGTAGGATCACGAACATAGCTAAATGGGTCAGATTGCCTGTACCTGATGAACCGTATGTCAATCGTCCGCCGTTTTTTCTAATAAATTCACGCAGCGAAGCTGCATCTACAATGCCAGATTGCAAACTAGCCATAATCAAAAGGGGTTGATTTATGAGTAAAGACACGGGAACTAAATCGCGGTCTAAGTTATATCCAACTTTTTGCTTGAAGGCTGCGGTGTAGGCAATAGATGAAGTGGTATGCAAAAAAGTATAACCATCAGGTGCAGATTTAGCTACAAAATCAACGCCAATATTGCCATTAGCTCCTGGCTTATTTTCGACCAATACATTAGTGCCTAAAATTGGGCTAATCTTGGCGGCAACAAGCCGTGCCACCTGGTCTGTCGCACCGCCTGCTGCAAAGGGGACAATTAGACGCACTGGCTTATTAGGCCAATCAGCTTGAGCATAGGCTGGAAGCAAAAGCGTGGCACCGACAAACATCCCAACAATAATTACAAATCTTCTAAACAGTTTCTGATCTGATTTAATCATGAGTGAAATCTCCTTTAATAAGTTTGTAGTACTGAAAGAGAGTTTTGGACTATTGAGACTCTTTTCCAGTATGGGCCGCAACCATGTACATCCCCCTTCCAGAGGCAATTAGTCGATCTTGCTCATCAAACACTTTGGCTTCGGCCACACCCAATGTTCCGCCCAAGTGAGTGACAGTAGCTTTAGCATATAGATCACCTGGTTTAGCGACACGATGGTAGTCAATATGCAAATCCAGCGTAGGCAAAGCATGGCCAATAACCCTGGCAATGACATAATCGGCACAACAATCAACTAATGCTGCAATCACTCCACCATGAGTTGATTGGCGCTCTGGGCTTGAGACCAACTCCTCCCTCCAACTGATTTTGATAGTGATGCATTGTGAATCGACTGCCACGACTCTCATACCTAACCAACGGTTAAAGCTTGACCTATCAATAATTTCTTGAAGTTGCTGTGGATCTAATTGTTTTGTATGCATTGCAAGACCTTCTTTCAATCCATCGTTACTTTATTGGCTCGAACAATCTGATCCCAACGAGCTTTTTCCGATTTTATAAAGGCCCCATACTGATCCGGCGAACTGTGGCGCACCTCAGCACCCTGTGACGCAAACTTTTCAAGCAGCCCCTTGTCTTTGAGTGATTCCGCTATTGCATTATTAAGCTTTTGGATGATTTCCGGTTTGGTGCCTGCAGGAGCCATAATTCCTGACCAAGCACCGAGCTCCAACCCAGGCGCTACAGTTTCTATCATCGTCGGCAATTGCGGCATTGCGTCCATGCGATTGAGGGTACTGACTGCCTGACCTTTAATACGACCATCTTTAATCAAGGGAATAACTCCAGGAGCTGTACCCAAGTAAAAATCAACCTGTCCACCAGCAAGATCCGTTACTGCTGGTGCCTCACTTTTATATGGAACATGAGTGGCTGTTGTGCCTGTAGACTGAAGAAACAGCAGAGCTGACAAATGTGTGATGTTTCCATTACCAGCAGATGCGAAGTTCAACTTCCCAGGGTTAGCCTTAAGTTTATTGACTAATTCCTGCGGAGAACCTACGTTCAGTTTGTTGGCTGTAACTAGAATAATGGGCAAATTCGCCGTAATGGACACCGGCGCTAAATCGCGTGTTATGTCATAAGCGAGTTTAGGATACAAAGCTGGGCTAATGGCGACTCCAGATGTGTTGTAAAGCAGCGTATAACCATCGGCCGGAGCCTTGGCTACCATCTCTGCTGCAATATTGCCATTTGCTCCAGCCTTATTTTCTACCACTACAGGCTGACCCAAAATCTCAGTCATTTTCTGAGCCAAAGCACGCGTGATGACGTCAGTGCCGCCCCCAGCACCAAAACCCAGTATCAGACGAATAGGTTTATTTGGATAATTATCCTGAGCTTGAACTGAGGGAAAAATAGCCAAACTAGCAACAGCTAATAAGGTACTTGCAGCATGTTTAAATTTCATTGTTTATCTCCTTAATTTTTTTATTTGAACGATAAAATCAACCCACCATGGTCAAACCGCCCGAAACAGAAAGAACTTGACCAGTAATAAATGCAGCATCATCTGAGGCCAAAAAACAAACAGCTCCAGCCACATCGTCGGGCTGACCTAACCGACCAAATGGAATTGCTTTTTGCAATGCATTACGCAGCTTGTCACCCGACTCGCCTTCTCCTGCAAAGTCTCGAAACAATGAGGTCTCAGTTGGGCCTGGACACACCACATTGACGTTAATTTGCTTACGGGCAACTTCGCGAGCAAGGGTTTTGGAGAATGCAATTACACCTCCCTTGCAGGCTGAGTAAACCGACTCACCAGATGAGCCGACACGGCCAGCATCTGATGAGATATTCACGATCCGACCAAAACCCCGGGCCAACATTCGACGTACAACTGAATGCTGTAGATTCAATGGTCCCACTAAGTTAATAGCAATTATTTTTTGCCATAATTCAGGACTGGTATCAACGAAACGTGCTGCGTGATCCCAGCCAGCATTATTGACAAGCACATCAATCGATCCAAGTTTTGACTCGACATCCTCGATAGCACTCTCTACTTGAGAGTAATCCGATATGTCAACTTTATAGGCGACAGAAGTGTTTCCGCTCTGAGATAACTCATCAGAAAGTTCTTGAGCCCCTTTCAAATTAAGATCAAGAATAGCTATACGTGCGCCTTCTTGACTCATCCGCCGGCAAATCGATGCACCAATTCCCCCTGCACCGCCAGTCACTACAACCACACGATCTTTTAAACCTCTCATGTTCAACTCCCTTTCTAACCTCAGAGTGCTTCGTGCTTGCACTTGACCATGCGCAAAGGTGTATAGGTCAACACTACGTGCCCATGCTGGTTCACAACTTTATTTGATGTTCTAACTAAGGCTCGACCAGGACGGCTTCGCGAAGCGCGTGACTCAACAACTTCGCACTCAACGTGAAGTGTGTCACCAGCGAAAGCAGGCTGATGAACAGTGAGTTCCATATTTAAAAATGCATATCCAGTTTTTTGCATAGTTGACTGTGCAAGTAACCCCTCTGCGATCCCGTAGATAAAAGCGCCCGGTGCAATCCGACCCTTGATATCTGACTCATTCTTAACAAATTCCATATCAGTAAATAGCACCTCAGTCATGTGGATAACATTACAAAATGTGCATATATCTGCATCCATGACCGTTCGCGAAAGGGTCTTGAACTTCCGCCCTACAGGAAGATCCTCAAAGTAAAGACCCAGTCCAACTATTGGCAAATCTTGATTACTCATCTTTTCCCCAGTTAAGTTTTAGGTACTACGTGCTATACGACCCAACAAGCTGTTGGCAACGATATTGCGTTGAATCTGATTTGTGCCCTCAATAATCTGGAGCACCTTTGCATCTCGAAAATATCGGTTGATCGGGTATTCAGCACTTACACCAGCTGCGCCGAATAGCTGCACCGCATCTGTCGCTACTTTCATCGCCGTGTCAGTCGCAAAACACTTTGCCATCGCTGCTACCGGTGCAAGCACTTCGCTTGGCGCCCCCTGATCTACAAGCGATGCAGCGCGATAAACAAGATGACGTGCTGCTTCAGTCTGAATTGCCATGTCAGCCATCATCCAGCGAACACCCTGAAACTCTGCTACCGTTTGCCCAAATGCCTGACGGTTTTTTATGAAATGGCTTGCATGATCTATCGCACCTTGAGCTAGACCTACGCCCCTTGCACCAATCAAAGGTCGGCTTGCATTGAATGCTTCCATGACAGCTTTGAAGCCGCCCCCTACAAAATTGTCGTCAGAAACGAATACATCATCTAGAAAAAGTGGACATGAGGGAATTCCTCGAGCACCAATTTTGTCTTCCTTCTTACCCACAGTGAAACCCTTGGTTCCCCTATCTACTATGAACAAACTGATGCCATCTCGACCTGACTGTTCATACTTTGCAGCGACCAGCACGAAGTCAGCCAATTCAGAATTTGTGCACCAAATCTTGGCTCCATTGATTTTGAAACCGCCGTCGACCTTAATTGCACGCGTTCTGATACCACTCACATCAGAGCCACTTTGAGCTTCAGTCGTAGAAAAAGCACCTCGAATTTCACCGCTTGCAAGACTAGGCAACAGTCGCTGCTTTTGCTCCTCGGTGCCACCATGCAAGATGGCACCAAATGGAACCCACTGCACCAGCAACAGATATGCAGTGTTGTAACAAACTCGAGCTAACTCTTCGATTGCGATGCAGGCAGAAAGCATGCTGTTGGTTCCGCCATACTGTGTCGGAAAAGGCAGTGTAAATAGCCCTAGCTCTTTCAATAGCTCGTACATATCATGAGGATATTGCGCCGTACGGTCTATTTCATCAGCTCTTTTTGCCACCCTCTCTCGAGCTACCCGGCGAAGCAGTTCCTGAATCTGACGCTGGTCATCATTAATTTCATAAGTCATATCTGACCTTTCGTCATTATCTCAATGGCACGCTGCTCTTGAAGCTTTTCGATGTCTTGCTTACTGAGCTCAAGTAGATCACCCAGTACTTCCATTGTGTGCTCCCCGCGGACAGGAGGCGCATATCGATTTTCGATAGGAGTAACAGACATGCGTATCGGGTTGCGGACCGTTATTACTTCACCACCGTTAGCATGGATTTGTTTTACTTTGAGTTCGCGATGTATGACTTGTGGATGCTCGAACACCTTGTCATAACTATTAATGCTTCCGTTGGGGACATCGCTATCTGCCAAATCAAGCAACCAGTCCCCGGTGCTACGCCTCTCGAAAATTGCTGACATTTCGCTGATAAGCGCTTCACGGTGATAATTTCGATCTGACATGCTTGCAAAGCGTGGGTCCTTTGCTAGATCTTCCCTGCCGATAGTCGCGCACAGTTTTCTGAACTGCCCATCGTTACCGCAAGCAATGATCAAGTGACCATCTGAGGTCTTGAATGACTGATAGGGCGTTAAATTAGGATGTGCATTACCCCAGCGTTTGGGAATCTTCCCACTTGTAAAGTAGCTTACGATTTGATTGGATCCGAAGTGAACTATTGTGTCGAGCAGGGATATATCAATATGTTGGCCTTGCCCCGTGTTGCGCTGATGCTCTAGTGCGGCCAAAATAGCAATTGACGCGTTTAAGCCAGTAAGAACATCGGTAATGGCAATGGATGTTTTCATCGGACCGCCACCGGGTTTATCGTCTGATTCACCATTGATACTCATCAGTCCCCCCTCGCCCTGGAAGATGAAGTCGTATCCGGGCTTATCTGCATAGGGGCCGTCTTGGCCGTAACCTGTGATTGAGCAATATATCAACTCAGGCTTAATGGATTTAAGGTCTTCGTACGAAAGTCCATACCGTTTCAGGTCTCCAACTTTGTAATTTTCAACTAGGACATCGCTTTTCTTTACCAATTCTCTGATGAGCTTCTGTCCATCTAAAGTTGAAATATCTATTGCGACTGAGCGCTTGTTGCGATTGGTAGATGTGAAATAAGCCGAGTCTGAAGTAGGTTGACCCTGTTCATCGGGTATCCAGGGGGGCCCCCAATGTCTGGTGTCATCCCCTAAGACTGGGCGCTCCACCTTTACAACATCAGCACCTAAATCTGCCAACATCTGGGTAGACCATGGTCCAGCCAGTACTCGTGTCAAATCAAGCACCCTGATCCGCGACAACGAACCTGACATCTGCAACTCCCTTAATGTTCGAATATAAGAATCTGATTCGAAAATAATAACGGAAAAGTAACGATCGTGTTCGCTTTTATGAATTTCGTTGCAATACATCAACAATTTTCTGAGTTGATGGATGAACAGATTGTTCGGACGTCGTGATGTCATTCAAGCAACTCGAGCAAATAACAAACGCTTAAGAACACTCTGACCACGCAAGATTTTGTGATTCACATGATGAAAGAAATCACAGAAAAGAATGATGAACGAACACAAGTTCGAAGCATGCGCGGTCAGTCGATTAGCGTGAAACGAAAGTTATTTGTGGGACTGACGAAGGCTCAAATTGCGGTAGAGGTGGTGCTGACCGAGCGAGCGGCTGGTGAGCTGGTGGAGGTGTCCAGTTTGCGGTGGACTAGATAGCCATGCCTT
>JAURZO010000079.1 GCA_030653405.1 Zwartia sp. | reverse complement strand
CCGCTAAGATTAAGATTGAACAACTCTAGGGCTTTTTCTAGAGGCCGCTGCCACAGTGTCATCCCCAGCACAATCGTTGCATCTGCCCGACCAACAGAGTCTGGAACAAACATATAGTCCGTCATGCACTGAATCTGTTGTTCTGTCTCAAACGTCATGCGCTACCCGCTGACTCGATGAACAAAAGTCTTTTAGGAGCGAAAGTATTTGAGTCTGGGAGAGCGAAGAAGAATCGCTGAGTAAGTCACTCAGTGCACCACGGGGTTGATCACCAGAATACACATGAACTTCCGTCACATACTCAAAGGGCAAACCGTACTTTGCGAAGGAGTCATCCGCATTGATGTGCACAATCAAATGTTGAACATCTTGATTTAACCTCAGCATTTGAACGCGCTCAAAACTACTTAATGCGCCTGCAAGCCTAATCTCTTGGGATTGATGGTTTTGCACGCCATGATCATCACAAAAAAATACTTGAACACCCGCATCGAGAAGAGTTTGGCGTTTTTGGTGAGCAGTTTGAGCTGTTTGTACTCCCACGAACACCTCAATAGGAATTCTGCCCTGATTTGGAAACACGGCTGACAAGTAAGCTTTTGTCCCAGCCCTCTGATATGCGTGTGTGCGACCAATGACAGGCGCATAATTCACTTCATTAATGACCGCGCCATTCGTATACCAAGGCTTCGAGATATCAGTAGAAATAAAGTCTATCCCTGCGCAACTCAGACCAAACAAACGTGCCGTCCTCGCCGCGATCTCAACATTCGCCGGATGTAAATGTTCCGTGACAACCTCAGGATCGCCGCCCCACAAAGAGGACTGAACCGGACGCAGTGACACTCTCTGACCAGCAGCGGGCACTGAGCCCTCGTTCAGTCCACACTCGGCCAGACAATTCATGGCCAGATCATCCAGCACAAACTCAGGTAGCCGTTTGATGGGGATTTTTTTTCTCAGCTCAGCATTATGGTCATCGACAAGCCGTTTGATCGACCGCACCCCATCGCCGAACACAGATTTTGGATGACGCTTTACGACAAAAATCACGTTACCTTCAACAATCAGGATGCGATGGCAGACACCCGGAATCTGCTCTTCGATAAGTGCTGCTTTGGACAATTTAAGTGCTTCGTTGATGGCGAGCTGAAGAGAAGCCTCATCTTCGAGACCGAGAGTGACACCTTCCCCCCTGTCCTGATCCACTGGCTTAACGACCCAAGGTGCAGGCGGTCTGATGCTCGGAGCAATAGGATTCTGGCGGCTTACTACGACACCCTCAGGGACCGGTATGCCCGCGTGTTTCATCAACCGTATCGCCTGGTCTTTTCGATGAGAAAGCTGTGCGCCAACCGCAGAGTCAAATGAATTACTACTACGGTCAAAGATGCGCGAATGACTGCCCCAACCGAGTACGTAGCGACCTGCCCCACAGGACGCAAATGGAACGCCCCCTTCAAAGGCCGTTTGTAGGACAGGGATGAGCGACTTCGCACCGGGCATCTTGGCAAGCCACGGCTTGCAATACTCCTGATGCAGAGATTCAACAGTCTTCTCTAGTAGGGAAAAGTCACCACTCGTTTGGCAGACACGGCCGAGCAGGTTGTGCGCAATGCTTAGCCAACGCTGTAGCGCTGCGGTGGGAAACCCGTCGATGACGGGGAACCAAATTTGTGCACAAATGCTGTCTTTGCCCTTACTAATATTCTCGATCGACTCGATAGCGATACGCTCAAAAAAGGGTGCTCGGATATCTTGCAACAAAACAGTGGTTACCAACAAGAGCCTACGCAGATATGCATAGCAACGCTCGTGAGTATGATTTTGAACATCTAGACCGTCTCCGGTAAGAAATAACGGCTCGTAAGTATTGATATCAGCTTCTAATGCCTGGATCATCCAGGCATCAACCACAGGAGCAGAAAAATCTGCGGGTATCTGAAGATTAAGGGGGAGCTTAATGACTACTTGCCGCAATCCGAATCGATATCCAAAATTCATCTAATACCCGCCATAAATCTCGCCTTTTTGTTTTGAGTGCAGCAGTGTAATGGTTAGCAGAAACAAATCACATACCCGCGATGCTCATGCTGCTTAGATCAACCAGACAAGCAATTGTCCTTTTGATATAGATTTGGATTTGGATTTAGATGTTCACTTGCGTGATATAAATCACAAACTCTATCGTTGTAATGATTGTCTTTACTCAAATATGCCGCTGTCTCTCATCAAATCCCTCTCCATTTTCGAAGGTCTGTCTGAACAGGTCCTCGAAGAGATTGCTCACCAGTCGCGGACTGCAGAGTTCCCGGCCGGGCACACACTATTAAAAGCCGGTGAGACACCTGGTTATCTGATGGCGGTATTGGCTGGCACTATCCAGTTAAATGATCTTGCAAAGGACGGACGTGTCATCGGCATTGCCTACGCCCAGCCCAATGATCTGCTTGCATGGCTTAGCCTCGTTGACCGCCAGCCCGTTTCACAAACGATTTTGGCTGCAACGCCTTGCAAATTACTTGTGTGTCCGATTGCGTTGATGCAAAACCTGATGGCCAATCACGCCATCCTTGCGAATCGCTTCCTGCAACTATCCGCTGATAGTATTCGTCGCTTAGAGCAAGCACGTGCGATGCTAAGTCTCCCTAATGCCTTTCATCGGGTGTTTATGCAGATCAACCTGCTTTCTGCTGGCTCAGCCTCAGAGGTCACAAGCCTACCGAAGCAGCAGGACATCGCCAACTCAGTCAATACCAGCCGAGAAACAGTTTCTCGTGCACTGCAAATACTCATCAAAAGTGGCGTACTACGAAAAGTCGGCCACCAAATTGTGATCAAACAAGCAGATGCGCTCAAAAAACTGGCCGTTGACGGTCCGGAAGCTGTGCCTGTCGAATGACACAGCTGTTCCATCGACCAAGATTCAATATTGCTTCGATCTGTCTTGCTCTGCTTTCAAAATACCTGCCAATCGAATGGCGAGCTTAGGGTACTGATGCGCTTGACACCACGCTTTAGCAGTCTCTAGTTTATCCAGCGTGTCAGAATCTTGCGCAAGCAAGTGATCCCTTAAGGTTTGAATTCCAGAGGCAAGCGCCTCGGGTGTAAAGCCTGGCAATCTAAACACCGCAACATCAACATCATCAAAAATCGCCAGCGGTGTCACAGCCACCGGTCGCATCGCCGCCAAGCCAAATCGAACCGCAGCGCTCGCTGACTCCCCAGTCTCTTGATACGGGTAAACAACAAGATCAGCTTGCTGCAGGAGCGCCACGCTCTCCTCTTCAGCCAAATAGTCGGTCATGACGCGCACGTAGGGCGTCAGCCCAAGCGCTTCGACCTTTGCATGTGCCTGCTGCACCAGCTGTTGGGACTCTGTGATTGGGTATTGCGCATTCACCATGCTTAGTGAAACCTGATGACCGCGTGCGCGCAGCAACCCCACTGCCTCGATCAACTCCAGCAAACCTTTATGAGGTAAAAAGAATCCATAACTCGCGACTAAAAAATCCTCTTTACAATTTTCTTGAGCCTCATTGAGAGGCATTCGGGCATCTTTAGGGGCCACTAGGTTTAGAGGAGGTGCAATTTTCTTCACGCCTAGCGGGAATAGCGTCACGTTCTCGATCAAACCGATCGCCTTAAGTCGGTTCAAATCGCCGACGCCGTGCACCAGTATGCGGTGACACAACTGGAGCACTGGAACCAGAGCGGCCAGTCTTCGCTCAGGCGCATGAGCAGGATCCGTAGTTGAGTGCAGCACGACAACGATCTTGACTCGGCGGGTGGCTTGAAGTTTTAAAAAATCAGCCAATGCAGGGAAATGGAAAAACCCGTAATTAAACTGCACGACCAGGGTATCGATCGCGCGATGTTCGATCTCTGCACTGAGCGCCTTGAGCTCGGTATCTGCATGATCCCAGCATCGAACAACATGATCTGCATCCAAGGACAGCCGCTCAACTTGACGAGGCGCAAAAATCATTATGTCGTCAGACATACACTCAGTCAGGTGCTCAGAGTAAGACGCGATGCCACAACGCGTATTCCAAGTAGTTATCCAGCCAATACGCGGAGGTCGGACGATCGGACCTGACGACCAGACGCGCGCCAGTCGATTGAGCTCGCTCACTGACTCTGACCAAGTTCGCCACGGCACTACCTGCCGGGGCGATGATCCTTGCACGTCACCCGTATATTGAGTATGCAACAACCCAGCGAGGTGCTTGCGATCAGGCTCAACCCAATATGCATTAAATGCCGTTGCCGGGTAGATGGCACGCGCAAATCGATAATCAATCAATCGGGTCATGGCGGGCAACGTCTGCTCAGTCTGTCCGCCCCAGTCGGTGGTCAACACCGGCAAACCTTGCGCAACAGCCCTTGCAACGGGGAACCCGGCATCCATAAAACGATAAGGTGCGACGAAACAATGCGATTGCGAAAGCATTGCTTTGCGCATCGGATGATCGGTCACAGGCAGTAACACGACCTCAGCTCGGGATGGACAATCCACTCGCCATGCATCGACACACGCCTGCGCATCACGCAACGCTTGCCGCTCCGCCAGGATCAGCAAGGACACCTCATCCGAGATCGTAAACACTTGTCCGTAGGCGTCGAGCAACACATCGAGCCCATCTTGTTTCACATCTGAAATATCACAAATAAAACGGTATTTTTTTTCTGTTGGAGATGCAAGGTCTTTTACAGGTGCATACATCCACTCATCTAATCCATCCGCACTCACAGCGATGGGGATATAAACGCCTGCGTCAATCAGGAGTTTGCGTGAGAAGCGAGATTGCACCACCACGCCACGTGCGTTTTGATTGAGAGCGCTGATACAGGCATCAGGAACTGCGGACTGCTCAAGCGTTAAGCCGTGGGTAATCTGCGCTTGGTTCGGTTGTGCTGCTTCTATTGACAACACTGAGCTCAATACAACATCAGCCTCCTCAGCATGAACTGCAATACGCTGGCCTATCCCGTTTAGCGCCTGGACGAGCCCGCCATCAACACCTCTGCCCGCAAGATCGCCAACATCCAACTCGCACTCATGCAAACGATCCGCAGCCACATACCAACGACTCTGCTGGGGCAAACGCACACGCCGACTGACGCGCCTTGCCTCGACCTGATTCCTGTCGATACACCTTGCCACTGCCCTCAAGTCTTCTTCGCAGACCGAATCAAACTCTGCCGCTAATGCACCAATACGTTCGATGAGTTTTTCATAATTTTTACGCATCGCAAGCTCATAGGCCTGACCACTTAAGATAGTGTGCGCAGGCTGTCGGCTCAAGATCTGATTGAACTTTTCCATGGCGATTGCTGCGCTCGCCTCCCAAGAGAATTTATTATCTTGTCGGGCACAATGAGCAATCATCTTTTCACGCAATAGTTGACTGATCAACACCTCGCGCATTTTTCGGCT
>JAURZO010000076.1 GCA_030653405.1 Zwartia sp. | reverse complement strand
ATTTTGTATCGTTGCTGGGACAAGCCGGGACAGGCAAGACCCTGTTGGCGCTGGCGGCTGGTCTGGCTCAGGTACTTGAGACCAAGCGTTATACCGAAATCATCATGACGCGTGTGACCGTCCCCGTCGGCGAAGACATCGGATTTTTACCCGGTACCGAAGAAGAAAAGATGCAGCCCTGGATGGGGGCTCTTGAAGACAACCTCGAGGTGCTCACCATGGGTGAGACCGATGGTGGATCCTCTGCCTCTACAGGCCAGACGACTGACTGGGGACGCAACGCGACGATGGATTTAATTCGTTCACGTATCAAAGTGAAATCACTGAATTTCATGCGGGGACGAACATTCCTGAACAAGTACTTGATCATTGATGAGGCGCAGAACCTCACACCAAAACAAATGAAAACCTTGATCACGCGGGCCGGACCTGGCACTAAAGTCATTTGCCTCGGCAATATCGCTCAGATCGATACGCCTTATCTGACAGAGGGAAGCTCAGGCCTGACCTTTGTCGTGGATCGCTTCAAAGGCTGGCCCCATGCCGGACACATCACCTTGCAGCGTGGCGAACGTTCGCGCCTGGCCGACTATGCGGGCGAGGTGCTTTAAGCATGAATGTCGCGACATGAGGTCTGCTTGATGAACGCCTCCCCTATGTCTGCCATGACACCGATCGCGATGACCGTAGGCGATGCGGCCGGCATCGGTCCTGAAATTGTCGTCAAACTCCATGCGCAAGGATTGGGTGCACCTTGTGTCGTCTATGGCGATACAGGTTCGCTGACACGTGCCTGTGTTTCGCTGGCGCTTGACTTAACCATCGTTGAACTCGCGCCTACAGACCCTTTGACCGATCTCCATCAACAAAGTGGCCACCTCTTTGTGCGGCCTACGAAACCAGCCCTGCCCTCGGATCTGCCACTCGGTTTCGTTGACGCGCGTGCGGGTGCTGCCGCAGTCCAGGCACTGTGTGACGCCATCGACGATGCACTGATGGGGCGTGTTCGCGCGATCGTCACCGCCCCCCTCAACAAAGAGTCCATGCACGCCGCCGGAATCGATTTTCCAGGTCACACGGAAATTCTTGCTGAGCGCTCCAAGACGCCGCATGTCGCAATGATGCTGGTCAATGATCAATTGCGCGTGATTTTGACAACAATTCATATTGCTTTGGCCGACGTTTCACCCACGATCACCACCGAACTCGAACTGCGGACCATTGAGCTTGCTAGCCTCGCCTGCCGAGCGATGGGCATTGAGAATCCACGTATTGCAGTGGCTGGCCTGAATCCTCATGCGGGCGAGCAAGGAAAATTCGGCAGAGAGGATATCGAGGTGATTGCGCCTGCCATCGCGCTTGCGCGTGCCAAAGGGCTTGACGCTTCGGGCCCGTGGCCGGGTGATACCGTATTTATGCGGGCTCGCAAGGGTGAGTTTGATATCTGCGTCGCCCAATATCACGACCAAGGTCTCATTCCCATCAAGTACCTCGGTATTGATGAAGGCGTCAATGTCACCGTCGGTCTGCCGTTTGTACGCACCAGCGTGGACCATGGCACTGCCTTTGATATTGCGGGTCAAGGCATCGCAGATCCCTCTTCCCTTCAAGCAGCTTTTGACTTGGCTTTGCGTCTAACGACACACCTCGTTACAGAAAAAAACAAAGGGTAAACCCTTGCTTTAAGTAATGTTAATAAATAATTGGTTTAAGTGTTCCTGCTAAGTATATAATTTACATAGTTTTTATACTTTAAAGGCGTTGGGAATGCGTGTTGGATTGTTTTTACCCTTTCGCAAAGTCTGTCTCACAGGCTTTATTGGCCTGAGTATTGCTTTGTCTGGTTCACCCGCGGTGGCTCAAAGTACGACCCAAAGCACCCAGGCAACCAAGCCTAAAGCGACGACAACACAAAAGTCGACGACTCAAAAAAAATCCTCAACGACTAAGAAAACCAAATCTACTCAAAGCAAATCAAAATCCAAGTCTGCTGCAAACAGTAAGCAGAAGAAAGCGGCACCAGGGGGCACACCGCAAGGCAGTCGCAGCAGCGCCGCAGGCAAAGCACTCGCTGCTGGAGCCACAACAGCAGCCGTGGCGAGTGCCGCAAGTGCACAGCAAGCCCAAGCTGACCGTCGCTCGGGCAATCCCGCGAGCGGCCTGCGTTCCAATGTCGTTTTTGTCCAAGACTTGAGCAGCCAAGCCGTGCTTTTTGCGCGTAACGACGATGTCGCACGCCCCATTGCCTCGATCACGAAGCTCATGACGGCTCTCGTAGTTGTCGATGCTAAACAGCCCCTTGATGAAATGCTTCAAGTGACGCAAGCAGATGTGGATGTTGTGAAATTCAGTCGCTCCCGTTTGGCCGTGGGTGCGCGTCTGTCTCGCGGAGATATGTTGCATCTCGCGCTGATGTCATCAGAAAATCGCGCGGCAAGCGCGCTTGGAAGACATTATCCAGGTGGTATGCCCGCTTTTGTCGCGGCCATGAATCAGAAGGCGAAAGAACTCGGCATGAATAACAGCCGGTTTGTTGAGCCAACAGGGCTGTCCAGCGCAAACGTCGCCACCCCACGCGATCTCGTCAAACTTATGCAAGCCTCTGCAGCAAGACCGACGATTCGCTTTTACACGACCGACCAGCAACATGAAATCGCTTCACGCGGTCACGCCACCCTCTTTCGCAACACGAATATGCTCGTGACGAATCCAAACTGGGATATACGCGTGTCCAAGACCGGATTTATTAATGAAGCCGGCCAGTGCCTCGTGATGGTTGCTCGCATTAACAACCGCGACACCGCGATTGTGTTGCTCAATGCGGACGGCAAAGGTACACGCATCGGCGATGCTGTCAAAATCCGCCAGTTAGTGCAAAACCGTCAAATGGTCGCGTTGTCTCGCGCTGAAGCAAACTAATAAAGGCCGAGGCCTTTATTAGTAAATCGCCTGTCCGCCAGCGAAATTCAAGAAACGTGTGCTAGACCCTTGGAAAGTTAGGCGCACGGTACCGATTGGCCCGTTTCGCTGTTTACCGATAATGATTTCTGCCGTCCCCTTGTCCGGGGAATCGGGGTTGTATACCTCGTCACGATAAATGAACAGGATCAAGTCTGCATCCTGCTCAATCGCCCCAGACTCGCGCAGATCGCTCATGACGGGTCGTTTGTTTGGCCGCTGCTCCAGACTACGGTTGAGCTGAGATAAAGCAATCACGGGACATTCCAGTTCTTTACCGAGCGCCTTCAACGAACGACTAATCTCCGAAATCTCCGTCGCGCGGTTTTCACCCGCAGAACTTGCACCCATCAACTGCAAGTAATCGATCACGATCAGACCAAGCTTGCCGCATTGACGCGCCAGACGACGCGCACGCGCCCGGACTTCGACAGAACTCAACGCTGGCGTTTCATCGATATACATCTGCGCATCCTGCATGCGCTGCACAGCATGCGTGACGCGTGGCCAGTCATCCGCTAACAGCTTGCCCGTTCGCATCCGATGTTGATCGAGCATCCCGACTGAACCCAGCATACGCATGGCCAACTGTACCGCGCCCATTTCCATGGAGAACACGGCAACCGGCAGGCCTTGCTCGATCGCCACATGCTCGGCGATGTTCATTGCAAGAGAGGTCTTACCCATCGATGGACGACCCGCGACAATCACCAGGTCACCGCCTTGCAGGCCTGAGGTCATGCGATCAAGATCTGTGAAACCCGTTGGTACACCGGTCACATCCGTATCACCTTCGCGATGATAGAGCTCGTCAATACGCTCGACGACCTCGGAGAGCAGCGGCTGGATTTCCCTAAAGCCTGCGCTGGCCTTGGCGCCCTCCTGGGCAATTTTGAACACCTTGGATTCGGCTTCATCGAGCAGTTGACGCGCTTCTTTGCCTTGAGGGTTGAAGGCGGTGGCGGCAATCTCATCTGCGACTGTGACGAGCTTGCGCAGCATCGAGCGTTCACGGACAATTTCAGCATAGCGACGGATATTGGCAGCCGAAGGCGTGTTGTGCGCCAGCGCGTTTAAGTAGCCAAGGCCACCGACTTCGTCAGACTTTCCCACGCTCGAGATGGACTCGTGTACGGTGACGACATCCGCAGGACGGGAAAGGTTGATCAGCCGCGAAATATGGTGCCAGATCAGCTTGTGATCATAGCGATAGAAGTCCTCTTCGTTGACGACATCCGTCACGCGCTCCCAGGCGCCATTATCAAGAAGCAAGCCACCTAAGACGGACTGCTCCGCCTCAACGGAATGGGGGGGTACCCGAAGATACTCTAACTGTGGATCTGGCTGATTATTCATAGATGCATCATAACCTCAAGGCGTCTGACACATACAAAAAGCCTCGTACATCGCGTCCGGGCAGCCGTTGTAACAACCAGGCCGTATATTTCTGCACGCCAGCAAATAGCTTGCCAAGATGGCTCAGCTGCGCCCTCACTTCAGCATCCGGGTTAGCCGCCAGGTATGCCTCTAACAATCGATCGCAAAGCAGCCTGCGCTCTTGCTCTGAAAACTGTTCACCCCGCAGACCCGCCATCGAGGACATCATTTGATAAACATCGTAGGCTTGACCAAGCGGTCTGGATAACGCTTCGCCAATATTTTCCTCAAAGTCGATCCGCGTGATCTGCTCGCCCTGCACCATTAAATTACGGAGCTGAGCCCCCCCATGCACAAAGCCTGCTTGATGAAAGGCCGCTAAATCTTGTGCCGCAAAGGTCATCCATTTGAGCCGATCCTCAGGAGCAGACTCTCTTAGGATCGTCGGCAAATTTTCGCCGACATAGTCAAGAACAAGAACACCGGGCCCATAATAAAGCACCTCGGGAGCAGGATAGTGTCGGTCATGTAAAGCAAGCAGGCGTTCTGTTTCATCCTCGACACCATTGCGCAGCAATACTCTCGCCGAAGGACGCTCCTTGAAGCCCCACCAGCACAACAAGGAAATCAATGAAGCCCGCAAATAGCGCACGCCATAACTTAGGCTCGCCAGCACAGAGGGCCTCTTGATCTTAATCACACATAAACGTCCAGCGAGCTCAACGACGCTCACCTCGTGGGTGAGGCTCGTATGCTGTGCAAGCCAATCGCTTAGTGCCTTTAAAAACCTAGGATCAGAATGGGTCATCTATTCGCAAATCGTCTATTACGCACATGATCAATGGAGTTTGCCGAGCCATGCTGGCTAGAGCACTTAGCCTCTGATCCGCTGAATACAAAAAGCCGGCAATTGCCGGCTTTTTGTATTTGAGTCATCAGGACTTAGACGAGATCGCCAGCCACAACAACCTTAATGCTGCACACCACGTCAGGATGCAATGCAATCTGGACGGCTGTTTCGCCGACGGTCTTGATTGGACCTTCGGGCAGACGGATTTGCGACTTTTCAATACCGGCAAAATTTGCCGCCACTAAACCAGCTGCGATATCCATGTTGGTGACGGAACCGAACAAACGGCCATCCACACCCGCTTTTTGCTTGACGGTCAAAGAGAAACCCTCCAAACGCTGTCCGAGTGCTTCGCACTCAGCCAGCTTCTCAGCTTGGGCTTTCTCAAGCTCAGCACGGCGAAGTTCGAATTCTTTGAGCGCTGCCTCAGTCGCACGGCGAGCTTTTTTCTGAGGAATCAGGAAATTACGGGCGTAGCCGTCGCGAACGCGCACGACTTCACCGAGGTTTCCAACGTTAACGACTTTTTCGAGCAGAATGATTTGCATAGTGTGCCCCGGGATCAGTTGTGGTTATCAGTGAAGGGCAGCAAAGCTAAAAAGCGCGCACGCTTGATGGCTGAGTCGAGCTGACGCTGATAGATGGCTTTTGTACCCGTCAGACGCGCGGGAATGATTTTGCCGTTTTCCTGAATGAAGTCACGCAAGGTATCGAGATCTTTGTAATCAATCTGGTCAACATTTGCAGCGCTGAAGCGGCAGAATTTGCGACGCTTGAAAAGCGGATTCTGTTGCGTGAACTTCTTTTTTTCTTTACGTTTACCGAAGAAAGCCATGATATGCCTTGTTCAAATTTGTTGAATATGCTGCGCATGCAGCCGATATTTTTGAGAATCTTTTCGAACCGGGGCCAAAAAACCCTGGATCAAGACGTTGCTACCTAAACTCATCGTGCCTGCCATCTGTGCCAGATCTCCCATCGTCACAACCGCTAAATTAAGAGCAATGCGGCGGGGTTGACCTGCTTCAGTGACCTCTGACTCATGTGAGAGTATGAACTCGAGAACTGGAACTCCTGCCGGCGTGTACCTTAAAGGAGAAAGTTCAGAAATCAGACCCTGTACCTCAAGTCGATTCACGACAAATCCGGCTTACTCAGCGTCTTCCGGTGTTGATTCGGCAGATGCTTTACGCGCTTCTTCGCGCTCGACTTGCTTCATCATGATTGAAGGCTCAGTTTCAGCAGCTTTCGTCTTAATCACAAGATGGCGCAGGACAGCATCGTTGTAGCGGAAGGAATGCTCGAGCTCGTCGAGTGTCGCTTGGCTACATTCAATGTTGAAGCACAGGTAGTGTGCTTTGACGAGCTTTTGAATTGGGTATGCCAACTGACGACGGCCCCAATCTTCGGTGCGGTGGACTTTTCCACCCTGGGTCGTGACCAGAGCCTGGTAGCGCTCAACCATGGCGGGCACTTGCTCGCTTTGGTCTGGGTGAACAATAAAAACAACTTCGTAATGGCGCATGCAATGCACTCCTGAGGATATCCGAACGTTGTATGAGGGTCATGTGACCCTCACGCTAGTCCGGGGACAGCCCGCAAGTATGATTCTAACCGGATGATTAAACCTGAGGCGTTAAAACCCGTGGCTTAAATCCCGTGGTTTAAATCCAATTCAGACCTGTCGAGCAAGAAAGTCTATTATTTTCGCGCATTTAGCGACTTTTAGCAAACTGCCAGCGACTCAGGTAAAGAAGCGCCCGCGAATCGATCGCTCGATACCGGCTGCATCGAGCCCAACGCCAGCTAGCAAAGCCGTCTGCTCTCCATGGTCAATAAATCGATCTGGCAATCCCAAATGCAGCATTGGACAGACCACGGCATGTGCGGCGAGCGTCTCGGCAACCGCGCTACCCGCCCCGCCCATCAAACAGCCCTCTTCGATCGTGACGATGCCCGTCGGATGCTCGGCGGCCATTTGCAACACAAGCTCGGTATCTATAGGTTTAACAAAGCGCATATCGACCACCGTGAGATCGAGGGCCTCGGCAGCCTGCAGGGCAGCCGACAGGAGCGTGCCGAAAACCAGCACCGCGACACCCTGCCCCCTGCGACGCACGATCGCCCGTCCAAGCGGCACGACATCCAGGGTCGAGGTCACCGTTGCACCAGCGCCCGCCCCCCTGGGATAGCGAACCGAGGCAGGACCTGGATACTGGTAACACGTCGTCAACAGCAGGCGGGTTTCATTTTCGTCTGAAGGCGTCGCCACCACCATGTTCGGTATGCAGCGTAAGAAAGCAATGTCGTAGTTACCCGCGTGGGTGGCACCATCTGCACCCACAATTCCCGCACGATCAAGTGCGAAGGTCACGTCGAGATTTTGTAACGCCACATCATGGATGAGTTGGTCGTAGCCGCGCTGCAAGAAAGTGGAATAGATCGCCAGTACAGGCTTTTGACCCTCGCAAGCCATACCGGCGGCAAAAGTCACGGCATGCTGTTCAGCAATCCCGACATCAAAATAGCGCTTGGGAAACCGACGCTCGAATTCCACCATGCCGCTGCCCTCACGCATAGCCGGCGTAATACCGTTTAAGCGCGGATCGTGTTCCGCCATGTCGCACAACCACACGCCAAACACTTGCGTAAAGGTCGTTTTAGGGACTGCCGTGGATTTTTGAATGCCAATCGCGGGATCAAACTTGCCCGGACCGTGATAGAGCACCGGATCTGCCTCAGCCAGCTTGTAGCCCTGCCCCTTTTTTGTGACAACATGTAAAAATTGCGGCCCTTTTAGGGCGCGCATATTTTGAAGGGTTGGGATCAGCGCATCAAGATCATGGCCATCAATCGGTCCGACGTAGTTAAATCCCATTTCCTCGAACAGCGTGGCGGGTGTCACCATCCCCTTGGCATGCTCTTCCAGGCGCCTGGCAAGCTCCAGTACCGGAGGAACATGTTGTAAAACAGCTCGCCCCATATTCTTGGCTGCTGCGTAAAACTGCCCCGAGAGCAATCTGGCGAAGTAACGATTCAAGGCACCGACCGGCGGTGAGATCGACATATCGTTATCATTCAGAATCACCAGCAAATTGATATCTGGCGTCACACCCGCATTGTTCATCGCCTCGAACACCATGCCTGCGGACATCGCGCCATCACCAATCACTGCGATGTGCTGACGCGACACGCCCGCATTACGCGAAGCCACGGCCATACCAAGCGCAGCTGATATCGAGGTCGACGAATGTGCGGTGCCAAAGGCATCGTACTCAGACTCCGAGCGTTTGGGAAAACCTGAAATACCGCCAAATTGACGCAAGGTGCTCATCGCGCCCTTGCGACCTGTCAAAATCTTGTGTGGATAGGACTGGTGGCCGACATCCCAAATGATCCGATCATGTGGTGTGTCATAGACATGGTGCAAGGCAATCGTTAACTCTACGGTGCCGAGATTCGAAGAAAGATGTCCGCCGGTGCGAGAAACCGAGTCTAAAACAAAACCACGCAACTCCTGAGCGAGTTTTTTGAGCTCGCGACGATCCAGGGCCTTCAGGTCCGCGGGTGTCTGAATACGATCAAGCAAATCAGTAGACATTTTTCTCGTCAATAATCACGGGTCAATAATCACGCAAAACAATAAAGTTCGCCAATCCTGCCAAGAGTTGGCTAGACTGGCCAAGAGGAGCAATCGCCTCAAGCGCCTCACGGTGCAGCTCGGTGGCAAAGGCTCGGGCGCGGTCCAGTCCCATCAGGGCGACGTAGGTTGGCTTGTTAGCCGCGGCATCCTTACCCGCTGTTTTCCCTAAAGTGGAGGTATCTGTTGTCACGTCCAACATATCATCCACAACCTGAAAAGCGAGCCCCATCGCTCGACCATACGCACTCAGCGCCTGCCTTTGTAATGTACTCGCACCTGCAGCCAATCCGCCCAGCTCCACGCTCGCGGACAATAACGCACCGGTCTTGAGCATGTGCATCTGCTGCATACTTTCTTGAGACAAAATTTGTCCGACACTCGCCAAATCAATCGCCTGACCACCTGCCATACCCAGACTACCCGCCGCACGAGCGAGCACTTGTGTGGCGGCCACAATCAAGCTGTTGTCTACCGGCATTTGCACCAACAACTCGAATGCGAGAGGCTGCAATGCGTCGCCCGCAAGCAAAGCGGTCGCCTCATCGAATTGCACATGCACCGTCGGTCGACCACGACGCAGAATATCGTCATCCATACAAGGCAAATCATCATGCACAAGCGAATATGCATGAACAAGCTCAACGGCTGCGGCCGCGCAATCTAGCGCACGAGAAAGATCAGTGGACGTCTCTGAACGCTCTGCACTACACGCTGCACCTGCCGCATACACCAAAGCCGCTCGCACGCGCTTGCCCCCGCCAAGAACCGCATAACGCATGGCTTCGTGCAGACGGCACGGCACCACATCAGCCTGGGGCATGGATTGCCCCAGCACGCTTTCGATGTGCAACGCGCGGGCGCTAAGCCAGCTTGTGAAAGAAACTGCAGCGGTGCTCATTCTGGCTGACGATCCGATGCCCCGAAGGGACGCAACATATCCGCCTCGAGGACGCTGACTTGCTGCTCGGCCTGAGCCAGTCTCTCCTGACAGACACGCGTCAGCGACACACCGCGGCGATAAGCCGCGAGAGATTCTTCGAGAGGCAGAGCGCCGGACTCCATCTTGGCGACCAACGCCTCTAGCTGAGCAAGCGCCGTCTCAAAATCCTGAGGCAGATCAGTCTGACCCTCAGAAGCATCCACTGCATCCATAGCATCCGGGGCATCAAAAGCTTCAGGGGAAGAGGCAGAAGTCGAGGCAGCTTTGATGGGCTTAATCAAATGAAACTCCAATGGAACCTGCGCGAACGAGCCGCAGTGACACAACACATTAAGCGCCATTGTACGAGATCAGCAGCAAGCATAGTCCCTCATCCCTTGGGGTACAATTCAGTCTTTAATATGGTGATCGGCCAATCCGATTTTTCTTCGCGCCAGAACGGTCATTCCGGCTGGCATGTGTTTCCGTGCGGAGGGAATCATGACCGACATTGGTCGGAGGGTGCATTTAGCCCCAGCTCGCACCCAGCTGCCCGTCAGTGCCTATTTTGACGAAGCGCTTTTTGCCCGCGAGCAAGCGAGCATTTTTAAGCAGTCACCCCTGTACATTGGGCACCAGAAAGGTGTGCCCAACAAGGGAGACTGGCGTAGTCTTTCCCATGAAAACAATGGGCGTATCCTCGTGCGCGGCGAAAATGGGGTAGAGCTTCTTTCCAATGTCTGTCGTCACCGACAGGCCTTGATGCTCGGCGGACAGACAGGCCGTGTCTCGGGCCACGTCAATACCCATGGCAACCTTGTGGAGACTGGCGGCAATATCGTCTGCCCACTTCATCGCTGGACTTACAACAAAGAAGGCCAGTTGCTCGGCGCGCCTCAATTTGACGACAAGCCCTGTCTCAATCTGCAACGCTTTCCCTTAAAAGATTGTCACGGACTGTTATTTGAGGGTCCTCGCGATCCTGTCGCGGACATCGGAAGCTTGTTTAAGCGTCCAGAGTTTGACTTCTCTGATTACGTCCTTGACCACGTCGAAGTGCATCAGTGCAATTACAACTGGAAAACGTTCATCGAGGTCTACCTTGAGGACTATCACGTCGCACCCTTTCATCCTGGTCTTGGACACTTCGTCACCTGTGACGATTTGTCGTGGGAGTTTGCGGAGCAATACAGCATGCAGCGCGTGGGCGTTCATCGTGCGCTTTCCCAGCCAGGATCGCCCGCCTACAAAACTTGGCACGAAAAGCTTCTGCAATTCCGTCGGGGTCAAGCACCGGACTTTGGTGCGGTCTGGGTCACCTACTTTCCAACGCACATGATCGAGCTCTACCCTCATGTGCTAGTGCTCTCAACGCTCTACCCAAAGTCCCCGCAAGAAACGGTCAACATCGTCGAGTTTTACTACCCCGAGGAGATTGCGCTGTTCGAACGCGAGTTTGTCGAGGCACAACGCGAAGCCTACATGGAAACCGCAATAGAAGACGACGAGATCGCGGAGCGTATGGACGCGGGTCGCCGCGCCCTCCTTTTACGCGGCGTCTCTGAGACCGGTCCTTATCAATCACCCATGGAAGACGGTATGCAACATTTTCATGAGTGGTACAGAGCCGCAATAGACAAAGAGTCCGATACCTTGACTGGGAACTCTTTGAATCTTTAAATGTCGAAGTTACACTTTGACGGATCGCTTTGTTTGTTGCTTTTCATCCTAGGACTGTCACGCACTGAGCGATTTTTAACCTCCCTTTAACGTTTAACGACTCAACAAAAAAATATGAAAAGAATTGTGCTTTTTCTGGCGACCAACCTCGCTGTGATGCTGGTTCTGAGCGTCACGCTCAATATATTGGGGGTCAATCGTTTCATTTCTGATCAGGGTCTGAATGTTCAGATGCTACTGATCTTTTCCCTGATCGTGGGTTTTGCCGGTTCGATTATTTCCTTGCTGATTAGCAAGCCAATGGCCAAATGGAGTACTGGTGCCCAGATTATCGATCCACAAGCACCTGGCGGCCCTCGCGAGTCCTGGCTCCTGGACACGGTGCACCAACTTGCAGACCGTGCAGGCATTGGTCGCCCAGAAGTCGCGATTTACGAAGGCGAGCCCAATGCCTTCGCAACGGGCGCTTTCCGTAACGACTCTCTTGTGGCCGTTTCAACGGGACTGCTCGACAGCATGACAGAGGAAGAAATCTCTGCGGTACTGGCCCATGAGGTCGCTCACATTGCCAACGGTGACATGATCACCCTGACGCTCATTCAAGGGGTAGTCAATACCTTTGTGGTGTTCTTTGCCCGAATTGTTGGTTATTTTGTCGACCGCGTCGTCCTGAAAAATGACAAAGGTCTAGGGATTGGTTATTACGCGACCGTGATTGTCTGTGAAATCGCCTTCGGCATTATCGCCAGCCTGATCGTGGCCTGGTTCTCCCGTCAGCGCGAATATCGCGCCGATGCAGGATCGGCCCAGCTGTTAAGCTCGCGTGAGCCGATGATCCGGGCGCTTGCACGCCTAGGCGGATTGACGCCAGGCGATCTACCCAAGAGCTTTGAGGCTTCTGGTATCGCCGGTCGTGGTGGTCTGGGCGCAATGTTTGCCACACACCCCCCCATTCCTGCTCGTATCCATGCCTTGCAGCAAATGCCGGTAAGCTAACCCGCCAGCTTTTGTTGAACATCGACGCCCACATGTGAAAACATGTGGGCGTTTTCAATTCGGGCATTTTGACTTAATGGGCTTGTTCCCAATTTGGTCCGACACCAACCTCCGCCACAAGCGGTACCCTTAAATTTGCCACCTCGCACATGAGGCGTGGCAAGTTTTGTTTGATGAGCTCGATTTCATCGTCGGGGGCGTCAAGCACGAGTTCGTCATGCACCTGCATCACAATCTTGCTTTTCAGTTTTTGATCATGCAGCCAGTTTTGCACCGCCACCATGGCGAGTTTAATTAAATCCGCAGCAGTACCTTGCATGGGTGCATTGATGGCTGCCCTCTCTGCGCCTGCTCGCCTTGCACCGGCCGCATTGATATCCAACAACCACAAACGACGCCCAAACACCGTTTCAACAAATCCCTGTGCATGAGCGATTGTCTTGGTCTCGGCCATGTACTGAGCGACTCCAGGGTAACGCGTGAAATAGCGATCAATATAAGACTGGGCCGCATCACGTGTTATGCCCAGATTGCTCGCCAGTCCAAACGCGCCCATGCCATAGATCAATCCAAAGTTAATCGCTTTAGCTGCCCGTCGTTGCTCGCCGGTAACCTCAGAAAGCGACACGCCAAATACTTCAGAAGCCGTCGCACGATGAATATCCTCGCCTGCCGCAAACGCCTTCTGAAGATTGGCATCGTTTGAAACATGTGCCATCACGCGCAACTCAATTTGCGAATAGTCGGCAGAAATGATCTTGCCATGCGTGGCGACAAAGGCCTCACGCACCCGCCTGCCCGCTTCTGAGCGAACAGGAATGTTTTGAAGATTGGGATCAGAGGAAGCCAGTCGTCCTGTGATCACTGAAGCCTGCGAATAGTGCGTATGCACCCGTCCGGTTGAGGCGTCGACCATCTTGGGAAGCTTGTCCGTGTAGGTGGATTTCAACTTAGCCATTCCGCGGTACTCAAGCAAGACCTTGGGCAACGGGTAATCCTCGGCGAGCTTCGTCAGCACTTCTTCATCAGTTGAGGGAGCGCCACCAGCCGTTTTACGCACGACTGGCAACTGCATCTTATTGAACAGAATTTCACCGAGTTGCTTGGGCGAATTGAGATTAAAGGGTTGACCCGCCAAGCTATAGGCGCGCTGCTCCAGAGCAAGCAGCTCCTGACCCAGCGCATGACTTTGTCGGCCTAATTCGGCCGAGTCAATCCGAACACCGGTGCGCTCGATCTCGAACAGCACACGAGAAGTCTGCATTTCCAGTTGGTAAATGAACTCCAGCTTGTCGTTTTGCCTGACTTTTGGCCGCAGGACTTCATGCAGCCGAAAAGTGAAATCAGCATCTTCACACGCGTACTGGGTTGCACGCTCCAGGTCAACCTGATCAAAGCAAATCTGATGCGCGCCTTTGCCACAAATTTCCTCAAACGATAAGCCTTTGACCCCGAGATAGCGCTGACCGAGCTCATCAAGCCCTACCCCCCGATGCGACTCCAGCACATAGGCCTGAAGCATGGTGTCGTCCGAGACCCCTCGCAGGTCAATACCTTCATTTGCAAAGACGTGCGTGTCGTACTTGGCATGGTGAAGTAGTTTGGTGGCCTGTTTATCCTCAAGCCAAGACTTGAGTCGTTGCAACACTTCTTGTTTGGGCAACTGGCCTTGCGCGTCGGTTCCGCGGTGCGCGAGAGGTATGTAGCATGCGCTTCCCGCCTCGACTGAGAGCGAAATCCCGACCAGCCTGGCCTGCATGGGCTCTAGAGAGGTTGTCTCAGTATCAAGCGCGACGCAACTCGCCGCGCTCGCACGACCGAGCCAAAGATCCAAGGACTCCCAATCTGTCACCATGGAGTAATGCTGATGCGTCGGGGCGGTCGGTTTGGCCGCCTCTGCGGGCACACGGGCGTCACCCTTTGGGACCCGCTCCTGCTCACCGGTCAGCTCTCTCAACCAAGAACGGAATCCATAACGCTCATACAACTTGATTAGTGCGTCACGGTCCGGCTCGCGCGGGACAAGCATCTCAATATTGGGGACCTCACGACTCAGGTCACAATCAATTTTGACGGTTAGCAACTCCCGCGTGAGCGGAAACTGACCGATCGCCGCACGCAAATTTTCACCTGCTACACCTTTGATTTCGGCGGCACGCTCTACCAGGGTGTCAACCGATCCATATTCTTCGATCCATTTCGCAGCCGTTTTGGGGCCCACCTTTTGAACACCAGGCACGTTATCTACCGTATCACCCACGAGCATTAAATAATCCACAATCCGCTCAGGGCCTACGCCGAACTTGCGCACGACTCCGGTAGGATCCAGCTTTTCATTGGACATGGTGTTGACCAGCGTGACATGAGGCGTCACGAGCTGCGCCAAATCTTTATCACCGGTGGATATGACCGTATGGACATCGTGATCCGTCGCCCAGTGCGCCAAGGTACCTATCACATCGTCCGCCTCCACACCCTCAACTCCGATAACCATCCAGCCCATCGCGCGGATCGCCTCGTGAATAGGTTCGATCTGTGCGGCAAGCTCCTCAGGCATTGGGGGACGATGTGATTTATATTCTGGATAGAGATCCTCGCGGAAGGTCTTGCCCCGCACATCGAACACGCATGCGGCATACTGTGCCTGATAATCGTGCAGCATTTTGCGCATCATGTTGACAACGCCATAGATGGCACCGGTCGGCTCACCCTGCGCATTGCGCAAGTCAGGCATGGCGTGAAAGGCGCGGTACAAATAACTCGATCCATCTACTAGCAACAAGGTTTTTTTCATGGGCCACAAACAAGAAGTAGTTTCGCCGGCACTCCAGCAAACAACCCAAATTATGTCAGAGATGCTGCATGCGGCAGACACTCTGACCAAGATTGGGCCAGCAATCAGCATCTTTGGCAGCGCACGGATCAAAAAAGACTCTCCGTACTACGCCACGAGCGAAAAAATCGCTCAAGGACTTGCCCACGCAGGCTTCACCGTCATTGCCGGGGGTGGGCCAGGCATTATGGAAGCCGCCAACAAAGGTGCCTTCGAAGCGGGTGGTATGAGCATTGGTTTGCACATCAAGCTACCCAAAGAGTCCAAACATAACGATTTTCAGACCATTAGTTTGCCATTTCAGCACTTTGTTTCTAGAAAGGCGACTTTTTTCATGCATAGCCTGGCCTATGTGGTGCTGCCTGGCGGCTTTGGCACACTTGATGAGCTGTTCGAGGCGGTGACACTCATGCAAACTGGCAAAATCCCCGCAGGACCCGTGATATTGGTGGGTAGCGACTTTTGGAGCGGGCTGATGACTTGGATCCGCACCGAGCTCGAGCAAACAGCACTGATCAATCCGCTGGACCGACATACCTTAACGATTGAAGATGATCCACAGAGAGTCGTAGAGCACTTGACGCATTTTTATCAAGATCATCCGGGTGTGATGGCCAGGCAGCCTAATGCCCCCGTCTGAATCCGTAGAAGTTTGAGTCCGCAGCCGCGCTGCACTAGAATGAAATTTAACTGATCACTTGCTGGAGAAACACCATGGATCGCGCAGTATTTCCAATGAAACTTAACAACCCGGATTTATTGCGGGCACAATCGTATATCAACGGCAAGTGGGTCGACGCCAAAGATGGTGGCGTCTTCGCCGTCGACAATCCTGCGACAAGCGCCCATATTGCCCATGTCGCTAATCTCGGTGCTGATCAGGCGCAGATGGCGATTGATGCGGCAAGTGCCGCTTTTCCCGCCTGGCGTGCCCGTACCGCCAAAGAACGCTCCATCATTTTGCGCAAATGGTTCGATCTGATCGTCGCGAACACCGATGATCTGGCTCGCATCATGACCATCGAGCAGGGCAAGCCCTTTGCCGAAGCAAAAGGCGAAATCGCTTACGGTGCCTCGTTTGTCGAGTGGTTTGCCGAACAAGCCAAACGTGTCATGGGTGACACGATTTCCGCGCCTATTTCAAGCAATCGCATGCTTGTTTTGCGCGAGCCTATCGGCGTGTGCGCGGCGATCACGCCTTGGAATTTCCCGATTGCGATGATTACCCGCAAGGTCGCGCCCGCAATCGCCGCCGGCTGCACAATCGTGCTCAAGCCTGCCGAGCAAACGCCCCTCAGTGCACTTGCGCTGGCTGAACTGGCTGAACAAGCAGGTATCCCTGCAGGCGTACTGAACATCATCACCGCCGATAGCGAGCAATCTATCGCAATCGGCAAGGTGCTTTGCGCAAGCCCGACCGTTCGAAAACTGACCTTCACGGGCTCCACACCTGTGGGCCGCATCCTGATGCAACAAAGTGCGCCAAGCATCAAAAAAATGTCCCTTGAGCTCGGTGGCCATGCTCCCTTCATCGTCTTCGAAGATGCTGATATTGATGCCGCAATCGAAGGCGCGATGATTTCCAAGTATCGCAATGCGGGTCAAACATGCGTATGTACCAATCGTTTTTATGTGCACGCTAAAGTCTATGACAGCTTTGCAGAAAAGCTGGCGGCCAGGGTCTCAGGCTCCTTATCGGTAGGAGAAGGCTTTGAAGACAAGGTGACAACAGGTCCTTTGATCGATGAGGCGGCTGTCGCAAAAGTCGATGAGCATGTTCAGGATGCCGTTGCTAAAGGTGCAAAAATTCTGTGTGGTGGCGCCAAGCATCCGCGTGGAGGTCGTTTTTATCAGCCAACAGTGATCACTCAAGTCACTGAAAACATGCTCTGCATGCGCGAAGAAACCTTTGGTCCCCTCGCACCGATCGTCAAGTTCACCGATGAAGCTGAAGTGATCCGCTTGGCCAATAATACGGACTACGGTCTCGCTTCGTATTTTTACAGCCGTGATATTGGTCGTATCTTCCGTGTTGCCGAGGCCTTGGAGTACGGCATGGTAGGTGTCAACACGGGTCTGATTTCAAATGAAATGGCACCGTTTGGTGGCGTCAAGCAGTCCGGTCTGGGTCGCGAAGGCTCCGTATACGGGATGGATGATTTCATGGAAATGAAATACGTCTGCCTTGGCGGGATTTAACAGGCGAGACGAGATCGTAACGATGTAAAAGTACGAAGAAAAAACACCCCACAGTTTGGATTAATGTGGGGTGTTTTCAATGCTTTCATCACATGACATACAGCCTGATGGCGGTACCGAATGGATGAAACATATTAGCGAGAATTCTTGCGACGCTCGTGCTCTTTGAGGTAGCGCTTACGCAGACGAATGCTCTTTGGTGTGACTTCCACCAATTCGTCATCGCTGATGAATTCGACAGCGTACTCAAGACTCATATCGACTGGGGGCACTAAGCGAACGGCTTCGTCAGTACCTGAGGAACGCACGTTTGTCAGCTGCTTACCTTTGATTGGGTTCACAACCAGGTCATTATCACGGCTGTGAATACCGATGATCATGCCCTCGTAGACTGGATCGTTGTGCACAACAAACATACGACCACGGTCCTGAAGCTTCCATATTGCATAAGCGACCGCAGCACCATCATCCTGACTGATCAGCACGCCGTTATTACGCTCACCAAGCATGCCATCCTTGACAGGACCATAGGCATCAAAGGTGTGGCTCATCAAACCGTTGCCGCGCGTCATCGTCATAAAGTCGCCTTGAAAGCCGATCAAACCACGTGCTGGCACACGGTACTCGAGACGTGTCCGCCCACGACCATCGCTGACCATGTCGAGCAACTCAGCTTTGCGTTTACCGAGCTCTTCCATCACACCGCCTTGAGTATTGTCCTCAAGGTCAATGCTCAGGTTTTCGTATGGCTCGAGTTTGACGCCATTTTCTTCTTTGAACACCACACGTGGGCGCGACACAGCCAACTCGTAACCCTCGCGACGCATCGTTTCGATCAAGATCGTCAGATGCAATTCGCCTCGTCCAGAAACCTCGAAAATGGTGTCGTCATCAGTATCCTTGACACGGAGGGCCATGTTGGACTTGACCTCGCGATCCAGACGCTCACGCAACTGACGGCTCGTCACAAATTTACCTTCGCGGCCCGCCAGAGGGCTGGTGTTGACCATAAAGTTCATCGTGAGCGTAGGCTCGTCGATCTTGAGCAACGGCAAACCTTCAACTTTTTCAGGCGCACACAAGGTGGTCCCGATTGAGATGTCTTCGATACCGTTGACCAGCACGATGTCACCTGCAATCGCACTGTCCACGATCTCACGCTCAAGACCTTTGAATTTCAGGACCTGATTGACGCGGCCTTTAAAAGTCGCACCATCTGGACCATTCAAACACACCACATCCATACCAGTTTTTACACGGCCACAACGAATCCGGCCAATACCGATTTTGCCAACATATGAGTTGTAATCAATAGAGGTAATCTGGAGCTGCAAAGGCGCTTCAGGATCATCATCGCGCATTGGCACATGCTCAAGAATGGCATTGAACAGTGGGCGCATATCCCCTTCACGGACGTCTTCAGTGAGTCCGGCATAGCCGTTCAAACCTGAAGCGTAAATGATCGGAAAGTCCAGCTGCTCTTCTGTCGCGCCAAGCTTGTCGAACAATTCAAAAGTCGCATTGATGACAAAATCACAACGCGCACCTGGTCGGTCCACTTTATTGATGACAACGATGGGCTTGAGTCCAAGCGCCAGCGCTTTTTTGGTCACAAAACGCGTCTGGGGCATTGGGCCCTCAACCGCATCAACCAACAGAAGAACGCCATCGACCATCGACAGCACCCGCTCAACCTCGCCACCAAAGTCGGCGTGTCCGGGAGTGTCAACGATATTGATGTGCGTGCCTTCGTATTCGACCGCACAGTTCTTGGAAAGAATCGTGATGCCGCGCTCTTTTTCAAGATCGTTAGAGTCCATGACGCGCTCGGTCATCCGCTCATTTGAGCGGAATGTACCGGACTGACGCAAAAGTTGGTCGACGAGTGTCGTTTTGCCGTGGTCGACGTGGGCAATAATGGCAACGTTACGCAATGCGCGTGACATACAAATCCTTTAGTAAGTCTGAGCGGACACATCGTCCGCAGGTGATACATGAATGGAACCAGATGAAATAACATCTGGAGAAGCTGTGCTTTTTTTCGCTGGCACAAGCTCAGCGGGTAAGTCTTCCATCGCGATCAAGACACGTTCAGGCGTCTCCATCGTTTGTAATGTTTCAAGCTCAATGGCATTTTCCAAGGAAAATGGCCCGACCATCGTTCGCCTTAAAGCCGAAAGATGCGCCCAACAACCTAAAGCGCGACCAATGTCTTGCGCTAAGGTTCTGATGTAGGTGCCCTTGGTACAGTGAACATGAACCTCAGCAGACATTGGTGTAAAGCTTAACAATTCGAGCTCTAGAATCGTGATTTCTCGTGGTTCACGCTCCAGTACGATGCCTTGACGGGCATACTCGTAGAGGGGTTTGCCATCCCGCTTCAAAGCAGAGATCATGGGCGGAATCTGTGTTTGCTTACCCATGAAGGTCTGCAGAACGTCTCGCAAGGCCGCCTCTGTCACACCCGTAAAATCTGCAGGCGCTTGCTGAACAACGACACCGGTCAGATCGCCCGAGTCCGTTTCACGACCAAACGCAATCGTTGCCCGATAACCTTTGTTTGCGCTCAGCATTGCGCCTGATATCTTGGTGGCCCGCCCCATACAACACACCAGCAGACCGGTCGCAAACGGATCAAGCGTGCCTGTGTGACCTGCTTTTTGGGCATCCAGGGCATGCTTGGCTCGCTGAAGCGCGTGATTACTCGACAACCCAACAGGTTTGTCCAGCAACAACACACCATCGAGCACGCGCCCGCGTCGTTTAGCCATCGTCAGTTTCCAGAAACGACAGCCTTACGGCTTGTCTAAAGGCTCGTCGGGGACGCCGGCGTACTGACCAGGAAGATTCGCCTGATCAATCAAAGCAGACATCTCGATCCCATGCTTTAAGCGCGGATCATGAAAAAAGTGCAAGGTTGGAACGGTATGGATATGCAGCAACTTGTATAGCAGAGAATGAAACCACCCTGCCTTTTCATTCAAAAGGGCTTCGGCCTGCGCAGGCTCAGCACCAAGAACAGTGAAAAAGACTTTGGCGTGCGCATAATCTGTCGTCAACTCAATACCCGACAGCGTGATGAGGCCCGCGCGACTCATATCGATTTCGCGCTGAATGATAATGGCCAGATCCTTCTGGATCTGGTCAGCGAGCCTTAAGTTGCGGCCGGGCGAGGATTTCTGTTTATGACGACTCATTAATAGGCTTTAAAGCGAACGGGCCACTTCCTTGATTTCAAAAATTTCGAGTTGATCGCCAACTTGCAGGTCATTATTACCACGCAAGGTGATACCGCAATCAAAGCCAGACTTAACTTCTTTGGCATCGTCTTTAAAACGACGCAACGAGTCAAGTAAACCAGTCCAATGCACGACGTTGTTACGTAACAAACGAACTTGCGAGTCACGGCGGACCAAACCATCTGTCACCATACAACCTGCGACAGTGCCAATGCGTGAAATCGTGTAGACCTCGCGAATTTCAACCATACCGATGATTTCTTCACGCTTTTCAGGCGCTAGCATGCCGGACATGGCAAGCTTGATCTCATCGACCGCGTCATAAATGATGTTGTAGTAGCGAATATCAACGGCATTGGACTCAGCGAGCTTTTTGGTGCTCGCATCTGCACGGACGTTAAAGCCAATAATCACTGCGCCAGAGGCAATCGCCAGGTTGACGTCGCTTTCGGAAATACCACCCACCGCAGCATGCACAACCTGCACGCGCACTTCTTCGGTTGAGAGCTTAAGCAGCGATGCCACCAAGGCTTCTTGTGAACCTTGTACATCGGTTTTGACAATCAAAGACAAAGTTTGCGAACCTTCGCTGATGTTTTCGAACATCGACTCCAGCTTTGCTGCCTGTTGACGCGCCAGCTTCACATCACGGAACTTGCCTTGACGGAACAATGCGATCTCACGCGCGCGACGCTCGTCGGCCAATGACATCATCTCGTCACCCGCAGACGGGACTTCGGTTAAACCTTGAATTTCGACAGGTATCGAAGGACCGGCAGACTGAATCGGCTTGCCATTTTCATCGAGCATTGCGCGCACACGACCGTAGCTAGCACCCGCCAACACCACATCGCCACGACGCAACGTACCACTCTGAACCAGAATCGTCGCAACAGGACCCCGACCCTTGTCGAGTCTGGCCTCAATCACAATACCTTTAGCTGGCGCTTCGATCGCCGCCTTGAGCTCAAGCACTTCGGCTTGCAGCAAGACGTTTTCAAGCAACTCATCGATGCCCTGACCAGTCTTGGCGGACACGGAGATAAAGGGCACGTCGCCACCGTATTCTTCGGGCACCACCTGCTCGACAACCAACTCTTGCTTAACGCGCTCAGGGTTGGCATCGGGCTTGTCGACCTTGTTTACGGCAACAACCAGTGGAACACCTGCCGCTTTTGCGTGGTGAATGGCCTCTCTGGTCTGTGGCATCACGCCATCATCTGCCGCAACAACCAAAATCACAATATCAGTCGCCTTGGCACCACGGGCACGCATCGCCGTAAAGGCTTCGTGTCCTGGGGTATCCAAGAAGGTCACCATGCCGCGTTCGGTTTGTACGTGATAAGCACCAATATGCTGCGTAATCCCACCGGCTTCACCGGAAGCCACCTTGGCGCGACGAATGTAATCCAACAGCGATGTCTTACCGTGATCAACGTGACCCATGACGGTCACAACCGGAGCTCGGGCAGACAACTGAACATCCGTGTGAGGTGCTTCTTCATCCAGGAAGGCTTCAGGATCATCCAGTTTCGCGGCAATTGCCTTATGGCCAAGCTCTTCGACCACAATCATGGCAGTTTCTTGGTCAAGGACTTGATTAATCGTCACCATCTGACCGAGCTTCATCAAGTGCTTGATGACCTCGCCGGCCTTGACAGACATTTTGTGAGCCAAATCAGCGACGCTAATGGTCTCTGGAACATGAATTTCACGCGCGATAAACTCGATCGGAGCTGGCTCACGGCGATCCTGGGTCACGTTATTCGCGCCACGCCCGCCTTTCTTGCCACCCGATTTACCCTTGCCGCCCGCACGCCAGCCATCGCGACCGGGAGCTGCTGGAGCATCCCGCTTTTCAGCTGGTTTTTTACGTGAAGCGTCATCAGTCCAAGTCGATGCAATTTCACCTGATTTCAATACTTTCTTACCGGCAGCATCCGCTGCTCCTTCTTTCTTGGGGCCTTTGGCAGCCGCAGCAGCAGTCGCAGCCGGCTTATGCAAGGTACCTGAGAGGGGCGCCGGCTCTGGCTGAGGCTTAATCACCTTGCGAGGACGATTCAACATATCACGCAGGGCCGCAGCCTCGGCCTCGGAGGCGCGACGCGCCTCGTCTCGGGCTTCACTGTCGACAGGAGGCGTCACATGCGCGGGAGGAACAGCACGACCACGCATGCCTTTGACAGGCTTGTATGGCTGTGGAATGCGCTCTTCTGGCTGAGCTGGCACCAGACTTTCTGGCGTCTGAACAGACGCTGCCTCCTGCGTTAGCACATCAGGGGTGACCAGATTGGCCGCATCAACTTCGTCGGACGACTCAACTGGCGCCGGCGCAGAAGTCACGGAAGTATCTTCGCGAACACTGACTGTCTCAGCTGCATCTGTCGCGACAGGCTCGTTTGCAATCTCTGCAGTAGCCGCTGATTGGGCTGGCGAACTGGACTGTGCTTGCAAGGGTTGCTCAGCTGCTGGCTCGATCACCACTGGCGACTCGGGCGTAACGGCAACGTGCTCGGCTGCAGGCTCAACGGGATGTGTTTGTACGGGCTCAGAAGTCTCTTCGCTGGACGCGGCATGCGAGGCAGCATCTGCCAAAACTGCAGGCGTAGCCTCTTCTGCAACAGGCGTGACCTGCTCTGCTGGTGCCGCAATAAGCTCTGCGTCATGAGATTGTTCAGAATGAGCCAGAACGTCGGCCGAAGCCGGTGGTGTTTGGATGGGATTGTCCGCAATCTCGGGCGTATCACGCTTGACGAAGACACGCTTTTTACGGACTTCGACTTGGATAGTGCGCGAACGACCTGACCCATCAGCCTGACGAATCTCGGAAGTCTGACGTCTGGTTAGGGTGATTTTTTTGCCCTCTGTCGCGCCATGCGAACGACGAAGTGACTCAAGCAGGCGAGCCTTATCGCCATCAGTGACATGATCATCCACTGAATTGAGATCAACACCTGCAGCACGCAGCTGTTCTAACAGCACGGTGGCAGGCATTTTCAGCTCGGTAGCGAACTGGGCGACTGTATTACTCGACATTAGGCTCTCTCTTACCTTTTTTACAGCGTTACCACTTCAAGCGTTACAACTTCAAGCGTTACAACTTAAATCGTTACAACTTCAAGCGCCATCACTTCAATTTGCTGAGCAAGCGGCGCTTGAACAGCGAACGATCATCTTGTTACTTTTCTTCAAACCAGTGCGCACGCGCAGCCATGATGAAGTCACTTGCCGTGCTCTCATCGAGGCCAGTCATTTCGGCCAGTTCGTCTGTTGCCAACTCGGCGAGTTCATCTCGTGTTGTCACGTTGCCAGCGGCTAACTTAGCAACCAACTCGGACGTCATGCCCTCGAGTGACAGTAAATCTTGCGCGGTTTCAACGCGCTCTTCTTGGGCAATCGCTTCAGTCAGCAACGCATTACGGGCACGCGTACGCAACTCGTTAATGGTGTCTTCGTCAAAAGACTCAATCTCAAGCAGTTCTTGCATCGGAACGTAGGCGATTTCCTCGAGGCCTGTAAAGCCCTCATCAATCAGGATATCAGCCACTTCTTCATCCACATCCAGACGGGACATAAAGGCCGCGCGTAACTGAGTACGCTCGAGTTCTTGTCTGTTATGGCTTTCTTCGGGAGTCATGATGTTGATCTGCCAGCCGGTCAACTCGGAAGCAAGTCTGACGTTCTGACCTTTTGAACCAATCGCCTTGGGGAGATTTTCCTCATCAACGACGACGTCCATCGCATGGCGATCCTCATCGACCACAATCGACTCAACGTTGGCTGGTGCCAAGGCACCAATCACAAACTCCGCAGGATCGTCGGACCACAAGACGATATCCACCTGCTCGCCGCCCAGCTCATTTCGAACTGCCGTGACACGCGAACCGCGCATACCGACGCAGGTGCCAATCGGGTCAATACGCTTGTCATATGCAACGACGGCGATTTTAGCGCGGACACCCGGATCGCGAGCAGCGCCTTTGATTTCGAGCAAGCCCTGCTCGATCTCGGGCACTTCGTTCTCAAACAACTGACGAATAAAATCAGGCGCTGTGCGGGACAAAATGACTTGCTGCCCGCGCGCGGTACGATCTACTTTAAGGACCCAAGCGCGCACACGGTCACCGACCCGCAGATTTTCTTTGGGAATCATCTCACTGCGCGGCAAACGTGCTTCGATTTTGCCGGTTTCGACAATAACGTCACCCTTGTCCATACGCTTAATGGAGCCGGAAACAATTGCTTCGCCACGATCCAAAAAGTCGTTCAGAATCTGTTCACGCTCAGCATCACGGATGCGCTGCAAGATTGCTTGTTTAGCGGCCTGAGCACCAATCCGTCCAAACTCGATCGGCTCAAGAGGCTCTTCTATGTATTCGCCAACCTCAATGTCGGCAACAATTTCGCGCGCATCGGAGAGCATCTCCTGCTGATCAGGCTCCTGCAGGCCCTGATCATCAGCCACCACCAACCAGCGACGATAGCCTTCGTGATCTCCCGTTGTACGATTCACAGACACGCGGATGTCGGCATCCTCTTTGAAACGCTTTTTCATGGCTGAAGCCAGCGCGCCCTCAAGTGCGTCAAACACCACATCGCGCGTCACATTTTTTTCACGCGCCAACGCGTCTACTAACAGAAGAATTTCGCGACTCATCGCTTTTTGCCCTTGAAATCCAGAACGGGGTTCAGCTTTGCGCGCTCAACGTCCGAAAACGCAAACGCCACCTGCCGAATCTCGCCCTTTTTTGCCTCAAACTCAATACCGAAAGGCTGTACCGCCTCGGCACCCGCAGCGCCGGCAGACCCGCTAAGGTCCACCAGTTCACCTGAAAAAACTTTTTGATTATCAACTGCTTCGCGGAGCTTTACCTCAACGCGCTCACCAACAAACCGCTTGAAATCTGCCTCGGACTTTAGGGGACGATCCACACCAGGTGAGCCGACCTCAAGTCTGCGATAGTCAATATTTTCAACCTCAAACACTCTCGACAGCTGCTTGGACACCTGCTCGCAGTCTTCGATGCGTATGCCACCCGGCCGATCAATCGTGACCCGTAATAGGCCAAGCGCTGCGCGTTCGATATCGATGAACTCGATGTCCATGGAGGCTAATGCCTGCTGCGTGGTTGTAAAAAGATCTGCCATACGTCCAAAAAAAAAGGGCTGAAAACAGCCCATTCAATAAAATTCCTGCACCTGTGCCCGTGGGCGCTGATACCTGAGCCAGGCTCGGTAGAGAAGTATCGCGAATAGACATACAGATCCAAAAAGACTGGACGTATACAAAAAACAATCCGCAGACAATACTCGATAGCCCTAAATACTAGCATGTTTTATGAAAAAAAGCTTGTTGCAGCAACGATTTACGTCAAAATGCCGCAATCAAGCCCCCCTCTGGGCGGTTCACCCGCGGATGACCGCTAAGGATCCTTCTGGGGATCCATCTAATGATGACCTCTAAGGATCGCCTCTGAGGTTCACCTCTGAGGTTCACCTCTAAAGATCACCAGCAAGAATCACCTCAGCGGTTACCGCGCGAAGATTTTGTAAAACCAAGCTTTGATTCATGCGCGGAAGCCCCGCGAGGCTGCCAATCATCACCTTTGGGTGTCGAACGCCCTGCGCCTGGCGCACCCGACGCACCCGAACCCGGACCAGGCCTTGAACGACCCGCAGGCTTACCAGGGCCCCGACTGCCGCCGGGTTTTGGCGGACGCTGCCCTCCAGGACCCGAAGGTCCACGACCTCGGCCCTGATCGGCACCCGTGCCTGGAACAAAATCCTGACCTGCGGTGTTGCCCGAGCGACCATAACCACGCTGACCACCTTGGCCAACTTGACCAACTTGGCTCGCTTGACCACTCTGACCTGCTTCGGCACCCATGGGCCCTCGACCCCCTGGCCGAGCTGGACGACCTGGTCTTGCCGCGCCCTTTGGGCCCGGCTTGTTGCCTTGACCCCGCGGACCTGCCGATGCGGGACCACTTGGCTTGCCACGACCGCCACGCCCAGCACCTTGACCAAACTGTGGATGGCCGTTGGCATAGCCACCGCCTACGGTCAACACTGCAGCTGGATTCTCTGAGGGATGAACGAAGGGTCCCGGCTTTCCAGTGCGTCCGCCTTGAATTTTTCCACGATGACCGACTTTTGCACCATGGGTTCCGTTACGCTCAAGCGTACCAAAACCTGGTGGCAACGCGCTGTCATGCGAGACGGGCTGTTTGGGCGCGCGCGAGCGGCCATCCACTGAGTCGTCATCACGTATTAATCCGACCTGCACCATCAACGCTGAAACAAGTTTGGGATCAAGCTCTTCCCAGCGACCACGGCGCAAGGTTGTCGGTAGCACAATATCGCCAAAACGCGTACGAATCAGACGACTCACCGTCAATCCAATCGACTCGAACATCCTGCGAACTTCACGATTCCGCCCTTCGTTGAGCGTCACGCGGTACCAGCGATTGCTACCCTCGCCGCCAATAAACTCGACCATACCAAAACTTGCCG
>JAURZO010000059.1 GCA_030653405.1 Zwartia sp. | reverse complement strand
ACCAGACCTGAGCGCGACACGTCAATGTAGATACTGATTTGAACGCCCAGACGCGCACCATCCACGTCCACCAGCGCCTCACCAACAGGCGACACAGTGAAGCGGATCGCATCCCAAGGCGCATAGACGCCTTCAGGCTTGGCTCCTCCTGTCTCTTCACTTGTCGGTGGCAACACACTGATTGCTTCAAGCTGGTAACTGTTGTCGTCAGCCACACCACTACTGTCGACCACACCAAGCGTAATAATGGGTTTGACCTCTGTCAGTGTCCCATCGATGGCCGAGTTGAATTGATCAGCTGTAATCCATGCGAGGGTCGCTAAAGAGTTCTGTTCGGAGTCTTGCTTACCATCTCCGTTCAAGTCGCCATTTAACCCGCCATTACCCGTAGAAGCGGACATCGTGGCCAAGATCTCCTCGACGTTTGGCGCGATTCCGTCTTTGTCAAAATCATCATCCAAATTTTGGGTCGAAGTCTCGGACAAACCAGCGGGCGTGACAGCACCGGTATATTTCACACCAGTACCATCATCCAAAATGGTCGCAATACCGATCGCGGCACCATACCCACCCTGCACCACACGCAACTGGAAGGTCTCAGCGCCTTCCTTGGCGGTATCGTTCGCAATCCCAGTGCGTACAAGCAAGGTCTTACCTAAGGCGGTATCGCCATAAATAAACTCACCCGTGTAATTCACCCACTGCGAACCGTTGTAGTACTGGAGCGGCACACCATCCAGATAGGCGGTATCCGCCTGCGCGTCAGGCGCGAGAACTGCCGTTTCCTGTATGAGCTCCAACCTAATACCGGAGCTGGTATCAACCAAACTCACCGTAAAGATGCCGTACGTAGATCCCTCGTTGACTCGGATCGAATCGACCTTGAGCGCACGATCATCATCCTTGGGGGCCTTAAAGTCCTGCGCACCACTTTCGTTGTAGATCGCACCCGTGCCGTCATCACCGATCGTACCGGTACCGAATGACTCGATACCTTGCGCAGGCACCGACCCCTTGAGTAAGAACGTCTCAGGCCCTTCGTATGGCGTATCGTTGTTAATCGCGACGCGCACAAGCAAGGTGGTGCTACCACTCGGATACGTGACAAATGCACCTGGTGCGTAATCCTTCCAGCCAAAACCATCAAAATACTGTAACTGGGTGCCCGTATCAGTGCCCAACGTTGCATAACCAGAACCAGAACCCGCGGCCTCCAGACTCAGTTGGATTTGCTGACCTGTTTCACCAGTGATGCGGAACACACCGTATGGAGAAGCCTCGTTGACCGTGATGTTTTCAATACGAAGATTGCGATCATCATCCTTGGCTGCCTTTAGATTCTCCGTACCATCAGGATTAAAGACCGTTCCATTGGCATCATCCACGATCGTGGCGGTCCCAATGGCACCTGCTCCACCCGTATTTGTTGCTGTCAGTGTGAACGTTTCATCAGGCTCGTTGATCGAATCCTGAAGAACTGGCACACGAACCAACATCGTACCGGCCGCAGAGAGGACTACATTCCCTGAGGTGTAGGTATTCCAAGTCTTACCACCGTCGGTGGAATACTCCATAGAGGCGGTGTAGTCCGCACCTGCGGTTGCTGTGCCAGCGGTCAGCGTCAAACCAACGAGTTGATTAGCCGCGCCTTGCACAGAAAAGAAGGTAAAGGGGGAAGCTTCGTTGGTCTGGAAACCTGCTACTTGAAGGGCTCGGTCATCGTCAAGCAACACGCCGGGAGGCAAGGTCGGCGAGCCGTCATTGTCATCCGCCGCAAAGTAACCTCCCGTGCCATCGTCACGGATCGTCGCCACGCCCTCGGCCGCTGTGCCACCCGTGTTCGTCGCCAACAGCGTGAACGTCTCGGCAATCTCGTAGCTCGCATCATCCGTGATCGCCGTG
>JAURZO010000052.1 GCA_030653405.1 Zwartia sp. | reverse complement strand
CGGTCGTGACTGTCGTGGTGTTAGCGGTGTAGTTCCCCGCATCGGCGCCTGAGAGGCTAATGCCAGAGACATTGATGGTCTTATCCACACCAACGTTCTGGTCAAGATAGTCTGCCGCAGTGTTGGCCAGGATCTCCGTGTCACCTGCCAGAGGCGTTGCAGCGAGCGTCACCGGTCCTGTGACGGTCGTGTCATACACCTTGTCGATGCCAGTGGCGCTCACAATCAAGGGCGCAGGTGTAATGGTCGCCGTCGTCACTGCCGTCGTATTTGCGGTGTAGTTCCCCGCATCGGTGCCAGACAGGCTAATCCCCGAGACGTTGATGGTCTTATCCACACCAACGTTCTTGTCCAGATAGTCTGCCGCAGTGTTGGCCAGGATCACCGTGTCACCTGCCAGAGGCGTTGCAGCGAGCGAGACCGTCCCCGTGACGGTGGCGTCATACACCTTGTCGATCCCAGTCGCAGTCACCACTAATGCAGCTGGGGTAATGTTCGCAGTGTGCGTACCCGATGACGAATATAAGGCAAGATTAGTATCAACCCCACCCAAGCTATAACCAGAATAAGTAACAGTCTTACTATCACCAACATTTTTATCATCAAACGTTGCAGTCCCTGCGTTCAAAGTCACTGCACTCGCATCTGTAGGAGTCCCATCGAAACTCAATGTTCCTGTGGTCGTAGTGTCGTAGACTTTATTCTCTGCCTGCGTAAAAACCCAAGCTCTCACATCCTTGTTTCCACCTATTTTTATCTCATAGGCCGCCACCTCAGATGAGGTGAGCGCGTAGGTCACTGGATTAAAACGAATCACAGTGTTAACTGCTGTAATGCCAGTGCCCAGAATAACTGTGCCACCCTCGACGCCAGGACCTGTGCCATCGTTATCTGCAATCAAGGTCACTGTACCGGTTCCTGCTGCAGCTGAAGCTAAGTCAAGGGTGACGTTTCTATTAGCACGAAGTACCATCGACCCACCACCATCTGTCGTGACAGTTCCGACCGATATGTCTTGTCCGGCAGTCATACTGACCAAGGTGTCAGCCGAGCTTGCAGTAATTTCGCCCGTCGCAGTAATGTCACGCGCGGCCGTAACGTTCACTTGATTTCCAGCACCGCTTGCAGTAATAGCACCTGCTATCGAAACATCATTTCCAGCTATGATGATCAGTTGTGCACCCGCAGTGCTAGCGGTGATAGCTGCATTAACGTTGACGTCATGTCCCGCATTGAGTGTCAAGTCTTGTGGGGTACTCCAGGTGACTGCGTCATTCACGTTAATGTCGTTATCAGCCACAATCGTTCTGTCGCTACTTGCGAGACTCGCCGCAATTGATGCCGGCGTTTCATCACCACCAGAAGTCGCAATCGTCCAATTCACCGGATCCAAGAGCCACATGCCTGTCTTACCCATTGGCGCGAGTGTATCGACGCTCGCCGTTTCAGCGAGTATCACTTGTTTGCCTGAGGTCTCTACAAAGCCACCGTCACCTGCTTGCGCGCCACCGCGGGCGCTGATCTTACCTTCGAAGATTGTTGCGGCATCAGACCATACAGAAATTCGACCGCCATTTCCAACGCGAATCGCATCAGCTTTGATTACTGTAGTGCGATCAATCGACGTATTCAGCGCATTAGGCTGTGAACCGGCACCTTTAAAATTACCCCCCACCACGATCAATCCACCACCCGAATCACCCGAGGCATTGACCTTGGCGTTGACGAGTTTCACCGTTTTACCCAAGACCTCGACTCTGCCACCTTTCTGTCCTACAGCAGAACCTGACGCATCAAGCGAACCGCTGACGGTCGTGATTCCAGCCTCTGGGCCTGCGCTTAGACGAATCGTGCCATTCTGGTTCTGAATCGTTTGCGCCTGAATCACACCCGTATTGTTGACGGCATTCGCCAGCAAGCGACCGGCTCCACGAGCGGTCATTAAAACCTGACCACCATCGGCTTTAATCATGCCACCGTTGCGCACCAGCGCATCGACGGCACCTTGATCCACTGTGATATTCAGTAAGTTGTCACCTGCGACATCCAGTGTCACGGCCGAACCTGCTGCCAGTGCGACAGTACCCAGACGCGCGGTGATGAGGCCTTCATTACTCACCCGTGCCCCCAGCAAGGCGACATGTCCGCCCTCAGCACTTGTGCTGATGGTGCCTTGGTTAAGGACTTCTGCTGCACTATCACCGGCAAACTTATAGTTACCGGACATGAAGTTCGCATCCGTGATGTTGAGAGTCGAGGCAACCATGCCCCCAACATTGACTTGAGAATTTGGTCCAAACACAATGCCATTTGGATTGACGAGAAATACTTTACCGTTAGCCGATATCGCGCCTTGGATGCTGCTGGCGTTTGGACTCGTGACACGGTTTAAGATCACAGAGCTGCTGCTTGGTTGAACGAATTTAACCGACTCACTTGGCCCGACGCTAAACCCCTGCCAGTTAATCACCGCACTCGGCGTGGACTGCACAATGGTGGTGTTGCCTGCGCCTGCGCTGATGCTTGCACTGCCGGCTGCAACGCTGCCACCTACCGGGGCTGATTGCACGTAAGTCGCAAAACAGAGCGCCAAAACGATGCTCAGACGACTAAGCGCTAAGCGACGACTTGAACACCCATAACTTAAATAATTGATAGCCTTCATGTAAATATCTCCCTTTTGACTTCTCGTGCATCAGAGATCGCGATATCAGATCTTGACTAAAACGAGCTGTATGTCCGCAATGTTTGCGCACATGCAAATCAGGAGAGGGCATTCCTATTAGCGAACATCTACGACGTGATCAACGCAGAAGATGTGCCAATCCTAGTATCCGCTGTGGAGATACTCCGGTCTGATGAACGCGAATATATTGAATGAAATATTCGCACATGAGTTCATGATAAATGATTAAAAAAACGTGTCTGTGCACTACAGTACATAGTGCATCATTAAATTTAATGGGCAAAATTTATTCAATTTTTATATGTTTAAACTCTGTCACATTTTGCTGAAGAACTCGATCAATTGCTCCCGCATTCGGCTGATGAAAAAATGGTCGACGGGGAAAAATACGATCATTGACCCAGTGCTGAGACCAACCTTTGGTGGTGAGAATACACTCGCGCATCAGATCGCCTTGAAAGACATTTGCACGACGACCCAGCTGTTGGCAGCCTGTTAAAAAAATATCGACATAAGACTGTACAAGAGGAAAACGCTCCGTAGCGGGCATCACTGCCTCAGGCTTATTGACGTAAATCCAATATTGTCCATGCTCCTGAACTGAGGAGCCATCCAGCATCTGCATTTTTCCAGACTGAACACCCACACGACAATATTGCTCCTCTCGGGCATCTGTCGCAATAATGTCTTCGGCGTTAAATACTCGATACACTGCAGCGACCATCGATGCGTCAGGTACGACCGTCACACCCAGATAAGTCGTACTAAATCCAATCTCACTGCCGCGCGCATTAAATGAACGCTCAAACCCAGTCACAAGCACAGGAAGTGCCTCGCCCGTGTTAGGCGCTGTCCGACGCCTGGAAGCATCCTCCATTAGACTGCCATATCCCACTGTGTACTGTGGCTTTTGCGGATCAACACTAGGATGGCACTGCTGTTCATACAAAGGCACTTTGGCCGGAGCAGTCTCAGACCTCGACTGTGCCACTACAGGTAATACTATTAAGAAAATAAAATAAACAATCCGCATCATTTTTTTGTATCCGACAGTACGACCAAGCACGATTGGTTTTTCATTAGTGTGAGAGAACTTGAGCACCAAGATCTTTAAGTAATTTTTGAAAATCAGGCGAACTCAAGAGGATCTTATCAGCTGCAACACGCAATCTATCGACATCCGCCGAATCAAGCTTAAAGGATGTCGGTAGCTGGTTTAGATATTTACGTTCTTCCTCATCATCGAGGGCGGCAAAAGAAACATCGATCGGATAAATTTCAGCATCTGGTATGTTTTTAGCGTATTGCTCAGCAATCACTCGATCGCCTTTTTTTCCACGATTGAATGAGGCGGTATCGCGCACCTGTCGTAACAACTTCCATCGTGCCTCGGTATCTTTGAGCTGATCGATTTGCTCACCCGAGTATCGGTCAATCGGAACACCGGCCGCCTTCACAAGCACTGAAACAGTACCAGGTGCATCTTCTTTTTTTGCCCAATCCGTCGCGGGTACAGATAATGAATTCACCACAATCACCACAATGCGTTTCACATGATCAAGCGGGGTCTTGAGCCCAGCTTCGCGCAAGGCTTCCATCAAATTGATCATGTCCAGCACACCGCGCAATCCGATATTGTCGGAGACGCCACCATCTACCAAATGTAAGTAGGGTTCTGCGCCATTTGATATCGTCTTCAGTTCTTTAATTCTCGCCAAGACACGCGAAGCAGGTCGCGGCGGCTCTGGATTGTTGATAAAAGGCTTTGCCCAATCAGGCTGAACGTATTGACAACTTCCTCCATAATTATTAATAGTCAGTGGCGACAACACAACCGGCACAGCCGAAGAAGCGGCAGCGGCACGTGCAATTCTTAAAGACCCAATGTCTGTACACAAAAGATCGAAATTTTGTTTTGTGAATACCAGACGAGAGCCACTAGTAATATCCGTTGCGCTCACCGCAATGACTGGCCCGTCCTTTTTAGCAAGATCAGAAAAGGTCGCGCCATTGAATAAAATTTCATCATACAAATCCGCTGCCATCTCGGAACGCCCCCAACCTGTTGAGGAGAGCGCCCCCCAATAGAGGGGATTGAGAGCACGCGAAATAATCTCGCCCTGGACATTGCGCTTGAGAAACCGCGTTTCATATTCTTCAAATAATCGATCTCCATACAGCTTGTAAGCCAGCGCCGTAAAGCTCCCTCCAGACACGCCCGTAATCATGTCCACCTGATCTAGTAATCGGCCTTTCTTGCCAGTCTTACTAATAAACTCAGTCCGCTTTAGAGCTTCGAGTACGCCATACGAAAAGGCTGCGGCTCGAGTCCCCCCGCCTGAAAATGCAAGCACGACCAATGTTTCCGACTGTTTTGCGTCTTGATCCTTACGCTCGACACTGTATGGCTTGTCATTATTCACAGACTCCAGGCGAGGGTTGACTGGTCGTGTTGCACACCCGGCTATGAATATAAAAAACAAACATGCCAGAAAATATTTAACTAGTTGGATCATGGTTTTAGATGATGAGTTCGAAAATTTCACTACAGACTTTATTGAGTTCCAACCATATCGATGCTTGAGGGGTTCATTTAGACACGCGAGATTCAATCACCATAGCGTTGTGAAATCAACCGAAAGTCCTCATTAATTTCAACGAAGGCATCAACGACATCAGGGTCAAAGTGCTTTCCGCGTCCTTCTTGAATGATGAGAATAGCCTTCTCGTGCGGCATAGGCTCCTTATACACACGTCGACTAATCAAGGCGTCATAAACATCAGCCAGCGCCATCAGCCTCGCTGAAATTGGGATCAAATCTCCAGCCAAACCGTCCGGGTATCCAGAACCATCCCACTTTTCTTGGTGCGAACGTGCAATTTCTTTGGCTGTCGTCAAAAACTCAACATCAATACCCAGCGATTGCTCTGCGTGTGTAATCGCATCAAAACCCAATATCGTATGGGTTTTCATGATTTCAAACTCTTCCGCAGTTAACGGCCCTGGTTTTTGCAAAATATGGTCAGGGATACCAACCTTACCAATATCATGCAAAGGTGCTGACTTAAAGAGCATGTTGATATTGCTGTCGGTCAGATAGTCTGCAAAGCGTGGATGACTTTTTAAATGCTGCGCCAACGATTTGACATAGTTTTGTGTACGTAAAATATGGTTTCCAGTATCCGTATCACGTGTCTCGGCTAATGAAGCCATCACCATGATCGTCACATTCTGGATGGCTACGACTTCCTCGGTCCGTCTTACCACTTGATCTTCCAGGTAGGTATTTTTATCCTTTAGAAAATCTCGCGCGGACTTTAACGTCAACTGTGTCTTAACTCTGGCCATCACAATTGGCGGACTAATTGGTTTGGTAATGTAGTCAACGGCACCTAATTCCAGCCCTGTTTGCTCATCTTCAATTTCAGACTTGGCTGTCAGAAAAATGACAGGGATTTCACGCGTGAGTGGATCGGCTTGCAAGCGACGACACACCTCGTACCCATCGATACCCGGCATCATGATATCGAGGAGAATAAGATCAGGCGGTGTGACTGAGTTGGCAATTACAAGCGCCTTCTCACCATTATTGGCAACTTTGACGCGATAAGTGTCTCTCAACAGGTCGTGCATCAAAGTCAAGTTATCTGGTGTGTCATCCACCACTAAAATTGTGGCACGTTGGTCTTGTGTAGAGTTT
>JAURZO010000073.1 GCA_030653405.1 Zwartia sp. | reverse complement strand
ACTTTCGTGACGATCCGAACCAGTCAGCACAATGAAGCGTGGATGAAACGCTTTGTCGACGGCGCGACAAGCATCCCGGAGATCGTGGAAATCTATCGGTTGAGTGGTGATGCGGATTATTTATTGAAAATAGTCGTACCTGACATCGACCGCTACGATAGCGTCTACAAACGTCTGATCAAATCAGTCGAGCTTCTGGATGTCAGCTCAGCATTCGCGATGGAGACGATCAAGTGTACGACCGCACTGCCTATGGACTACGCGCAGTAATACTACGTAGGCTCTAAGGCAGATTCTTTTTAGCGAGTTCTTCCTCAGAAATTTCTTTCTGAGTCAATGCGTCGGGGATTTCAGAGACCCACGCCTGTGCAAGCGTGTAGGTGACGGCCAACGCAACGGGACCTACAAAAATCCCAATCAACCCGAAGCTCAGCAAACCACCAATCACACCGACAAAAATCAACAGCAATGGCAAATCGGCGCCTCGACGAATCAGCATGGGACGCACAAAATTATCCATCGTGCCAACAATCATGCTCCAGATCAGCAAAAAGGTCGCCCAACCATGATCCCCCTGCCAATACATCCACGCGACCGCTGGAAACAACACCAGACTCGGCCCCGCTTGTGCAATACACAGCATCAACATGAGCGCGGAGAGTACTGCTGCAAACGGCACGCCTGCTATCACAAGCCCGAGCGCCCCCAACCCTGATTGCAAAATCGCCGTAACACCCACGCCAAGCGCGACGGCACGAATCGCCTGCCCGGCAAGAATGATCGATCCCTCACCACGCTCGCCCGCCAAACGAAGCCCTACTCGACGAATCATGTGCGCGGCGTGCTCGCCAGAACTGTACAAAATGGCCGCAATCAGCACGACTAAAAAGAACTGCAACAGCATCCCACCTAAGCCACCAAACTGAGATAGCAACCACTTCCCCGTCGAACTGGCATAAGGCGAGAGGTATTCAATAAAGCTGTTCATGCCGCCAGAACTCAGTTTTTGCCAAAAAGCGGAAATCTTTTCGCCTACCGCAGGTATGCCAGCGACCCACTCCGGAGGGGCAGGGATACCTTTGCTCGCCAAGCCCTGTCCAAAGGTCATCAAATCATGCGAGCGCTCTGCGATCGTGCTGATCGCCCACCATAATGGCATCACAAGCAACAGCAGCATCCCAACCGTCATCACCACCACAGCCGGAGTGCGACGACCACCGAAGGCTCGCTCCAGACCTTTGAGCCAAGGCCATGTCGCCACCACAATCATGGTGGCCCAGACCGTCGCAGCAAGAAAGGGACTTAGCACCCAAAAACAGAGTGCGATTAGGCCCACCACAAGGATCGCCGCCAGAATATTGCGTGTCAGATCATGTTGCATCAATGCTCACCCTGGCGGTAGACGATTTTGATCGAACTTAAGTTAACTGACCGTGACACTGCTTGTATTTTTTACCGCTTCCGCAAGGACACGGATCGTTGCGTCCAACCTTGGGTGCCGCATGACGCAACGTTCCGGGGTGCGGCTCCGCAACAGAAGGCTGCTTGGGTTGCTGCGCCTCAGCGGCTGCCTCCTCGTAGTCCGTATGCTGATATTGGACGTTTTGCATTTGCAAAGCACGCGCAGCCTCTTGTTCTGCCTGCTCGACTTCTTCTTGAGTCTGAATCCGAACCGTCATCAGGACACGCACAACATCATCACGCACACGATCCAACATATTCGAAAACAACTCGAACGCTTCACGCTTGTATTCCTGCTTGGGGTTCTTTTGAGCGTATCCGCGCAAATGAATGCCCTGACGCAAATGGTCAAGTGCCGACAAATGCTCACGCCACTGCGTATCGATCACTTGCAACATGATCGAACGCTCGAAACCAGCCCAAGACTCGGCACCTACTGCATCGGCCTTATGCTGATAAGACGTTTTTGCCGCCTCCAGTACTTTTTCAAGTATGTCTTCTTCGGACACGCTCTTTGTGTCGCGTATGTAATCGGCTAAAGGCAACGCGATTTGCCAGTCTGCTTCTAATGCCATTTGCAGCGCATCGACTTCCCACTGCTCCTCAACGGAACCTGCTGGCACATGTCTGGCGACAAGGTCGGTAAAGGTACCGTTACGCAGGTTGTCAATCGTTGCAGCGATGGACGGCGACTCAAGGACTTCGTTACGCTGCGCATACAGCACCTTGCGCTGATCATTGGCCACATCATCGTACTCAAGCAGTTGCTTGCGAACATCAAAGTTACGGCCCTCTACCTTACGTTGCGCGGTTTCAATCGAGCGCGACACCATCCCTGCTTCAATCGGCTCACCTTCTGGCAACTTCAGTCGATCCATGATCGCACGCACACGGTCACCGGCAAAAATGCGCATCAGCGGGTCTTCGAGCGACAAATAAAATCTTGACGAACCTGGATCGCCTTGACGACCCGCACGGCCGCGCAACTGATTATCAATGCGACGCGACTCATGTCGCTCCGTGCCGATAATACGCAAGCCGCCAGCGGCTTTCACCCGTTCGTTCAGAGGCAACCACGCATCGCGAATCGCCTGAATCTGCGCAGCCTTGTCCGCCTCGCTCAGCGCTTCGGTGTGGCGCACATCTTCGATGAGTTTTTCAATGCTACCGCCCAACACGATGTCAGTACCACGACCCGCCATGTTTGTCGCAATCGTGATGTTCCCTGGCTTGCCTGCTTGGGCTACGATTTCAGCTTCGCGCGCGTGTTGTTTAGCATTGAGCACTTCATGTCGCAGACCTGCTTGCGTCAATAGTCCCGATAACAACTCAGAGTTTTCAATACTGGTCGTGCCAACCAAGACGGGCTGTCCGCGTTCCTGGCAATCTCTGATGTCCGCCAGGATCGCATTGAATTTTTCAGCGGCAGTTTTAAAAATCTGATCGTTTTGATCCGCACGCACCATAGGGCGATTGGTCGGCACGATGACAGTCTCAAGACCGTAAATCTCCTGAAACTCGTAAGCTTCAGTGTCAGCGGTACCCGTCATGCCGCAAAGCTTTTCATACATCCTGAAATAGTTCTGGAACGTAATCGACGCCATGGTCTGATTTTCGTTCTGGATCGCCACACCTTCTTTGGCCTCGACCGCCTGATGCAAGCCATCGGACCAGCGACGTCCGGACATCAGACGTCCAGTGAACTCATCCACAATCACAACCTCGCCTTCCTGCACCACGTAATGCTGGTCGCGATGAAACAAGTTGTGCGCGCGCAATGCCGCCATCAAGTGATGCATCAGTGTGATGTTGCGAGCCTCATACAAAGACTGACCGGCCGGCAACAAACCGAGCTCAGTCAAGACCTCTTCAGCGCGCTCATGACCTGATTCGGAGAGATACACTTGATGATTTTTTTCATCCACCCAATAGTGTCCCTCTGGTTCCGGCTCTTGCGGTTTTGGCTCTGCTGCCATGCGCGTCAGCATCGACGGTACGACATTCACGCGTATATACATCTCTGTATGATCTTCGGCCTGACCAGAGATGATCAACGGCGTACGTGCCTCGTCAATCAAAATCGAATCAACCTCATCAACGATTGCATAGACAAGCGAGCGCTGGCGACGGTCTTCGGCGCGATGCTCCATGTTGTCACGCAGGTAATCAAAACCGAATTCGTTGTTCGTACCATAGGTGATGTCAGCGCGATACGCTGCGATCTTTTCCTCATTACTCTGCTGAGGTACGACAACTCCGACCGAGAGGCCGAGAAAGTTATACAGCCGTCCCATCCAGCCCGCATCACGGCGCGCCAAATAGTCGTTAACGGTCACGACATGCACACCACGACCAGTCAACGCATTCAGGTAAACGGGTAACGTCGCCATCAGCGTCTTACCTTCGCCCGTCCGCATCTCGGCAATCTTGCCGCTATGGAGCACCATGCCGCCAATCATCTGCACATCAAAGTGCCGCATACCGAACACGCGCACACCTGCTTCTCTGACGACAGCGAAGGCCTCGGGCAACAGAGCATCCAACGCGGTGCCAGACTTGAGTCGCTCCTTAAAACTATCCGTCTTGGCGCGAAGCTCATCATCGGACAGCGCCTGCATCTGAGGCTCGAGAGCGTTAATTTGTTCGACCTGTCGTCTCAATTGCTTGAGGGTACGATCGTTACGGCTACCGAAGATTTTTTTAAGCAAAGAAAGCATGCGAATAGGACCCGTACGGACTCGCGCGAGACGCACGAGACTGACTAAGAAAATGTTAGGGCATAGTATGCCGAATTAACCTTCGAGTTTAACGCACGCGTGGCTGCCATGTAATCGAGGACGACCCTGTTATGGGGCGCGCCGAAGCGACTGGCGTTGTCATCGGCTGACCCGCTAAAAATGCTCTGGGGTCGAGGGGCTTGTCATCCTGGCGTACCTCAAAGTGCAAGTGCGGCCCTGTGGAGAGGCCCGTCGAGCCCACGCGCGCGATTAATTGGCCTCGGGTCACGACTTCCCCCTCTTTGACCAAAATCGTTTTGGCATGGGCATAACGCGTCATGAGCCCTGCGCCGTGATCGATTTCGACCATATTTCCATAGCCTCGATGAACAGTCACCGTCCGTACGACCCCGCCAGCTGCAGACCGGATCGGCGTCCCATGCGGGGCGCTGAAGTCCAGACCCTCGTGCATACTCAATTGCCCGTTAAACGGGTTCCGTCGCCAGCCATACGAGGAACTGAGGTAGGGATAAGACTCGATTGGCATCGCCGTGGGCAATCGAGCCACGCTTGCTGCCTGTTGTGTCACCGCGAGATCCAAGAGCGAAAAATACTCTCCCTGTCTAGAGAGGCTTTTCTGAACCCAGTTGATTTCTTGCTCCAATTGCGAAAAGGGCGGAGCCTTCGACTCAGAGGCAGGAACCCAAAGGTCATCCAGTACCACTGTGGCTTCAGGCGGCTCCGGGACGATGGTGACGTCATCATCCGGCAAACCCGCCACCTTTGCGACGCGCTGACCCAACCCATCAAGACGCGCCACCGTCGCCTGTAACTCCCCAACTTTAGTGGCCAGCAATCTCATCGCCTGAGCATCTGAAATACCCGAGGAAAGCTGCGCAGAACCCGAGGCATCGGGGGGCCTGACCGCAGCATGTGTTGTGGTCCAAACGAGCCGCTGAAGGGCAGCGCCGGCGACCAACGCACCGACGAGTAAAAGCCCGACAATCAGAATCAATCTGCTGACACTGATTGAAATGGGTGCATACTTCCCCTGCCGAGAAGGCATAATGACTAACTTCATCTGACAATTCCTTTCCTGATGGCCGCACCCCCACCACGCCGAACTCGCAGCCCGGCACAAACTGGCAGCACCCATTTAATCGGGTGGCTGGGTCACGACTCGCAGTCAGCCAACGTTCTGGCCACTGCTCAAATGCACCTCAAACTCCGCAGCGCGGTCGTCCAGAGACTCCCCCTCAGCATGCGCAATGCGTTTGAAGTCGTAAAAATCGAAAATCATGCCTTAACGCTGATGGTTTCGAGTGCTGCGTTCGCCGCAAAGTTCCGCCAATTGGCCCCTACTGTGACTGCGGGATTACAAGCATCGGGTTGGAACATCAGCGAAATCAAGCTAAAAGTCCAAGGAGGACTCGGGCTTCCCGAAGTCACAAAACCCCTTCGCGAAGCAAGAACGCTTGACCAAGAAGACCTAAAGGCCTTTGATGACCTGAGTAAACATCTGCGACCCGGCCCTTTGGCCGACGCAGTCTCAAAACTGCTTAGACATCACCGAGGCGATATCAAGCCAGCTTCCACTCCTGACGAAACGCCGCTGGCGCCTCGGACTGAGACGCGTAAGTAACAATTTCCCACGCATCCGGCTGTGCCAGGAGTTTCAAGGCAAGCTGGTTATTCAGCGCATGTCCGGACTTGCATGCCACGTAGCGCGCCACCAATGGCTTGCCAATTAAATACAAATCGCCCACCGCATCCAGAATCTTGTGTTTGACAAACTCATCGTCATAACGCAAACCGTCGGTATTCAGTACGCGATACTCATCCATCACGATCGCATTATCCAGACTACCGCCACGGGCAAGACCCATTGATCTGAGTGTCTCTACTTCATTGACAAAACCGAACGTGCGCGCACGTGCGATTTCTTTGACGTAGGACTGCGTCGCAAAATCGATTTCAGCGAAGTTTGCGGTTGAATTGATCGCCGGATGCCGAAAATCGATAGAAAATGCCAAGGCAAAACCATCATGGGGCTCAAGTCTCGCCCATTTCGCCTGATCGCCTTCACCCTCAATCACCTCGATAGGTTTGAGCACACGCAAAAACTTTTTAGGCGCGGATTGTTCCTCAATCCCGGCTGAACGCAGAAGATAAATGAAGGTTGCTGCACTGCCATCCATAATCGGCACTTCTTCGGCCGTCAGGTCGACGTGCAGATTATCGATACCAAGTCCCGCGAGCGCAGACATCAGATGCTCAACTGTTGAGACGCGTCCGGCACCCTCGCCTAGCACCGAGGCCATGCGAGTGTCTCTAACCATTGCGGCTTGCGCAGGGATGTCCACCACCTCTGGCAGATCGACACGATGAAACACGATACCCGTGTCCGGCGCGGCCGGACGCAAGGTCAGTTCAACACGACGACCAGAATGCAGGCCGACACCCGTTGTCTTGACCAGGTTTTTGATTGTGCGTTGGCGAAACATATATAAGGGCTAATTCCTTGAAAACTAGAACTATTGTAACGTTTTTGGCCACCGCTGCGGAGGTATTTCGAAGACGACAACACACCCGGGTGGGGAGACCCGGGTGTGTAACCAAAAGCCCAGACAATCAGGCTCCGGCGTAGGGAGTCAGTCAGTGCCCACAGCAGACGGCCTAGCCGCCCGCCTGGACAAGGCTATATCCAGCCTCTTTGCTGCCAATCAGTCAGCCTGACGACGCAAAAATGCGGGAATGTCATAGTGCTCCATGCCCGCAGTTTCCAGCGCGCGCACCTGCGCAGTCGCTTGTGTGCGTGGATTACGCAACACAGACGGTACGCCCAGATCCTGACCATGACCATGACCAACATGCATATTGTCGGTTCCTGTTCGCTGCAACTCCATGGGTTCAGGAACAATGACTGGGCGGCTCTGCGCCCGACCAAGTCCCGTTGCCACAACGGTCACACGCAGATTGTCTCCCATCGAATCATCGTAAGCGGTACCGAAAATGACGGTGGCCTCTGGTGCGGCAAAACCACTGATGTGATCCATGATTGCGCGCGTCTCTTTCATTTTGAGCGAGCTGCTTGCTGTGATGTTGACCAACACGCCACGCGCACCATTCAGATTAACGCCCTCTAGCAACGGACAAGCGACGGCCTGCTCTGCCGCGATTTTCGCGCGATCAGGACCTGCGGCCATTGCCGTACCGAGCATCGCTTGACCCTGCTCGCCCATGATGGTCTTGACGTCTTCAAAGTCGACGTTCACGTTACCCTCTACGTTAATGATCTCTGCGATGCCTGCGCAGGCATTGTGCAGCACATCATCGGCAGCTTTAAAGCAATCAGCCTGGGTGGCGTCTTCGTCCATCAACTCGTAAAGATTTTCGTTCAACACGACAATCAGCGAGTGCACATACTTTGACAACTCATTGATCCCGTCTTCCGACATTTTCATGCGCTTGGCGCCTTCAAACGAGAAAGGCTTCGTGACGACGCCCACCGTCAAAATACCCAACTCTTTAGCGACCTCAGCCACCACAGGACCCGCGCCCGTTCCAGTGCCACCGCCCATACCTGCCGTGATGAACACCATGTTGGCGCCACTCAACGCAGCGCGAATTTCTTCGCGCGCGAGCTCCGCGGCTGCACGTCCTTGATCCGGCTTGGCACCAGCACCCAAACCTGACCGGCCCAGACGAATCTGGACGGGCGCATTTGTCGCCGCCAACGCCTGAGCATCGGTATTGCAGCAAATGAAATCCACACCCTGGACACCAGAACGAATCATATGCGAGACAGCATTGCCGCCCGCGCCACCGACACCGACCACTTTGATCACTGTGCCTTTATTTGCGTTATCTAACATTTCAAACATCATGATTGACTCCCTCAAGTCTTAAACAACAAACGTTTCTAAAATTTCCCCACACTACTTTTAGAAATCGTTTCAAACTCGATGCCGACGGTGTCCGCACCGGGCTTGAAACGTCTCCTCCTCAAGTCGACTCTTCTATTTTTTGAATCGACTTGTCTGGCACCTCTCGGCACCAATTCAATGCATAAACCACTCTTTCATCCGCGCAAGAATAGCCTTGAAACTACCCGATTGCTGCGTAAACTTTCTACCCCTCAGGCGTTGCATACGCGCCTCGCCCAACAATCCCATCACAGTCGAAAATCGGGGGCTACGCATCACGTCGGCCAGGCTACCGTCGTAATCAGGGACGGCCACTCGCACAGGCTTTAAAAACACATCTTCCGCTAACTCAACCATGCCAGGCATCATGGAACTTCCGCCTGTCAGTACGATGCCAGAAGACAATAAATCTTCGTAGCCAGACTCCCGAATCACCTGCTGGACTAACCCGAACAACTCTTCGACGCGCGGCTCAATGACGGCACCAAGTGCCTGCCTTTTCACCTGACGCGGGCCTCGATCACCCAGACCGGGCACCTCAACCGCTTCATCCGGACTGGCCAAAACCTGTTTGGCCACACCAAATCTCAGTTTGATGTCTTCCGCATCAGGCGTTGGCGTACGCAGCATGGCGGCGATGTCGCTCGTGATTTGATCTCCGGCGATCGGCAATACGGCAGTGTGACGTATCGCTCCACCGGTGTAGATCGCGACATCCGTCGTACCCCCACCAATGTCAACAAGTACAACACCCAGCTCTTTCTCATCCGCAGTCAAACACGCCAGGCTCGACGCCAGCGGCTGCAAAATCAGATCCTGCACTTCCAAACCGCAACGGCGCACACACTTCACAATATTTTGTGCTGCGCTCACGGCTCCGGTCACGATGTGCACCTTGACCTCGAGGCGTAATCCGCTCATCCCGATCGGCTCACGAATGTCTTCTTGACCGTCAACAATGAATTCTTGCGTGAGGACATGTAAGACTTGCTGATCGGTCGGGATATTGACCGCTTTTGCCGTCTCAATTACGCGCGCGACATCGGCCGCAGTGACTTCCTTGTCCTTGACCGCAACCATGCCACTCGAGTTGAAACTACGAATATGGCTCCCAGCGATGCCCGTATACACATCGCGAATCTTGCAGTCCGCCATGAGCTCAGCTTCTTCCAGCGCGCGCTGAATGGAGTTCACAGTCGTCTCGATATTGACCACGACTCCCTTGCGCATTCCCTTGGACTCGTGCTGGCCCAATCCAAGCACTTCAAAACGCCCCTCGGGCAATATTTCGGCGACGACAGCAACCACTTTACTGGTGCCGATATCGAGGGCGACGATCAGATCCTTGATGTCACGGGTCATGGCGTTATCGTTTCTTTTTCAGTTGAGGGTTTTCGGGCAAGGCTGCAAGTGTTAATGCAAAACCATTGGGATATCTTAAATCTGCATGTGTGATCTCGCGATTTCCAATTTTCTGGCTCGCAAAAGGCAATGCTTGGACAAAACGTTGGATGCGCGCTGCGAAAGGCTGTGCGCCCAAAATCCCGCCTTGCGGGTCTGCCGCTTCCGCGCCAGGATCTCGACCGAGCGCCAGCGTCATGCCGTTGGATAAAGTGACCTGCCAGGCGAGTCGATCGCTGAGCGAAAGTTTGCGTACGGTGACATCGAGCGGAGCAAACCAGCGCTCGAGCTCGGCATAACGATTGACGACCAGTCCCTCTTTGCCTTCCGGACCTTCGAACTGAGGCAACGCGACGTCGTCGTCCAGTTCTCCTTGGTTGGCGGTAAACACCTGCCCCCAAGTATTGATCATTTGACTGTCGTTCCAAAGCGCGAGCGGCTGTTGCTCTTCGATTGTGACTCTGATCGCATTGGGCCAGATCCTGCGCACGGAAGCCGAGCGCACCCAAGGCGCTTCCTCGAACACCTTCTTGGCTTCGTCCAGACTGATCGTAAAGAAATTGCCCATCAAATTTCCCGCAACGGCATTTTGAATGCTTGCAGGTGTCACGTAGCGCAAAGTGGAATTGGGCGCTGGTTCGATTTCGATTGCTTGCAAATCGAACAGTGGTCGTTGAATCAGCCAATAGATCCCCCCGGCCAACATGGCCAGCACTGCCAGCACCGCAAGGGTGTTGGCAAGTCGGTTGATCGTACGGGCTTCGTTCCACACAAGTCGCTCCGCTTATTCTTGATTTCGACCGTTACGGCCAATTTTGCAACACGCATCGTTCAATATATGCATACACAATGCCGGATAGTCCATACCCGCCGCCTTCGCGGCCATCGGCACCAATGAGTGCCCTGTCATGCCAGGCGAGGTGTTCATCTCAATCAGCCAGGGACGCTCTTGCGCATCAAGGATGACGTCCGCACGGCCCCATCCTTCACAATCCAAAGCGCGATATGCCCTCACACAAAGCTCTGCAATTTCTTTTGCAAGCTCGGGTGAAACAGGCGCCGGGCACAAGTACTGTGTGTCATCTGAAAAATATTTGTGTTCGTAATCGTAGTTCCCATCAGGTGCCACAATCTCGATCAGAGGTAGCGCGTATGCGTCCGCACCACGCCCCAACAGAGCAACCGTGAGTTCACGTCCATTAATGAACTGTTCGGCCAACACCACTTCGTCAAAACCGCAGGCATGGCGATAGCCCTCCAACAGCTTTGAAGACTCGCAGACCTTCACAATCCCAAGTGTTGAGCCCTCATGCGGCGGCTTGAGCATGAGCGGCAAACCCAACGTCTTTTCAGCCAGAGTCACCTCTTGCTCATTTTTTAGTGCCATATACCCGGGCGTCGGCAAGCCCGCTTCTCGCCAGATGCGCTTGGTCATAATTTTGTCCATCGCCAGGCTCGACGCCATCGGGCCACTGCCTGTATAGGGAATGCCCAACAACTCCAGCGCACCTTGCAACGTACCATCCTCACCGTACCGGCCATGTAAAGCGACAAACACCCTTTCAAATCCTTGTTCGGCAAGGTCTGCCAAACTGCTCGAGCCCGTATCAAACAGGTGCGCATCGACGCCCCGACTTCGAAGTGCGGCATGCACGCCCGTGCCTGACATGAGAGAAACCTCGCGCTCTGCCGACCTGCCACCGTAGAGCACACCCACCTTTCCGAATGCGTATTGACTCATGGGTTGACTCCTAGCTGCTCTGGAACTTTGCTGATCGAACCTGCACCCATCACAATCACGACATCGTCAGGCTGGGCAAAATTCATGATGGCTTGCGGCATGTCGGCGACATCTTCAACAAATACCGGCTCAACCTTGCCCGCGACGCGCACACCCCGAGCCAAAGCACGGCCATCTGCCGCCACTAGGGCAGGCTCTCCAGCGGCATACACTTCAGTCAACAGCACAGCATCCGCCGAGCTCAACACTTTGACGAAATCTTCAAAGCAATCGCGCGTGCGTGTGTAACGATGGGGCTGAAACGCCAAAACAATACGGCGCTGCGGCCAGGCGCCTCTTGCCGCAGCCAGTGTGGCGGCCATTTCAACAGGATGATGTCCATAGTCATCCACGACGCTAAACGTGCCACCACTTTTTGCTTTAAAGTCACCAACCTGCGTAAAGCGACGTCCCACGCCACCAAAGTCTGCCAACGCTTTAACGATCGCAGCATCCTCGACCCCAAGCTCGGTCGCCACTGAAATCGCAGCCAACGCATTCAAAACATTGTGAATGCCGGGCAAATTCAATTCGATTGATAGAGTTGGCAACGCACCATGGCGCGTCTGACGCGCCACATCGAACTGCATGCGCGTCCCGATCGCCCGCACACTGGTTGCGCGAACCTGCGCTTCACTATTGAGGCCGTAGGTGGTGACAGGCCGGGAAACGAAGGGCAAAATCTCACGTACATTTGCATCGTCGGAGCACACAATCGCACTGCCGTAAAAAGGCAGGCGCTGCGTAAACTCTACAAACGCACTTTTGAGTCGCGCCACATCATGACCATAGGTATCCATATGATCGGCATCAATGTTGGTGATGATGGCCATGACGGGCAGAAGGTTCAGGAAGGAGGCATCCGACTCGTCCGCCTCGACAACAATGAACTCCCCCTGACCTAAACCCGCATTCGCGCCCGCCGAATTCAGTCGTCCGCCAATCACAAAGGTCGGGTCAAGACCTCCAGCAGCCAAGACGCTCGCCACCAGACTTGTCGTGGTGGTTTTTCCATGCGTACCGGCCACAGCAATTCCGCGCTTAAGCCTCATCAACTCTGCCAACATGACTGCGCGTGGCACAACAGGAATACGCGCCTCACGTGCCGCAATCACCTCGGGATTGTTGTTTGCGACCGCCGTGGACGTCACGATGGCGTCAGCGCCTTTGACGTGCTCGGCCAGGTGTCCAAATGAAATCGTCGCACCCAGTTCAGCGAGTCGCTGTGTCACCGCCGACTGAGACAAATCCGATCCGGAAATCCGATAACCCAGATTGAGCAAGACCTCAGCAATGCCGCTCATTCCGGAGCCGCCGATTCCAACAAAGTGGATGTGTTCTATTCGATGCTTCATTTCACCACTCCGACCAGCTCTTCACAGATATCAGCGATGCGTTGTGCCGCAAATGGACGGGCATGCGCACGCGCTTGCCGTGCAACACCCTCAAGTTCATGCCGTGTACGCAGGGATAACCAAGCGGCTAATTCTTTCCCCGTCAGGCTTTCCTGTGGCATCAACCAGGCCGCACCTGATTCACTTAAAAATTTCGCATTTGCGGTTTGATGATCATCCACAGCATGAGGGTATGGCACGAACAGCGCGGCCACACCCGCTGCGGCGACTTCGGCCACGGTCATCGCGCCTGCGCGACAAACCAGCAAATCCGCGCGTCCAAGTTCATCCGCCATGTCGTGAATAAATGCCACACACTGCGCCTCAACGCCCGCTTTCTGGTAGGCCGCCCGAAGCGCCTCGATATGTTGGGCACCTGCTTGGTGGATCACAAGAGGGCGCGACGATTCTGGCATTTCGGCCAAGGCCAGTGGCAGCACCTCATTCAGCGCAGTGGCACCCAAGCTGCCACCAACGACTAATAACCGCAACGGCCCGGTGCGCGATGCGTATCGCTGCGCCGGCTCGGCCAAGTCAACGACTTCTTGTCGGACCGGATTGCCGACGACTTCGGCACCGCTCAACACGCCAGGGAAACCGGTCAACACACGCTTGGAGACCTGTGAGAGCACTTTATTAGCCATCCCTGCGATCGCATTTTGCTCATGCAACACAAGCGGCTTGGCGCGCAAAGCGCAGACCACACCACCGGGAAATGATACGTAGCCACCCATGCCAAGCACAACACTCGGACGAATGGACGAGACATGTCGCCACGCCTGAACAAACGCGCGCATCAATAAAAAGGGTGCGACAAGCTTGGCGCGTAAACCTCTCCCCCGGAGACCGGCGAAACGCAAAGGTGCCAGTTCGTAGCCACGCGCGGGCACGATCTTTCCTTCCATTTTGTCTGGATTGCCAAGCCAGCGAACATTCCACCCACGCGCGCGCAACACGTCGGCAACTGCCAGCCCAGGCATGATATGCCCGCCCGTTCCACCCGCCATAATCAAAATCGTTGGAGAAGTCACCGTCATGTTCGGATTCCTCTCATCAAGTTACGATTTTCATAGTCAACACGGAGCACAACCGCGATCGCGATCATATTCATGAGCAAGCCGGATCCACCGTAGCTCACCAGCGGCAGTGTCAGTCCCTTCGTTGGCAACAACCCCAACACCACACCGATATTAATGAATGACTGAACGCCGAACCATAAACCAACACCTTGTGCGACTAGTCCGCCAAAAACACGCTCCATCGCGATGGCTTGCCGACCGATCTCAAAGCACCGCTGCACCACTACCGCAAACAAAACGATGATCAGCATGATGCCGATAAATCCGAGCTCCTCACCAATCACCGCGACGATAAAGTCTGTGTGCGCCTCAGGCAGATAGTGCAGTTTTTCAACGCTGCCACCCAGACCGACACCGGTCCACTCGCCGCGGCCAACCGCCATCAATGAGTGCGATAACTGATACGCGGAGGATTGCGCATATTCTGGATTCCAAGGATCCAGGTAAGCAAAGACGCGCTCACGCCGCCAGGGAGAGAGCCAAATCACAAGAGAGAAGCCTACGAGCAACACACCCGCCAAGGTAGAAAAAATCCTGGCGTTAATACCACCCAGAAAAAGAATGCCCATCGCGATTGCAACTGTCACCATCAGCGCGCCAAGATCTGGCTCTTTTAAAAGCAGTACTCCCACAACGGCCAAAACCACCGCAATCGGCAAAAATCCCCGAAGAAAGCTCTGCATGTACTCTTTCTTTCTGATGACATAATCTGCCGTAAACAAAATGACAGCAAACTTCATCAACTCAGACGGCTGAAAGGTCACTGGACCCACTGGCAACCAGCGCATTGCGTTATTCACTTTTCTCCCAATGCCTGGAATGATCACAAGAACCAGAAGAAAAACAGTGAAACAAAATAATATTATCGTCATCCGTCGCCATGCCGTCATCGGAACAGTCAACACCATCATCGAGACGAATAGTCCAAGCAGCATGAAAGCTGTTTGACGCAACACGAACGAATAACGACCAACTTGCATCGCGCGCGGTCCGTCAGCCAACGCAATCGCCGCCGAATACACCATCAGGATGCCCATGCCCACCAAAATACTGGTGGCGATCACAAGTGGTAAATCATAGTTACGCATCGTTGTGCGACCGGGCGAGACTGCATTGACACTCGCGGTCATTTCGGAGAAAAGGCTCATGCCACGTCTCCTTGCTCAAGTGCGAGATCCGTCACCGCATCCACAAATACCCGACCACGATGTGGATAGTTTTGAAACATGTCAAAGCTCGCACACGCAGGCGAAAGCACAATTGCGTCGCCTTCCTCGGCCTGCTGGAATGCCTGCGCAACGGCATCCGCCATATCTGAAGCAAGCGCGCAAGGCACATTCGCGGGTGCCAGCACCTGGAAGAGGATCGTTGCGTCCTGCCCAATCAAGATCACCGCTCTGACATGACGCTGCACGACCGGCACAAGCGGTTCAAAATCCTGTCCTTTTCCGACGCCACCCGCGATCAAAACAACCTTGCGACCAAGTCCCTCAATACCAGCAGCCGTGGCACCTACGTTTGTTCCCTTGCTGTCATTAAAGAAGTCGATGCCTCGGATGCTACGCACAAACGCCATGCGATGCGGCTCTCCGTTGTACTCGCTGGCAGCGCGCAGCATCGGTGCCCAGTTTGCACCACACGCACGCGCAAGCAACAAAGCCGCCTGGCAATTCAACGCGTTATGCAGCCCTTTTATTCCCAGCGCATCAACCGGCATCAACCGCACCAGACGACCAGCCTGCCTTTGTGGCACAGGTGCATTTTTTTTACGACGCGTCGGTGTCGGGATATCTTCTAAAAATTCGGTTGCCTCTGAAGAACATAACCACATGACCTCATGGCTGGTCTCAATCCCTAAGTCTGCGGTGAGCATCGGCGTATCACGACCGAAACTTCTTATATTCATGCCGCTTAGCGATGGAACCATTGCCATGACATTCGTATCATCGCGATTCACAATCAACTGCTCGGCCATCTTGAAAATGCGGGCTTTCGCTTCGCAATAGGCCGGCATCGTGACATGCCAGTCAAGATGATCTTGAGTCAAATTCAGCACCGTCGCTGCTGTCAGATTCAAGCTCCGTGTTGTCTCAAGCTGAAAACTTGAGAGTTCCAGCACCCATGCCTGGGGCAGATCGTTCTGATCTTGGGCCTCCATCAACGCATGCAGAGCTGCGGGACTGATATTACCCGCAGCGCGAGCATGTATCCCGCACGCTTCGAGCATTCTGCGTGTCAATGCGGTGACCGTTGTTTTACCGTTCGTACCCGTAATGCCAAGAACCTTGGGCGCGTAATCTTGCGTTTCGCGCAGGTCCCTTAAAGCACGGGCAAACAACTCAATCTCTCCCGTAATTTCAACATTGCGCGCTTGGGCAGCCTCCAACAGCTCGCGAACGGGCGACATGCCTGGGGCCAAGCCTGGACTCAATACAAGTTGTTCAATGTCATCAAGCAATGTCTCGGCAAACACATCACAACCTAAGTGCCACTCGACAATCGCATCACCCAACGCAAGTTTTAACTCTTCGAGTCCCGCCGGATGTGTACGCGTATCCGCCACACGCAGCTGTGCGCCATTGCGTGCGCACCAGCGGGCGGCAGCAACACCTGTCTCACCGAGTCCTACGATCAGGACCCGCGAAGCAAAGCGAGGGGCTAAAGCAGCTTCGGTCATCGAATCTTTAATGAAGACAAACCAATCAACACCAGCATCATGCTGATGATCCAGAACCTGATCACAACTTGCGTTTCTTTCCAACCACCCACTTCAAAATGGTGGTGTAAGGGCGCCATTCGCAGCACACGCCGCCCTTCTCCATACTTCCGTTTTGTGTACTTAAACCAGAACACTTGAACCATCACTGAAAGCGTCTCGGCGACAAACACACCGCCCATAATGAACAACACGATCTCTTGTCGAACGATGATGGCGATTGTGCCCAACATGCCACCGAGTGCGAGCGCGCCGACATCCCCCATAAAAACCTGCGCGGGATGCGCGTTGAACCAGAGAAACGCCAGGCCGGCACCCGCCAATGCTGCGCAGAGCACCATCAACTCGCCCGCGCCCGGCACATAGGGAAACAGTAAATATTTTGAATAATCGACCCGACCCACAACATACGCAAAAATACCCAGAGCCGAACCCACCATGACCGTCGGCATAATAGCCAGGCCATCAAGTCCATCCGTTAAATTCACCGCATTGCTGGTTCCAACGATGACGAGCCAGCTCAAGGCGACAAATCCAAATACCCCGAGTGGGTAACTAATCGTTTTGAAGAAAGGCACGATCAAGTCTGTCCGGGTAGGCAAATCGAGCGTAAAACCACTCATCACCCAGTCACGCATCAAGGGCCAGATGTTGGCCGTCGCAGGCGCTGACACAGCGAATGTAAGATAGACCGCTGCCACCAAACCAATCAGGGCTTGCCAGAAAAACTTTTTGCGAGCGGGCATCCCTTCGGGATCGCGGTGCACGACTTTTCTGTAGTCATCCACCCAACCAATCCAGCCAAAACCAAACGTCACCAACAGAACGACCCACACGAAACGATTGGTCCAGTCGGCCCAAAGGAGTGTGCTGACACCGATTGAGATCAAAATGAGCGCACCGCCCATCGTGGGCGTACCGGTTTTAATCAGATGAGTCTGTGGACCGTAACTACGAACAGCTTGTCCGATTTTGAGTGACGTCAAGCGTCCGATGACATAAGGACCCGCAATCAAACCAATCAATAAAGACGTGGCGCACGCAAGCACGGCACGCAGTGTGATGTACTCAAACACGGCGAATCCGCGTATGTGGTTGTCCGCTAACCAGCCGAATAGTTCATAGAGCATGCATCACCGCATCCTTGGGGTTCACCCCTGTTGTTTTTAGATAATGATTGACGATTCGCTCCATCCGCATAAAACGCGAGCCCTTCACTAGTATGCTTTTTGCTGGAAGCTCAGTGAGCGCCGCACATAGTTTCTCGGGCGACTCGGCGATCACGGATTCAGAACCGAACGCTCTGGCACTGTCACGCGCGGCCTCACCAAGCGTCATCAGGTGATTAATGCCCTGCTCGCGCGCATAGGCGCCCACTTCACGGTGCATCGCCGGACCATTTTCCCCGACCTCGCCCATATCCCCCAACACCAGGACCCTGGGCTCAGGCAATCCCGCCAACACATCAATGGCAGCGCGAACTGAGTCTGGATTTGCGTTGTAGGTATCATCTATCAACACTCGGTGGTCTGCCAGCCGATGTGTTTGCATCCGACCTGAAACAGCTTGAAAGCGATTCAGTCCCTCGACAATCGCAGAAACAGGTGTCCCGACCGCGTGCGCGCATGCCGCCGCGGCCAAGGAATTGCGCACGTTATGCAACCCCGGCACGGCTAAAACAATCTGACATATGCCGACAGGCAGATGCATGCGAAACGACGAGCCTAATGCATCCGCATGCAACTCACTGGCCCACACCTCGGCCGAGGACGCCATGCCAAAGCGCACAGCAGGGTGATGAGACGCCAGGCTCGACCACAATGCCGAATACTCTTCGTCTGCGGGATACACCTTGATACCGCCTTCGGCGAGAGAGTCAAATACTGCCGCGTTTTCTCGGGCAACGGCCTCCACGCTCTCCATGAACTCTTGATGCTCTCGCTGCGCATTATTTACGAGCGCCACCGTGGGCTGCGCCATGGCCGCCAGCACTGCAATTTCGCCCGGGTGGTTCATTCCAAGCTCAATCACAGCCGCCTGATGCGATTGACGCAATCTCATCAACGTCAACGGAACGCCCAGCTCATTATTGAGGTTACCAACGGTAGCAAGTCGTTTATCTTCACCCAACCAGGCCGCCAAAATGGCCGCAATCATTTCCTTTGTCGTGGTCTTACCGTTACTTCCGGTGACGGCGATCAAGGGGATCGCAAACTGTCTGCGCCATGCGGTGCCAAGCTTCAACAGCGCCGCATGCGTATCCCCTAAGGCTACCTGTGGCAGTGAAATCGCAGCGTTTACCTGATCAACAATCGCGAGCGAAGCCCCCGCATCAGCAACCTGTTGCAGGTAATCGTGACCGTCAAATTTTTCGCCATGCAGGGCAACAAAAATCGCACCCGAGTCAAGTTTGCGCGAATCGGTTTGAATTGGACGACCCTGCTTAAGGACAAAGGCCGCCTGGGCCCATTGCCTGTCATCGAAAGCATGACGTACGCCAGATACTTCCTGATAGGTCTCGTGACCTTTGCCAGCGATTAAGACGACATCTGCATCCGAGGCGCCCAGGATGGCTTCCAAAATAGCTTGCGCACGATCTTCAATAATATGAACGGGTTGAGCGTCTCCGGACATTCCCGCGACCACTGAAGCGATAATTGCTGCAGGTGATTCATTGCGCGGATTGTCGCTGGTAACAAACACTCGGTCGGCCAGCTTCTGTGCAACCGCACCCATGATGGGGCGCTTGCCAGGATCACGGTCACCACCGCAACCAAACACACACACCAACTGACCTTGTCGGGACTGTGCTTGCGCACGCAAAGTACGCAGCACCCGCTCCAGCGCATCTGGCGTATGCGCATAGTCGACAACGACAAGCGGTACGACAACGTCTGATAGGCGCGATGGCACGGACTCAAGTCGCCCATCCACGGGTCCTAAACTCGCAAGTGCCCGACCAACCTTGGCCAAACTCCATCCAAGTCCTTGCAGCAATCCGGCAACGCAAAGCAAATTGGAAACATTATGAGCACCTAAGGCGCGGCTCTGCACGTGAATGTGCTCATGCGAGTCTCTCAGCACAAAGGCCATGCCCTCGGATGTCGTTTGAAGCTCGCTCGCCGTCAGTGCTGCCGAGTTTGTCTGCTTCGAAATGCTGTAGGTCAGCACCTCGCAAGAAACCTTTTTCGACAAACCCACACCCACAGGATCATCGAGATTCAATACCGCGTAGCGCAATTCAGGCCAGGCAAATAGCTTTGCCTTGGCCGCCTCGTAGGCCTGCATTGTTCCGTGATAGTCCAGATGATCACGAGACAAATTTGTAAAGCCAGCCGCATGGATCCGTACGCGGTTCAGCCGCCCCTGATCCAGACCAATCGAAGACGCTTCCATGGCCACATAATCAGCTCCAGCATCACGCAAGCTCGCAAGCGTCCGATGGACCGAAATCACATCCGGTGTGGTCAGATGTCCTTTGATGAGCGTGCCATCCGGGTACGTCACACCCAGGGTGCCGATCACCCCTACGTTCTGCCCATCTTGACGCAACGCTTGGGATAACCAGTCTACGCAGCTTGTCTTGCCATTG
>JAURZO010000048.1 GCA_030653405.1 Zwartia sp. | reverse complement strand
TGCTGCCATATCGCCTGTGACTGAGATCATTAATGAGCTCAAGATGGGCCGCATGGTCATCCTGGTCGACGAAGAAGACCGCGAGAACGAGGGTGATCTTGTGATGGCCGCCGAGTTTGTGACGCCTGAAGCGATTAATTTCATGGTGACGCACGGACGAGGTCTCGTTTGTCTCACCTTGACCGAAGAGCGATGCCGTCAACTTGAGTTGCCTTTGATGTCCAATCGCAATGGCACACCCTACGGTACAAATTTTACGGTTTCCATCGAGGCCGCCGAAGGCGTGGAGACAGGCATTTCTGTTGCAGATCGCGCACGAACCGTGCGTGTCGCCGTTGCTCGCGATGCCAAGCCCGAGGATCTCGTTCAGCCAGGCCATATTTTTCCATTACGTGCAGTCCCCGGCGGCGTTTTAGTGCGTGCGGGCCATACGGAGGCAGGCTGTGATTTAACAGCGATGGCGGGATTGACGCCGGCCGCCGTTATTTGCGAGATCCTTAAGCCTGATGGCACGATGGCGCGTTTGCCTGACCTGATCGAGTACGGCAAAACACACAAGTTAAAGATTGGCACGATCGCCGACTTGATCCAGTATCGCAATGAACACGAGTCAGTGATCGAGAGACTCAGTGAGCGTCAAGTCCAGACGCCATGGGGCGAGTTCAAAATGATCGCCTACCGTGACACTGTGGCGGGTAATCCCCATTTCGCGCTGGTTCATGGCGATGTAGATCCGGCACGAGAAACACTCGTTCGAGTGCATGAGCCGACCTCGATTCTGGACTTGATTGATGTTGAAAGCCCTGGTCATAGCTGGGGCGTGTCCGAGGCATTACAAGCCATCCTCGCGTCTGAATCTGGCGTGCTGGTATTTTTGAATTGCCAAGGATCTTCAACGCAGTTGTTCGACCAAATTAATGCCTGGCAGGGTCAGACCCCTGTGCCAGTCAAACGTGAACCTGGCCGCATGGATCTGCGTACCTACGGAATGGGGGCGCAGATTTTGCGCGACCTGAACGTCGGGCAGATGCGTTTGTTGGCGCGACCCCGCAAAATGCCAAGCATCATGCCTGGTTTCGGTCTCGACGTCACCGGTTACGATCACAAACCACCCACCCGCAACACATAGGAAGCACATCATGAGCCCATATACCTTGACCCCCGACATGAATGGAGAGGGCCTGCATATCGGAATCGTTCGTGCCCGATTCAATGAAGACATCGGCTTGATTGAGCTTGATGCTTGCCTCCAGGAGCTTGAAAGCCTTGGCGTCGACGAACGCGACATCATGGTCGTGACCGTGCCTGGCGCACTTGAGCTCGGCGTTACCCTCGCGCGCATGGCCGAAACCTTTGAGTTTGACGCTTTGATTGCCTTGGGCGCCGTGATTCGAGGCGAGACGTATCATTTTGAAATTGTCAGCAACGAAAGCGCCTCCGCGATTGCCCGTGTTGCGTTAGAAACCGGTATTCCAGTCGCCAATGGCGTCTTGACGACCGAAACAGACGAGCAAGCCGAAGCCCGCGCAGCCGACAAAGGTCGGGATTGCGCGCAGTGCGCCGTTGAGATGGCCAACTTGGTCGCGGCGCTTGAGCCCGAGGCTGACGAAGACGACGAAGAAGAGGACGATGATCTTGAACAAGCCCCAGCAAGACGATAATCCGGCAGCGATGCCACCACGCAGCGCGCGTCGCCGCGCGCGTGAGCTCGCGCTTCAAGGTCTTTATGCATGGCTTGTGCGCGACACGGACAGTCTGCAGGATGCTGGCGAAATTGAGGCGCATTTGCGTGACGAAGACGAATTCGATCAGGCGGATATTGTTTGGTTTCAAACTTTGCTGCACGGTGCAATGAGAGAGGCGCCCGCATTGCGTGAGAAGTTTTCGCCCTTTGTGGATCGGCCATTGGCCGAGCTTTCTCCTATTGAACACGGCATCTTGCTGATCGGGAGTTTCGAGCTAGTGCACCAGATTGACGTGCCATACCGCGTGGCGATCAACGAAGCCGTTGAGCTTGCCAAGTCTTTTGGCGGGACGGATGGTTTTAAGTTCGTCAATGGTGTGCTGGATAAACTGGCCGCAGAGGTGCGCACGACCGAGCTCCGGGCGGCTGTCCGCCGCTAAGCGCGCCCGTGGGCTCTGAATTCGACCTCATCTCTCGCTTTTTCAAGCGCCCCGTCCCGCATGGGATGCTTGGAGGAGGAGATGACTGTGCGTTGTTTCAGGTCACGCCCGGCTTAGCGCTCGCGACAAGTAAAGATTTGTTGCTAGAAGGTCGTCACTTTTTCCCAGATGTCGATCCTTTTCTGCTTGGACATAAAGCGCTTGCGGTCAACCTTTCCGATCTGGCGGCGATGGGCGCTCAGCCAAAAGCGTGCCTATTGGGTCTGGCACTGCCCGCGTTTGATGAGAGGTGGCTTGCGCGATTCGCTGATGGTTTCTACTCGCTTGCAGATCAGCACGGTTGCGCATTGATTGGCGGCGATACGACACGTAGCCAGGCAGGCATTGTCATTAGTGTGACGGTCTTGGGTGAGGTGGATCCCACACGTGCGATGCGTCGTGACGCAGCACAGGTCGGCGATGATATTTGGGTCTCCGGATGTTTGGGAGCAGCCGATGTGGCATGCCGCATTTTGGCTGGCGAACTCCTCGATACTGAAGCGTCTCAATCTGTTTCATTGCTCACGCAAACGCGTCAGGCGCTAGAAAAACCAACACCCCGTGTTCAGCTAGGACGTCGACTGAGTGCGTATGCCCACGCTGCGATTGATATTTCGGATGGTTTATTACAGGATCTTGGACATATTTTGCAGGCGAGTGGCGTCGGGGCCAGTCTCCAAGAAACCCAGCTGCCTGTCCATCCCGCGCTTCTCGGTCTGTCCGATATGGTTTTGCGTCGGGCAGTTCTCGCGGGTGGAGATGTTTATGAGCTTTGTCTGACGGCAGCGACATCTCAACGCCACCATTTCGAACGTATCGCACGCGAAGAGGGCATAGAGTTGACTCGAATCGGTCAGATCACGGCAGAGAAAGCGCTGCACGTTTTCGATCAGGCGGGCCAGCTGATCCAACCCTTGCCGCAAGGCTTCGATCATTTCAGGGACTGATATGGCTGGCGTATCCACGAGGCATCGCACGACATGGCCAACGCTACGTTGGGTGTTTTCCGATCCTGGCAGAGTTTTGATGTTTGGCTTTGGCTCGGGCTTAGTTCGCCCGGGATCGGGTACGTGGGGGACGTTGCTCGCATGGTTTTTTTGGGTGTTTGCCTCACCTGGGGTGAGTGACCTGGCAATCGGGATTTTTTTACTCCTTTCTTTTGTTTATGGCTGTTGGGCAGCCGAACGTGTCGGCCGCTCCCTAGGCGTCCAGGATCATGTCGGCATTGTGTGGGATGAGTTTGTGGCTTTCTGGCTCGTGCTGTGGCTCGTGCCTGATACCTTGATTGCCCAGCTCATCGCCTTTGTTTTGTTTAGATTCTTTGACACGGTCAAACCACCACCCATCCGTCAGGCCGACCAACGTTTCAAGGGCGGCATTGGCGTCATGCTGGATGACATTCTGGCGGCCGCCTACACCTTGTTGTTGATGGCGTTGCTCGTCCGGTTTGGTCCACCCATTTAAAAAGAACCAAATAACAACCCGTACAGCAATCGGAATAATAAGGGTCAGAAGTAGGACCAGAGCCCGAGCCCGAACCCGAGCCCGAACCCGAGCCCGAGCCCGAACCCGAACAAGAACCCGAGCCATAACAAGAACCCGAGCCCGAGCGCCTCAGGGCTGAACCTGATAAAGTCAATATTACGTCGAGCATTTTGATCGACAGGAGACTTTTTCATGCAGAATGACACACGTGATCTCGCCGCCCAGTTGGGAGAAATACTCAAAAGTAAAAAGGGCATGCTCGCCACGGCAGAATCATGCACGGGAGGGCTCCTTGCCGGAGCACTGACGTCTGTGCCAGGCTCGAGTCTCTGGTTTGATCAAGGCTGGATTACCTATAGTAACCAAGCCAAGCATGTTCAGTTAGGGGTCGCCAAAGAAACGTTGGAGCAGTTTGGCGCGGTCAGTGAGGAAGTGGCGCGTCAGATGGCTGCGGGTGTGTTGGCCATGGCACCTCGCGCCTCACTGGCGCTCACAACAACCGGTATTGCGGGGCCCGGGGGCGGCACTGCTGGTAAGCCCGTTGGTCTTGTCTGGTTTGGTTTCGCGCAGCGTGCACCCTCTGGGATCGTCGTTCACGCCACCGCGCATATTTTTTCTGGCGATCGGGATGCCGTGCGCGAGGCATCGGTCGCGTTTTCCTTGCAATCAGCGCTCGAACTGCTAGGCTAGGTGGGGCTAGCGGTGGGTATTGATGTCATCGCGTGTTTGTTTGGCGACGGCGGCTGCTGCTTCGGTCCAGTGCCCCGAGCCCGTTGCATACAAAATCGCCCGTGAAGAGTTAATCATCATCCCAGTCTTCTGTGCGTTGCAGCCTGCTGCGCAGGTTGCTGCGATATCGCCGCCCTGGGCGCCGACACCCGGCACTAAAAGTGGAATACTGTCGCCGACAGCCTTTCGGACTGCCGCGAGCTCATTTGGAAAAGTTGCCCCAACAACCAGCCCACATTGCCCTGTTTTGTTCCACTTGTTGGCGACCAAGTCGGCGACACGTAAATACAAAGGCACGCCATCCGTCATTAAAAACTGCAAGTCTGAACCGCCTGGATTGGAGGTGCGGCATAAGACGATCACGCCCCGATCTGCCCAGTCGAGATAGGGTTCGACAGAATCAGCCCCCAAGTAAGGGCTCACCGTCACTGCGTCGGCACCATACCGACCAAAGACCTCTTGCGCATACTGCGTCGCAGTCGCACCGATATCACCTCTCTTGGCATCCAGTACCAAAGGCAAATGTGGATATTGCTCTCGAAGGTATGCGCAGAGGTCTTCTAGTTGACGCTCAGCACCTACCGCAGAAAAGTAAGCGATCTGCGGCTTGAAGCCGCATACAAAAGGTGCCGTGGCATCGATGATCTGCTTGCAAAACTGAAAAATTGCGTCCGGCTTGTCTTTTAGCTCCGCTGGCAGCCGAGTGAGGTCAGGGTCAAGTCCCACCATCAAAAGGGATTGTGAGCTCGCCCATGCGGCGTTCAGTTTCTGGATAAAAGACATAGCGGATGATTGTTAATGATGACAACCTCTATTTAAACCCAAATCAACGCGTTCAACTCTGCAGGCGCTAAATGAAAGGAAACCATTTATTGATTAATAGAGCGATCCAGATCGCTGCCGTCATCAGTAAGCTGAGTAGGACGGCAGCACTGCCGAGGTCTTTGGCTCGGCCGATCAGAAGGTTATTGTCGAGCGTGACGGCATCGGCCACGGACTCTATGGCGGAGTTCAGGAGTTCAACGATCAGCACAATCACCAATGTTGATAGCAAAAGGATAATTTGCAGAGCATTTTCGCCGACCCAAAAAGCGGCAGGCGTCAAAATCAATGCCAGAAACAACTCTTGTCTAAAGGCGGCTTCGTAGCGCAGCGCAGCGCCTAAGCCTTTGACGGAGTATCCGGCAGCCTTAAAAACCCTGCTAAATCCGCCTTTGCTCTTGTGCTGGGAAGGGTGAGAGGACACGATCGCGAACTTGGTTTATAAATGACTAACGGCCGCCTGACGGATTCAGGCCTCTACATTCATTTTTCTGGAAGATAGCACAATCATGCCAATGCTCAATGTTCAAATCTTGCAAGGTCACAGCGCTGCAAAAAAGACGGATCTATTGAAAATGCTGACCCAGTCGGTGGTGGACAGCATCGGCGCGCCCTTGGCTTCAGTCCGCGTGGTGCTGCAGGAGATTCCCCCCGAGCATGTGATTGTCGCCGGTGAAATCGGCAAGGAGATGGTCATGATCACGGTGGGTCTGATTCGTGGCAGAACCGAGGATCAAAAGGCTGCAGTGATTGCCGCGATGGCGCAGGCTACAGAGCAAGCCATTGGAGTCTCTAAACAAAATATCCGAGTGATTCTGTTTGATCGTCCAGCCACTGATTTTGGCGTGGCCGGTGGTATTACCGCCAAGGCGGCAGGTCGCTGATCCTGAGCGGCTCTCCCCGCTAGGGCGAGCATTTTCTCGGGTTGACTTCGTTTTTTCTGTTTCTCCTGTTGCTTTTGTGACAGGCGCAACTCTTTCACTGATCCACTTTAAGGCTTCTCAAGTATGACGACGGTTCTCCAGTACGATCAAGACGACCTCGGTGTCGTGACGCTGACGCTCAATCACCCTGAGACGCGCAATGCGCTGACGGGAACGGGCATTGTCGAGGCGATGCTCGATGCTTGTCATCGCATCGAGCACGATCCGAGTGTGCGAG
>JAURZO010000070.1 GCA_030653405.1 Zwartia sp. | reverse complement strand
TTCGCGCCCACCATCACATGACTAAACATATTGCCTCCAGAGGAAATGAACTCAAATATCGCTAAGCCGTCATTAGGCATTAAAACGATATCTGATTGTTACATACTGCCAAGCCATTCCCACTCTTGATAAGTCATACCTGCCAATCCAGCTGAGGCATATAAAGCAACACTTTCTGGGCTTTGAACAATTGGATGAATGACGGACGTACGGCTCACCCCATTGTCCAACTGGGCAAGCCAATAGGCTAAACCATCAGCGTCAGCCTCGCGCTGCAGTGCGTTAGCGTATAGCTTTTGTAAAAACGTCAGGTTATCAGTGCCTGCATAGTGCCTCATAAATTCTTCACTATTCTCAAAACAATTCGCAAGCTTAATGTCATCCATGCCCTCATCCATGGCGTCAATCCAGTATCCCATACCCTCCAAGTCAGGCGAACGTCCAAACATTGTGTAAGCACGGTAAATATCCCCGGCATTACCGTCGTAATCAAACGCAACCGAAACATCATCGAAATGCAAGCGATCAATCTCCTCAATAGAGAGACTGTCTTCGTTGGTATCGGAGATAATAAACCCTGCATCTGTACGAACGATTTGGAATTCATCACGCATGCCAAACAGTTGCATGTCGTCGATGCCACCACCACCATCGACAACGATACCATCGATGAAACCTACAAAGCGATCATTCCCTTCGCCTGTATCGATGAAATTAAAAACGCTTTCATTCTCAAGCATGACGATCACATCGTTATGCTCTGATAGGATTAATTTGGACACAGGATCTGCGTCAGACGCTACATTTTTTGCGAGCGCCTGTCGACCGCCAGGCGTAGACGACTCCGATGACGTAATCGTTCCAGATACTGTTGACGAATCAGGATAAAAGAAGCGAACGTTGGCATACTCTGAAATTTTAGCCAACGTATCAACGGCGTCGGCACCCTTACCTCGCCAAGCATTGATTTTGAGCCAGTCTTCTGGCGTTGACCAACGAACCGCACCGATCGCCGCGTTGACATAGAGTCCTTGCGAGCCCTGCTCGGCACGTGAAAAATCATAAGTATGTGGACCATCAACAATCCAAAAAATATCCTTACCAACCATATTGATCTGATACTCGTTGCCATCTACTGACTGCGTGGCAGTGTTACCACTGGCGGTAAAAAGATATTTTTTTGGTGTGGGATTACTGTTTACCCCGTAGAGCTCCATCAACGCCTTGAGGTCAAGTGGAGAGAACGACATGTTGTATTCGTAATCGCTGTAGGACATGACAGACAGCAACGATGTGTCGAGATTAGCCGGCAAAACTGGATTGCTATCACCACTGTCATAAATGCCGGGATGCTTGAAATTCAGTGCATGTCCAAGTTCATGAAGAAAGGTCTGTGTAAAGGCTCGGGCGTTTCCTTCAAGATTCGTGTTGATAAATAAAGGCGTGTATTTTTCTGAAAAATCACCAGGGTTATATGTATATCCTGCAAACGTCGATGCCATGTTGTACTTACCAAACCGTAGCTCCCCTTCCCCAGCTGTGACTTCCTGAAACTTCAGTCCTGTCGACGTCTGAAGCATGGAGAGAACAGAATTGGCAACCGCTTTCTCTTGACTCGTGAAGGCTTTAAAAGAAAAAGGGCCCTGCAGGCCAGAATCATTAGTGGCGCTGTCAGGTAATTGCTCTTTGGAACTGTAAAACGAGTACTTGATTACGTCCGAAGTCACTCGTTTACTTGTTTTAATCGTTTCGGTGTACGGCTTCAGAAACGTATTAAGCTCGGCTGGCTTGAGCGTCATAAAAGAAAGATCAAACTGGGGGCGAGTCGTCATGTCGTATTCCCAAAACTTTAATGATTGAAATTTCTCCGATAACAATAATTTACTAAACAAATTCATTTAAATAAATAAATACAAATCATCGCAATAAATGCTGATCATTTAATGTTGGCCATAGAGTACTTAGAGATCATTCACCTCATCACTATCTACTATCTGTTAAGTGAATATGACAACAATCATGATGCATTTCAAAGCACTGAAATCCTTACAAGACACGGTCTTCAAAAAAAAAGGGGCGCAAAGGCGCCCCTCATCTTTCTTAACCTTACACGCAGACTAAGCGCCCGCTTTAAACGACTTGTTCCAGTAATCTAGACAAGCAACTTTGCCATCCACAAGATTTTTAGAATCGTAAGCAAAAACACGTTTGAGCTCGCTGTCAGTAAAGCTCACTCGGTCTTTCAAATCCGCTGGCATATCAGCGTTGCGAACGGTCGGTGCATATCCCATCGCCTTGGCAAACTCAACTTGCCCCTTTGGATTGAGCATTGTATTGAGATAGTTGTAAGCACCCGGCTTATTTCTGGAGTTCTTTGGCACAGCGCCTTCAAATGTCACGGCAACAGCACCTTCTTTGGGGATCACAAAACCCAAGGGTAGACCGGCATCTTGCCACTGAAGCGCACGAGCTTTCCACATGCACGTCATCCAAATTTCACCGGACTTCAGAGCGGCGGCAACAGCTTCGTTAGACGGGAAAATTTTCGGATCATTTTTCTTGATTTCAGCGAGAAATTTCATGCCGGGCTCAAAGCTTGATGTATTGCCCTTATTCGCCAGGCCAGCAAACAGCGTGTTCGCCACGAAAAGAATATCCGAGAAACCCACGCGACCACGATATTTTGGGTCGATCGCTGCAGAAAAACTGTCTGGCGGGGTGGGAATTTTTTCCTTGTTATAGACAAGCACCATGGCGCTAAAAATGTGTGGAATCGAATAACCCGTTTTAAATTGCTCGAAAATATTAGCCAGGTTAGGCATATCTTTTGGTGTTGCCGGCTCAAAAACATCGAGCTGGGACAAGTCGTACATATCCACATCTTGCAGCAAACACACATCCATAGAACCACGACGCGAAGTGCGTTCGGCACGGATTTTCGTCGCACGAGCGACTGCATTACCCGTATCAAAAATTACTTTTGAATCCGTCAATGGATTAACAATCTTTTGCAGCAAGTTTTGATAATCGCCTCCCCAGGTGCCAACAACAACACTGTTGTCTTGGGCAAACACATTACTACTCACCAACGGCATTGCTGGTGCTAGCATCAGTCCAGAGGCTGTTTTCAGGAAAGTGCGTCGTTTTGCATTAGGATTTTGCATGAGTACTCCTTTGAGTAAAAAGACGTGATGAACTAGAAACTCCGAACGTTTGTTCTGAAGGCACTGCGAGTGACTGCAACTTGATAAAGGGATGAGGCAACTGCAACGCAATATCCTCTGCGTTCAAATCTCGGGTAATCACCACGATGATATTAGGCGAATGTCGATGCTGCGTCATCCTGCGAGGCATACCGTAGGTCGTGCCAACACTCTGCACCAAAATAGGATCTTCGCAATCCTCAACATGCACTAGCGCCTTGACTCGCAACAACTGCTCGCCACACGCCCCTGCCAAATCATCGAGCCAAGTGGAAAATTCTTCCCATACAATTGGCTGAGTCAAGCTAGCGCGCATCACGTGAATTCTTGCATGTGCCGCCTCTGATCTGTATTGACCAAGCGCCTGAATTGCCATGTCAATCAAGTCAGCACGACCTGAAATTGGTGAAAAATCCTGCGCCAAAAAGGCTTCTTCCACTAACACATCTCGATCGCGGCTACATACAATCCGTGCGAGTGGGTTAATCGCTTGCGCGCGTTGTTTAGCTTCTGTGAGTGCGTCATCGTCAACCAGGTCTACCTTAGTCATCACAATACGTTGCGCAGCAGTGAGCTGAGCCACTGCTTCTTCAAACGTTTCCTCATGCAGAAGCTCTCGACTCGAGTCATAAGTACACACAATAGAAACGCGCAGATGACGCGATGACAACTCTGGATCAGCAAGCGAGGCCAAAATAGGACCCGGACGCGACAAACCACTGGTCTCCAAAATAATACGCCGTATCGGCGGAGCGCCGATTTTGCGCGGGGCATCAAGCAACTCTGCAATAGTGATCACCAAACTGCTGCGCAAAGAGCAACAAACGCATCCATTGGACAACAGCATTGTTTGACTGCTATCTCCAGCCTCGGCAATCAACGCGCCGTCCAGACCAATTTCACCAGCCTCGTTGACAATGACAGCCGTATCCTCCAGGGACTGTTGACTGAGCAAATCTACAAGCAGCGTCGTTTTTCCACTGCCTAAAAATCCACAAAGAACGACAAAGTCAACGACGGGGTGGTCGATCTGCATTATCTTCCTGCCAGCTTTCATTGACCATCTGCTTGACTTGCTCAAGCAGTTCATGAGTATCGTAAATCAGACCTGCCCGGATGGTATAGCGCAAACTGCGATGCCACTCGACTTTGCCGGTGTCATCATTTAAACGCACCGCACCGGTTCCGTACATCAGTTTGAAATCTTCCAAGGGATTGAAATCATGCACCAACAAGTCCGCACGTTTACCAACATCGATGCTACCCGTATCGTCTTCTATGCCTAATAACTCTGCGCCCTGCGAGGTGGCGCTACGCAACACCTCGAGCGGGTGAAAGCCAGCCTCTTGTAAAAGTTCAAGCTCACGAATCAAGCCAAAGCCATATATCTGATAAATGAAACCTGAGTCGCTACCCGCGCAAACCCTTCCGCCTAAATTTTTGTAATCATTGACGAACTGCATCCAGATTTGATAGTTGCGTTTCCATTCAATTTCGTTCGCCACACTCCAGCGATACCAGTAGGCGCCGTGTCCACCGCGTTGTGGCTGAAAATAACGCCAAACCGATTTCCAACTATAGTCACCATGCCAGTCCGCACGGCGTGCGCGCATCAAGTCGCGGTTGGCATCATAAATATTGAAAGTCGGGACAAAGGTATGACCCAACTCAAGAAACTCGTGCAGCACATCATTCCACTTACGACTACCAGGAGACGCTGCCTGAGCGAACATCTGTCCCGATACCGAGAACCGGAAATATTCGTCTCCGTAGTTGTAGTCAGTTGGGAAGTTTTGTACGACGCGATTCTCAAAAAGCGCCTCAGGGATACCATAGTAGTGTTCTGAACTCGTCAGACCCCATCGCGCAGAGGTGAGCGCATTGACCTGAGTCACGGCCATTTGAGCATGATGACAACCCGTTTTAAGTCCCTGCTCTTTTGCTTCCTCCAGTGCGGCTTGCATGATTGCCGGTGGTGCGCCAAAAAACTTAATGCCGTCAACCCCTCTGGCCTTGATCTTACGCACCCACTCACGCGCCTGATCGGGTGTGAAAATCGTCTTGATTCTTTCATTGACTGCGGGAAAGTATGAGTGCAAGACCATACGTGGGGCGGCGATCTCGTTGCGCTCCGCGGCCTCGCGTTGCTGCATCATGTAGCTCAGCCCATTCATAGAGCCCATTTCCCGAACCGTCGTCACTCCGTGCGCGAGCCAAAGCTTGTAAATGTAATCCGCCGGCGGAACGACTCCGCTCATTGAGTGATACGGCGTGCCAACGTGACTATGACAATCGATCAGTCCAGGCGTGACAAACTTACCGTGACAGTCTATCTCGTGGTCACCTGGTGACGGACGAATTTTTGGGTTGATCGCTTTTAATGGCGCACCCACCAGTTTGAGCTCAGTAATACGTCCATTCTCAACCACAATATCGTAAGGGCCTGACGGAGGAGCACCAGTTCCGTCAATCATGGTTGCACCGCGCAGCACCAATCGCTTGAATGGACCGATTCCCGCGTTGCGGGATGTCGCAGGGGTTGCTGGAAACAACCCTTTGGGTTCATTCATTAACCGGGTTTCTTCACCTACGTCAAAATCTTTAATGAGACTTGTGTCAACCATGCCAGCTCCCAATCACTTCGTATCCAAAATAATCTGTGCGAATTGCCAATCTATCTTCTGCTACCCGCTCAGCCAATTGTCATGAGCGTAGCATTACCGCCCGCAGCAGCAGTGTTATGACTAATCGCTCTTTCATGCAAAAGAATATCAATTCGGTAGTGATCCCATCTCTCTAGCTGCTCAGCGGTTCGGCTCTGGACAGGGATGATAGGCCCGCCCCTGTTCGATAGCTGTTGAACTAATGTGAGCAGTGCGTCACGATCACCTTCGAACAAAACGGCTTCAACAGGCAAATGCTCAAGCTCGGCTAGCTCAACAACTTTCCAATCACGGCACTGCTCTGGATGACGGGTCCGCCAACTCACGAGCCCAGGTGTATTCAACCAGACAGGCGAAACACCCACGCGGGATGTCGTTTCGTTTTGATGCATGACTCCCAGTTCCGTTGAACACACACACAGCACCACTTTTTTAGGTTCTAAAACGTACGTGTTCTTCTCGCCTGTCGGACCGGATAGCGCAAGCTCAATTGGGCGCGTGCTCGTCAACGACTCGAGCAGAGCAGGTTGCTTTTGCAAAGAAGCCAGTAGACGCAAAACATAGAGCATTCCACCCGCTTTAGGACCCGTGCCTGAAAGCCGATTACCACCAAAGGGCTGAACACCAACCACCGCCCCAACCATGTTGCGGTTGATGTAAACATTCCCTGCGACCGCACGCGTCATCACCTGTTGTACCGTCTCATCAAGTCGCGTGTGAATGCCTAATGTCAAACCAAACCCCAGACGATTGATCGCATTGACAAGATCGTCGAGCTCTTCACGACGATAACGCACAACATGCAACACCGGACCGAATATCTCTTTCGTCACATTTTGGACTGCATCCACTTCGACTAATGTGGGTGGCACAAACCATCCAAACTGAAGGTTCGCATCCAGCTCTGTCTGAAACAGCGGGTAGCCCTGAGCGCGCATCTGCACGAGATACTTGTCGATCACTGACTTAGCCTGACTATCGATAATGGGACCCACATCACAGCTCAGCCTGTCGCTATGACCAGTACGGAGCTCTGACATTGCACCTCGTAACATGTGGAGCAAGGTGTCTGCGATGTCGTCTTGAATACACAACAGACGCAAGGCGGAACAGCGCTGCCCTGCCGAGTCAAAAGCGGACACCAACACGTCATTGACCACTTGTTCGCAAAGCGCCGAAGAGTCAACGACCATTGCATTAATCCCGCCCGTCTCGGCAATCAGCGTGACAGGTTGACCGCGTTCATCCAAACGATCAGATAACTTTCGCGCAATCGCTTTGGCGACTTCAGTCGATCCCGTAAAGATCACACCTTGAATTCGACTGTCCTCGACTAGTCCTGCACCAACCTCTTCTCCCGTCCCGGGTAGAAGTTGCAGGGCCTGAGTTGGAATACCTGCTTGGTGCAGGATATTAATAGCAGCGTATGCAATCAGCGATGTTTGCTCTGCAGGCTTGGCGATGACAACATTGCCAGCCACTAAGGCGGCTGATATTTGACCTACAAAGATAGCAAGCGGAAAATTCCAGGGACTGATGCAAGCAACGGGGCCTAGCGGGGCATGAGAGACACCATCAAGGTGCTCGTTAGCCCAAGCTGCGTAGTAATTCAGGAAGTCAACCGCCTCACGGATCTCTGAGATCGCGCTGGGTATCGATTTGCCGGCCTCACGCACAAGCATGGCGACCAGTGTGCCCATTTGGGACTGGATTGACTCAGCCGCCCTTTGAAGCGCTTGGGTGCGTTGACTCGCTGGGGTTGCTTGCCAGACAGCTTGTTGTAACGCAGCGACTTGGAGCGCCTGTTCAACATGATGCCTTTGCGCAAATATCACCTCACCCACTGCATCACGTTGATCCGCAGGATTGAAAACATTTTTAGCGAACTCAGTCTTCCATACAACATCTTCACTGCCAAGAAGCGGCATCGCCTGCCATTTCGTGAGCGCAACATTAATCAGATCCGCACTCAACGATCCAAGTCTTTGTTCGTTGCTCAGATCCAGCCCGGCAGAATTGGGGCGAGAGATCGAAGCAGCACCCTCCGGGCTCCTATAGAGATCTTCAGGGAGCGGTATCCGATCGTGAGGGGATCCAAGTGGTGAAATCGACCTGACCAACTCAACCGGATCGGCGATCAGGTCATCAATCTTGGTGGCCTCGTCATGAATTCGATTCACAAAAGAAGTGTTGGCACCGTTTTCCAAAAGTCTGCGAACAAGGTAAGGCAGCAAGGCCTCGTGTGTGCCAACCGGGGCATAAATTCTGCAGGGTCGATCTAGTCCGCCCTGTGCGACTGACTGACAGGCAAACTCATACAACGGCTCACCCATGCCATGAAGACATTGAAATTCATATTGCCCACGGTAATAGTTCGGACCCGCCATTTGATAAATAGCGGCGACTGTTTGAGCGTTATGCGTCGCAAACTGTGGAAATAATGCATCCGGTGCGCCAAGCATTTTTTTAGCGCAAGCTAAATACGAAACATCCGTATGGCTTTTGCGCGTATAGACTGGATAGCCCTCTAAACCATCGACTTGCGCCCTTTTGATTTCGGTATCCCAATAGGCGCCCTTGACAAGCCGAACCATCAAACGTCGCTTCTGCCGTCTTGCCAAGTCAATCAGATAATCAATCACGTACGGCGCGCGCTTTTGATAGGCTTGTACAACAAACCCAACACCATTCCAGTCTTTCAATCCAGGGTCATCGCAGAGCGCTTCGAGCAGATCAAGAGAGAGTTCGAGTCGATCCGCCTCCTCGGCATCAATATTCAGACCAATGTCATACTGCTTTGCCAAGCGCACTAACTTTAAAAGATCAGGCAACAACTCATTCATCACGCGATCACGCTGCGCTCTGCTATATCGAGGGTGCAAAGCGGAGAGCTTGATAGAAATTCCTGAACTCTCGTAAATCCCGCGTCCGGCAGCATTTTTGCCGATCGCATTAATCGCCTGCTCATAAAGCAAAAAATAACGACGTGCGTCCTCTCGAGTGATGGCGGCTTCACCAAGCATGTCGAACGAATAGGAAAATCCCTTCTTTGCCAACCGTTCACCGTTGCTGAGGGCTTCAGTGATGGTTCGTCCAGCGACGAATTGCTCGCCGAGCAAGCGCATGGCGATATTGACCCCCTTGCGCACGAGCGGCTCCCCACCGCGAGAGATCATTCTTGACAAGGCCGTAGAGAGGTGTTTTTCACTACTGACCGTCACTAATTTCCCGGTGATCATGAGTCCCCAGGTTGCAGCATTCACAAAAA
>JAURZO010000010.1 GCA_030653405.1 Zwartia sp. | reverse complement strand
CAAGCCTGAAGGCGTCTATGCGCCTTGGGATGCGATCCGCTTCACTGTGTCGCCTGTTGGTGAGGCGCTGGTGGACGTGGATGGTGCGCGTCTGGGCGTTCAAATCAGTATCTACATTGACGTGTCGCGCTCAGGTCTGGTTGAGGGCGATTTCAATGGCTACATGAAGTACGTGAGCCAAGACGCACTCAATGGCGGAGGTCTGACAGATCTGGATGGCAATCCGATTACGCAAGCTGGCTGGTATGACTTCACTCAGCGTAAAGATAGTGCTGGAAATTATGTGGGTGATGGTGCGCGTTTTGTGATTTCGGGCGGAAAGATTGTGGGCATCGTGCTCACGGTGACGGACAACGCCTTTGGTGACAATAATCCGCTTGCCAACCGGATTCTTGATCCTGGTCTACCGGTGTTGGTCGATGCAACGCCACCACCTCTTCCCGCCCCTATCCTTGATGCGCCTCAGTCTCCCTCTACGCCCTGGTATGAGCCAATGGCCTACGAGTGGAACTGGTACGACATCGAATATCCGGATATTAAGATCAGTTATGTGATTACGGGCGAGTACGCAACCCCTGAATACTTTACAGCACCATCCCTGACAAATACTGCACTCAAAGGGGCTTGGCCACTGGAAACAGCCTCACCGTATTCACCTGAGCAATGGCTGGAGAGAAATGCCATTCTGGGTGCGGGTATTGAGACCTTTAAAGACAAGGAGATCGGCCAGCGTGATCTGCCGCTCAGAAATGTACTAAAGCCTTCCGATGTACTTTTGGCTGAGGGTACGGCATTTGAGTACTTGCTACCTCGTGGCACGTTTGTCGGTGGGCAGGGTCCGATCAATCTGATGGCGACTCTTAAGGATGGTTCGCCTTTACCTGCATGGATGCGCTTTGATTCAGCGACTGGCAAGTTAACTGCTGAGGTGCCGAGTGGTCTGAGACAGGCATTGGAAATCAGAATCGAGGCATCCGACTCAAAAGGTCAGCGGGCGGAGACAACGATTAAGTTGAAACCCAACGATAAACAGGCCTCCTTTGAAGGAAAGAGATCCTTTTCATCGCAAATGGAAGCTGTACTACTCATGCGCGCTTAGTGCGCAAATGAGTCATAACAAAAAACACCCTACTAACTAATCGATGACCTTATGAAACTGCTAAAACTAGAAAGCAACATGTCGATCGCTAAAATGAGTGCGCTAGCTGGTATTTGCTTGCTTGCTGCTGGATGCTCTATCAAGCCCACTCCAATTAGCATGAGTGAGCAAGATCAACTGCTCAAGCAAGACCGTTTAAATGCTTACAAAGATGTCGAGCCCGTCGGGATGCAGATGACTCTTAATGAAGCTGTCGCGCGTGGGTTGAAGTACAACCTCGAACATCGCTCCAAGATGATGGAACAGGCTATTGCTCTCGGAGCTTCTGAGCTATCGAATTACGATATGTTGCCGAAGGTTGTTGCCAATGCCGGCTACAACTATCGTAATAACTATTTTGTAACAGAGGCCGTTGGTTATTACTCTGGCAATCCATCTTTGAGCGAGCCCTTTGTGAACTCTTCCAGACAGTACTGGGTGGGTGGTGCAATGCTGAGCTGGAATATTTTGGATTTCGGGGTGGGCTATTACGCCGCGAAACAAAATGCTGACAAGGTGCTGGTTGCTTCAGAGAAGCGTCGTCGTGTGATGCATTTACTGGTTCAAGACATCCAGATCGCATATCTGCGGGCCGCAAGCGCTCAAAAGCTGAAGGATGATATTTTAAAAACGATTAAATCTGCCGAGGTCGCACTTAGATCAAGCAAGCAGGGCAAAGATGGCGGGGATCGAAGTCCACTCGATGCGATGCGCTACCAGAAAGCGCTGTTGGACAATATGAAAATATTGGAGACAATCGATCAGGAGCTGTCGACCGCAAAAATCGAGTTGAATCAACTCATCAATGTGCCTGCGAACTCTCAATACATGCTTGAGGATCCAGACAAGCTCACAGCACCGCATGCGTATGCAAAGACGTCTGTCGAGGAGTTTGAGGTCCGCGCGCTCGCACATAACGCAGACCTCAAGGAAGGGATTTACAACGCGCGCATCGCAATGCTCGAGACCCGTAAGTCGATGTTGCGTCTCTTACCGGGCTTATCTTTTAATTATGGTCCTCAGGCTTCAAACAATACTTACTACATAAATAAGAACTGGATGGAGGGTGCCGCGCAAATCAGTTTCAACCTTTGGAACCTTTTGTTAGCGCCACAGGTTAAGCAGCAAGCGCTCGCGAATGAGGACTTAGCAACAAACAAGCGTATGTTGGTGCAGATGGCTGTTGTCAGCCAAGTGTATTTATCTAAAATGCAGCTCGACAATGCCTACAAGCTTTATCAACGATCAGTCGATATTGAGAAAGTAGATCTGAATATTGCTAGGATCACTAGGAACAATGAGAGAGAGGGTGCTGCGAGTCAAGCAGAAAGAGTAGCTGCGGACGCTTCTGCGATTTTGAGTCGTCTGCGAAAATATCAGGCACTCTCTCAGCTGTTTGCGGCAAGCGCGCGTCTGCAGGCGACTGCAGGTTTGGAGCCTGACATTGGAAGCGTGGATGATATTAAATTGCAGGATTTATCTGACGTGGTGAAACAAACCTTTAGTCAGTGGAATTCTGGTCAATTACCACTGCTTGAATTAGCCGTGGCTGAGAAGAAGCAATGACCAAATATGCTGGTTGGTTGCTTGCTGCGATAATTGTGGTGGGGGTAGTGGTCGTAGAGTGGCGTCCCTGGAGGACAGTGAAATTCACTCAACCGCAAGAAGATCAAACAGTATCGAGCGGGATAGTGTCAACGCCTCAATTACCTAAAGATTCAGGTACTGAAAACGCTGACGCATCCCTCTTGCCTCTCTTGGAGAGGCCTGCTATTCGTGCGCAACTTAATCCACTGAACTTTACGACGGTCGTGGCCGAGTTAGGTGCAAAGCTTCAAGATTTTTCTTTTAAAGAAGGCGAGTCATTCAAAAAAGGTCAAGAGCTCGTACGTTTTGACTGTGCAGTCCAAAACGCACAACTCCAGCGAGTCCGAGCAACGCTAGCAATTGCCTCTCGCAACGCAGCGACTAATGGGCGTCTGCTTAAGCTTGGCACGGTGAGTAGGGTGGAAGCAGAAAATTCGCTTTCTGAACTGGATCGTGCGAAAGCAGAGGTCGCGGAACTCGAAGCCATCGTCAGTAAGTGCTCGATTGATGCGCCTTTTAATGGAAAAGTGGTGGAGCAGCGCGCGCGCGGGCAGCAGTTTGTTCAGGTGGGTCAACCACTAATTGATATTTTAGATAGCAGCGGCTTGGAGCTGGAGTTTATTGCTCCTTCTATCTGGGCGCCGTGGCTAAAGCCTGGCCATATTTTTGAAATCACAATCGATGAGACCGGTAAGACATACCCCGCGCGCGTGATGCGCGTGGGTGCTCGTATTGATTCAGTCAGTCAGACTTTTAAAGTTGCGGCACTTGTGGATGGAGAGTTTGCGGATTTGACGCCAGGGATGAGCGGCACCATCATGCTGACGCCGCCTGAAAGTGTTGATGCTGGTGTCCTTTCTTCCGCAACCCCACCCAAGGGCGCTTTGCCGTCCCCAATAAGCAAGCCGTAATAAAATGACAGCGCCCGCACCTAAATCTCCGGCAACTTTGTTGCTTAACCTCGCGCGTCGTACAAGGCGTGCAGAGGATGAAGCGACTCTTCGGTTCATTTTAGTCAATGAGACCTATACGCTTGCGAAATATCAAATCGCCCTTCTCTGGGTAGAGGGTGAAGGTGTCGTTGCGCAGTCGGGCGTATCTCATGTTGAGCGTCATTCACCGTTTGTTTCGTGGTCGAACCGGGTCTGTCAGTCCCTGAGCAAGCAGAAAGAGGCAGCAATAGTGACGCCAGTAATGCTTGAGACTGATGATGCCCAGCAATGGAGTGAATCTTTGCCTTCCCATGCGTTGTGGATACCCATTAGCGGCGGTACCTTGGGAAGCTCTAATCGTGCTGCAGTTGCGCCTCTGGCCGGTCTGTTGCTTGCACGTGAGGATTCATGGTCTTCCCGTGAACAGGGTTTGCTCACTGAGTGGAGCGAGATGTGGTCGCATGCTTGGAAGGCACTGCACAAGCCTTCGGCGCGCAAGCGGTTGGGGGCAGGGTGGGAGTGGCTACGCAAGATGACCCCAGTCAAGCGCGTGATATACGGTGCTTGTCTACTTGCTTTTATATTTTTTCCAGTTCGTCTCACAATCTTGGCACAGGCTGAGCTGGTGCCCGCAGATCCCGCCGTTATACGGGTGCCTATCGAAGGCGTAGTGGATGAAGTGTTCGTCACGCCTAATCAGCGCGTCAAGAAAGGTCAACCGCTTTTTAAATTGGACATGACCTCGCTCACGAGCAAGATGCAGGTCGCTCAACAGGAAATGCAAATCGCCTTAGCCGAGTATCGGCAAAGTACGTTGCAGTCATTGACCGATGCAAAAAGCCGAGGACTACTGACGCCTCAAGAGGGAAGAACGATTGAGCGTCAACTTGAAGCGGATTATTTAAAGAAAGTGTTGGAGAAGGCGCAGGTGACATCGCCACGCGAGGGCGTGGTCATTTTTGATGATCCGCTTGAGTGGATCGGTAAGCCTGTCATGGCTGGCGAAAAGGTCATGATGGTAGCGTCTGAGGGCCAGATGGAGATCGAGGTTTGGGTGCCGTTGAATGAAGCGATAGAGCTTGATCCTGACGCGGCAGTCGCGATGTATCTGAAGACAGCACCATTTGCGCCAGTATCGGGCACTTTGCGCTATCTCGGACATGAGGCCGTGCCGCGCCCAGATGGTACTTACGCATATCGCATGCGTGCGCGTATTACGGACGCGGGGGATGCGGCCCGGATTGGTTTGAGAGGAACCGCAAAAGTAGCCGGAGATTATGTTCCTTTTTCTTATTGGGTACTGCGTAAACCTATTGTGGCGTTGCGACAGTTTGTTGGGCTTTAAGAGATGAGTGTGGAAGCTGTTCCTTTCGCGCCATCTCAGGAGCCTGGAATAAGTCCAACGGCCGTGCAGAGTGCCGCCGAGGATGCCGCTCCCTGGCCACAGCTCCGAGAAGACCTGACTCTTCATCGTGGTCCATCCGATCGCAATGGTGCGCCTGTCTGGACGCTGCATGATCCCGCCAGAAATCAGTACTTTTCAATTGATTGGTTGACGTTTGAGGTGATTTCGCGTCTTAGCTTGGGGGACGCTCAGGCGGTGGCCGAGTCTATCAATATTCAAACTACGCTGCATGTTGACGAACAGGAAGTGCTCGGTGTGTTGCGATTCATGGAAGAGCATGAATTAGTTCAACGCCATGATCCCGACGGTATTGAGTGGCTTCGCAAGCGACGCGAGCTCCGTAATAAAGGGGCTATGCAGCACCTGATTCATAGTTATTTATTCTTTCGTTTGCCGTTACTTCGACCCGATGCATGGTTGTCGCGTGTGACGCCGCACTTTTCATTTTTCTTTAGCCGTACGTTTCTTTTATTGACGTTATTCGCGTTTGTGATTGGCTTATGGGGCGTTTACCGTCAGTGGTCGACCTTTGCTGGGACGCTGGTGGATACGTTCAGCTTGCAGGGGTTGCTGAGCTATGCCGGTGCATTGGTGGCAGTCAAGTTCACGCATGAGCTTGGTCACGCGCTGACCGCCAAGCGAATGGGATGCCGAGTGCCTACGATGGGTATTGCTTTTCTGGTAATGTACCCGATGGCATACACCGATGTGACAGAGTCGTGGAAACTTGACTCTAATGGTAAACGTTTACGCATCGCCGGCGCAGGGATCGCAACCGAAGTCTTGATCGCTGCCTGGTGTCTGCTGCTTTGGACGATCTTGCCTGAGGGTGGATTACGTGGGGCAGTGTTCTTTTTAGCTACCACCTCGTTGACAGCCACTTTGCTCATCAATGCAAGTCCGTTTATGCGGTTCGATGGCTATTTTCTGTTGTGTGATGTGACGGGTATGCCCAATCTGCATGCGCGAAGTTTTGCCATGGCGCGCTGGTGGTTAAGGGAAAAGTTGTTCTTGTTTGGCGATGCTGCGCCCGAGGATCTATCTGTTCGTATCCAGCGCGCGATGATTGCGTTTGCATTGGTAACTTGGATCTATCGCTTTATTATTTTTATCGGCATTGCTGTACTTGTGTACCATTTCTTTTTCAAAGCACTGGGTATCTTTCTCTTCGTGATTGAGATTTGGTATTTTCTCGCCAGACCTATTTTCAATGAATTGATGTTCTGGAGAAAGCGACTCAAAGCGGCAAGCGAGTCAGTGGCGGCCTTTGGGACCGGCGTGCAAGTTGGTGATTCATCCTCATCGCCTAAAAAGAAACGCAAGCCTATTTTTTATATGCTTTGGGCTATTTTTCTGATCTTGGTGTTGCCCTTTGACTTTACGGTGAACACACAGGGCATACTCAAACCAGCCAAAAGTTTTGAAGTGATTGCATTCACTCCGGCGCAGATTCTCGCACAACCTCCTGCTGTTGGCACGCAGCTTGTGCCGGGTCAGGTGTTGATGCGGATGAGTTCGCCTGAGCTCGAGCACCGCACCGAGGTGCTGCAGGCACGCGTGGCGAGTTTGATTAAGCATGCGGGTTCTGTTGGGTTTGAGTCGACGGCTAAAGCACAACAAGCGATTCTTCGTGAACAACTTCAAGCGGCTCAGCAAGAGCTTAGCGGCTTGTTGGCCGAGAGAAGTCGCTTGGCTCCCGTTACAACCTTTGCGGGGGAGGTGATTGATGTCGTGCCTGATATACATCTTGGTGACTGGGTTCCAAAAGGGCAGCGCTTGGCGACGTATGCCAACCTGTCCTCTTGGGTGGTTGACACCTACGTTGAGGAGTCAGATCTTTCTCGTCTTGAGGTCGGTAATTGGGCGAGATTCTTTCCGGAGTCTGCTGGGTTGCCGACACTGAGTCTGGTTGTGACGCAAATTGATCGCGATGCCACCAGAGTATTGAACGATCCTGCCTTAGCAGCCACAGCGGGCGGTCAGATTTTAGTACGCCAAAAAAATCAGACGTTGATTCCTGAGCGCTCTGTTTTTAGAGTAAGGTTGATTGTCGAAGGTGATCCCGGAAAGATTTCAACGGGTCATCTGCGCGGCTCGGTCGTGATGTTGGGTTGGCCACGCTCGATTTTTGGAGAGTTTTTGCGTGGCGCGGCAACGACGCTCGTGCGCGAAATGGGGTTTTGATTACGAAGTCACGGTGAAGCATGAGCGAATCGGACGGTATTGCGTCCGCCATTTTTAGCTTCGTACAGGGCCTTGTCGATCCGACCGATCCATTGATCGATGGTTTCCTTTGCATGATAAGTCGCCACACCAAAGCTCGATGTGGTGATTCCAACCTCAGCAATTTCATGATTGGCGAAAGTTTTGCGTAATTTCTCAGCCACAAGTAGGGCTTCTTGGGCCCCAGTATTGGGTAATAGAATCATGAACTCCTCTCCACCCCACCGGCAGGGCAGATCCGTGCTGCGTATTTTTTGTCGGACGAGGTGACTAAGCTCGACTAGTACCTGATCCCCAGCAAGATGACCATACGTGTCGTTCACGATTTTGAAGTGGTCGATATCAAATAGCAGTAGCGAGAGTGGCTGCCCATAGCGATCTGCCATCATCATCTCGTAAGTGATGCGTTCCTCGAAATGTCGGCGATTCCATAGACCAGTGAGTGTGTCGGTGGTGGCCAGGCGGTTAAGTTTCTCATTCGCGGCTTCCAGGGCGCGGTTCAGCGACTCTGCAGCCTCTTTTGCCTGCTTGAGCTCTCTTTCATAGTGTTTGTGCTGTGAAATATCTCGACTGACGCCTAGCAGTTCGACGAGTGAACCGTCTTGGGCGAGGATGGGTTGAGCAATCACATCGCACCAGTAAGTCGAACCATCTTTGCAGAGGTACTCCATCTCACCTCTAAATGTTTTGGGTACCCGCTTCGCGGTGATATCCGCAAACATTTCACCGAAATATCGATTGCTAATTTCAATGGAGTCGGGCGTCAGGATTTCTTCCATTGGTTGAGACATCGTCTCTTGCGGCGTGTAGCCCCGAGTTTGTTCGACCGAGGGACTCACGTAGGTAATCGTGCCGTCAGGTGCCATCGCCCAGACGACATCCCGGGCATTTTCAGAGAGAAGTCGGTAGCGCTCTTCACTGATGCGTTGTTTTTCCTCTGCTTGCTTGCGTAGGTGAATATCTCGCCCCACACCAACCACTGTTGAAGGGTGACCCGCCTCATCAAAGATCGGTCCGATGTTAGAGGACTGCCAAAGCCATCGGCCATCGCAATGATGCACACGATACTCAATCCCTGTTAACGGAGTTCCCTGAAGGACTTTTGAAAAGGACTCCAGAGCGGAGGGTAAGTCTTGAGGATGCAGGACTTCGGAAAAAGGCTTGCCTAGGAGCGTAGCCGGGTCCACACCAAAAATCGTCCGATAATTGGGGGAAAGGTAGGTAAAGTTTCCCTCTAAATCGAGCGTGTAAATGATGTCATTGGCATTCTCGACAAAACGACGGAATTGCCGCTCGCTTTCTAACAGCTTGTCTCCTAGATGTTTGCTTTCAGTGATATCTGTAAAGGTAATGAGCAGCAGATTTCGCAATATGGAGGTCTGTACGATGACGTCGCGATAGGACGCGTCTTTACAAAGGAAATGGGACTCACGATCCGGAATGAGAACATGATCAGTCAACGCTTTTTTGACGTCGGTCTGCCAGGAGGAGAGTCGTTGTTGCCTGACTTGAGTATCCGGGTAAACCAAGGCGGTCCAGTCAAATACTGTTTTTACGTCCTCCATTTGATACCCAAAAAGTCGGGTAAATGCGTGGTTGACGTAATTCACTTTGAAGCTTGGGTCTGAGCTTATAAAGGCAAGCGGACAGGGGATGTGATCCAAAAGGTCAAAAACATCCTGCCCATCCATAAGGCTTTCAATTGCCATCCTAGTGGGCGCATGTGGGCTCAGGGCGCGAGCAGACGCAGCTTGGTTCACGAAAGTCTCATGTTTTTGATATTGAAGAGTTCTGTGCTGACAACATCCACGTTAGTTGGCGCTTACCAATAAGACGAGTTTAGTAAGTGTAATAAAAAAATAAAATATTGGGAAATTATCTAATCGATCTGACACACCAGAGTCGTGCGTGATGCACCGTCTTGGTGATGAATGAAGGTTTGAAATGATGCTCGGGGATACGTGGCGTTCCCTACTTAGGGGCTTTTGCCGTTAAAGATCGCTGGCACGGATATTGCTTTGGATGATAAGTCCAATCGATATGTATCCCGAATCATGGCGCATCACACTTTAGATATTGACGCAGTCACCCACACCTTTGGGGCGTTTACGGCAGTCGATGATGTGAGTCTGTCTATCAATGCAGGGGAGATCGTCGCGCTGCTCGGCCCCTCTGGGTGCGGCAAGACAACCTTGTTGCGGATCGTGGCGGGATTTGTCGCGCAAAAAATGGGGAGAATCCGCATCGATGGCGCTTCGATTGATCATCTACAGCCTAACAAAAGAAATATCGGTATCGTCTTTCAGAATTACGCGCTATTCCCGCATCTGACGATTGAAGAAAACGTGGCTTATGGTTTGGAGGCCAGAGGTGTTGATCGTGCGGCCATTAAAAAGAAAGTCGCCCACTGCCTGGAGGTCGTTCAGTTGCCACACATCGCCGACCGCTTTCCTCGGCAATTGTCTGGTGGTCAGCAACAGCGGGTTGCCTTGGCGCGTGTGATTGCGACAGAACCGACTATTTTGTTGCTTGACGAACCGTTCGGCGCACTGGATAAGAACCTGCGTCTCGATATGCAAATCGAGATCAAGCGGCTGCAGCGGCAGCTTGGGCTGACCGCCATCATGGTGACGCATGATCAAGAGGAGGCCATGAGTATCGCCGACCGCATTGCGGTGATGAACCGGGGGCATGTTGAGCAGTTCGGCACACCCACCGATGTGTATGACAGGCCGGCAACGCCCTTTGTTAACAGCTTTATCGGCTCTACCAATTTATTGCCTGGGGTCGTCAAAGCCTCCGAGGCAGGTACGGATGTCATCGCCCTGGATGCAGGCTCGGAGATCGCGTTGCCTTCTGCGGGTGCCTTAATGAAAGGCGCGAGAGTCGTGGTGTCGATCAGACCTGAGCATTTGATGCTGGCCTCTGAGTCTGCCGCTGGCTATTGGCCTGTCGAGATTGGTTTGAACCTTCCTTTGGGCCCCACGCTGGTCGTCGAAGCTTGGACCAAAGATCGCACCGCACTCAAAGTGACGATGCCCAGACTCGCACAACGCTCACCACAAGGTGTCGCCTGGTGCGGGTTGCGTCAAGAGGCCATTCCCACAATTTTTCCTGTCGCAGCTTAATACATACCCGTCTAGGAGTTGTCATGACCAGTCCAATTTCCCGTCGTCATTTTCTACAAAGCACTGCCGCCATCGCTGGCGCTGTCGCTTATCCAAACCTTGCCTTTGCTAAGGGCTCAGTCAGTAGTGCGATCTATCCTGGTGCCTGGGACGAGGCCTATAGAAAAATCGTCGCACCCGCACTGAAAAAGAATGCAGGTGTCGAGCTGGAGCTCCAGCCACTATTCGCCGTCGATCAGATCGCGAAAGCAAAAGCGGCGCGCGGACGTCCAGTATTTGATACGTTTGTTTTAGATCCAGGCCCGAGCGCAACTGGTAAAGCGGATGGCTTGTTTGAAAAATTTGATGCGAGCAAACTGAGCAATGCTTCTGTCTTGCCGTCAGGAATGGTGGATGCCTTTGGTGTGCCGATTGCCGCGCAATTTGTCGGGATCGCCTACAACCCTAAAAAATTCAGTAAGCCGCCAACGAAATGGGCTGATTTGTTTCAGGAACCATACCTATCGCGCCTTGGCCTGACGGGCTTTCAGACAACCTTTGGTACCGTTGCCATTATTGAGTTTGCAAAGGCGTTCGGCGGATCTGTGACGAACGTGGATCCATTTTTCGTCGAGCTGAAAAAAGTACTCAAGAAAGTTGCTGTCATCGGTGCACCTGCTGCGATGCCCGGTTTGTTTCAGCAGGGTCAATGCGACGTCATGTATACCAACACACAAACAGTGGGTATCTTGAAGTCAAGAGGTGTGGATATTGAGTTTGTTGCGCCAGAAAGCGGTGTCGCGACGTTCTTTACGACCATGCACATTGCGAAAGGCTCAGAGGATATCGCCAATGCCTACAAATACATTGACACGGTGCTGAGTACGGACGTCCAAACGCAACTGATGAAGCCGCCGTATTTTATGGCGCCCGTTAATTCTAAAGTCGTGCTGGACGGCTCATTGCCGATCAAAAATTTGAGCGAGATGAGCAAAATGATCCAGCATGACTGGAGTCAGATCAACCCACTGCGCGCTGAGTGGATCACACGCTTTAATAAGGAAGTGTCTTGACACTGAAGTTATCCTTGCAGGCCCGCGGGTGGCAACTCATGTTGCCGCTTGCGATCGCCTTTTTGGCTTTTTTTGTCGCGCCGCTGGGTATTCTATTTGTTGTGAGCGGTTTTGCAGATGACAAGATCACTCAAGTCGGCTTAAAGACCTGGGTGAGTTTTCTGAGTGATCCCTTTTATTGGGGCGTCACTGGGAACACGATCAAGCTCGGTGTGCTGACTGTCCTGGCGACTCTGCTCATTGGCTACCCGCTCGCCGTTGTGTATATGAGGGCGAGTCCTCGGGCACAGAAAATTTTGATCTTGATCATCATCATGCCGATGTTGCTTTCGGTCGTGGTGCGAACGTTCGCGTGGATTGTGATTCTGGGACGCGAAGGCGTGATTAATCAGACACTCTTGAGCCTGGGGCTGACCGCCACGCCACTTAGGTTGCTTCAGACAGAGTTCGGCTTGATTATTTCGTTGACCCAAATTGAACTACCACTGATGGTCTTGCCGCTTATTAGTGTGATGTCAAGGATCGATCCCAGCGTGCATGATGCGTCGTCCGCACTCGGCGCCTCGAGATGGAGGACCTTTTTTCGAGTGACGGTACCTTTGAGTCTGCCCGGTCTGATCGCAGGCTGCACGCTGGTGTTCGCAAGCTCGACGACAGCCTTTATTTCACAATCCGTGATTGGTGGTAATCGTCTGGTGTATCTGCCGCTTGTCGTGTGGCAGCAGTCCCTGGTTGTGTACAACTGGCCGCTGGCCTCTGTGGCTGCGGTGACCTTATTGTTGTCCGTGATGAGCTGCATTATTTTGTTGAATCTTGTGGGTCGCAAAAGCATGAGGTATCTCAATGTCTAGGCGAAATTCAGTCGGGGATGTGTCGCACGAAATCGTGATCTACAGTTTGGCGGCCATCGCGATTTTGGTGTTGCTCGGGCCTGTTGTGGTGGTGCTCATTACTTCATTGACGGATAGCCAATCACTAAAATTCCCACCGAAGGGATTTTCCTTTCAATGGTACGAAAAGCTGTTTGATCCGAGCGAGTCCAGACAGATCCACAGGGCCGCATTTAATACGCTTGAGGTCGCGAGTTGGGCCGCAGGGGCCGCTGCTTTGTTAGGAACTTGTGCAGCACTTGGGATTTCGTCAACGCGCTCGCGGTGGTCCAGAGCCGCCGATACGCTCTTTATGTCGCCTTTGATTTTGCCAGGGATTGCCTTTGGATTGGCTGCATTGATGTATTTTTCGCTACTGGGTATCAGGCCATCGTTAAACCTGATTATTGTGGGCCATTTCGTCATGATTGTGCCTTTTGTTTTACGCACTACCTTGGCCAGTTTGACCCAGCTCGATCCCTCGCTGACAGAGTGTTCAGCGAGCCTCGGGGCGACGCGTCTGTATACGTTTAGGCGCATCACGTTGCCGGTGATTTTCCCGGGTATTGCGGCCGGTACATTCATGGCTTTTATGGCCTCGGTGGATAACGTCCCGGTTTCTCTTTTCTTGTCGGGTCCCAAGAGCGATATGTTGCCGATCAGACTATGGGGAATGATGGAGTCCACCCTGGATGTTCGGGTTGCTGCGGTTTCGGGCGTGCTGATCATTTCTGTGTTGGTTTTAATGTTATTAATGGAGCGTTTGACTGGATTAAGCCAGCGTATCAAGGGTTAGCCTGGATGCGTTCCATCACATTATTTTGGATATCGCGATGAAAACAGTAACGATTAAGCCTCTCAATGCTAAAGATTTCGCACCATTTGGTGACGTGATTGAGATGCCCGAAAAGCCGGGGCGTATTTATTTTCAAGACGGTCTTGGCAATCTGAGGCCGCATGCCTCGGCCTCGTTGTCGACGACGCTCAAAGAACCCAGTCCCAATTTGCCGATTGAGATCACCTTGTTAGAGCGCCATGAGTTTTCTTCTCAATCTTTTATGCCTGCACATGTGAAATCGTGGCTCATCGTGGTCGCGCCCCATACCGCTGACGGTCGGCCAGACTTGGCGCACGTTCAGGCATTTTTGGCTGATGGCAGCCAAGGTATCACCTACAAACCCAACACTTGGCATCATGGATTGACGGTGTTTGGCGAGCCGGCAAAGTTCAATATTTTTATGTGGCGTGACAACACTTCGGGTGACGAAGAGTTTGTTTCAGTGACACCGTTCATGGTGACGCAGCCTTAATTTTTTCCTATCAACCTCCGGAGACCTAAGATGAGCTGGCAACCTTCTCGTGATTTGATTGGCTACGCAAACAATCCGCCCGATCCGAAATGGCCCGGTGGTGCGCGTCTGGCCGTGAATTTCGTGATGAATTATGAAGAAGGTTCAGAGCCCTCGATACAAGATGGAGAGGGATTCTCTGAAACAGGACTGACAGAGGCGCACGGTTTGAATCAAGCGGGTGCAGGCCGCGATTTGGCTGCGGAGGGGATGTTCGAGTATGGCAGTCGGGTCGGGTTCTGGCGACTGGTTAAGCTATTTGAGGAGCGCAACATGCCTCTCACGGTGTTTGGCTGCGCACTCGCACTCGAGCGTAATCCGTTGGCTGCGGAGAAGATCCGTCAAATGGGTTATGACGTGTGTTGCCATGGCTGGCGCTGGATTAAGCATTTTGAGCTCACCGAAGAACAAGAGCGCGAGCACATCCGCCTTGCGATTGAGTCTCTCAAGAAAACGATTGGTGAAAGGCCGCTTGGTTGGTATTGCCGTTATGGTCCAAGCGTCAATACGCGTCGGTTGGTCGCCGAGGAGGGAGGTTTTCTATACGACTCTGATTCCTATGCGGACGAACTGCCTTTTTGGCAAACAGTTGAAGGCAAGCCTCATCTCGTCGTGCCGTATTCGCTGACCAATAATGATGGCAAATATGCAGGTACGGTTGGGACTTCGGACGAATGGTTTAATTTTGTTAAAGACGCGTTTGATACGCTCTACGAAGAGGGTAAAACCCAACCCAAGATGATGTCAGTCGGTTTGCATATGCGTCTGATTGGCCACCCTGCGCGTTCGGCGGGATTAAGGCGCTTGCTTGATTACATTTCGACGAAAAAAGACGTATGGGTCACCCGCAGAATCGATATCGCAAACCACTGGCTTAAAACCCATCCTTATCCGGGTCAAAAGGGTTAATGTGCGTTCATCCGTGCGCGTAGCGAATCGTAAATAGGTTCGCCGCGCATGAGAGTCGCCACCAAAGCTGCGAGGACGCTGGCGATGATGAGTGGTACGACCAGGCTCACGCTGCCACTCATTTCGATAATCAGCAGGACACCGGTAAATGGCGCGCGCACAACGGCGGTAAAGAAGGCGGCCATACCCACCAGCGCAAACGCTGTTGGATCAAGTGTGGCGGGATGATCGATCAGGAAGTTCAGTCCACTGGCAAATAAGGCACCCGAGGCGGCGCCGATCAATAGGAGTGGCGCAAACAGTCCTCCTGGCGCACTCATTGAGTAGGACAGTGGACCCAACACCCAGCGGACCAGAAACAAAATTAGCAGCGCGTTGATGCTGAGTTGGCTAGCGAGGATCGCGTTGACTTGTCGCTCTCCTCCGCCGACCCAGCCAGGTTGCCAATAGGCGACCAGCCCAATGAAGGCGCCGACGATGGCTGCCTTGATAATCGGTGAGACCTTTGGGGCCGTGTTGTTAAAGGTGTTGAGGCCGAACAGTACGCTTTTGTTGTAGAGCACACCGAGCGCGCCAATCCAGATGCCGAGCAGACCGTAAGCCAAAATCTCCGTAAAGGTGGAGGGGAGAAAGTTACCGACGCTAAATTCAACGGCATTACCGAAGTAGGCACGATAGACTGCGATGGCCGTTGCGACAGCCACGAGGGTTGTCAGGAGACGCCGCATTGTGGTGCGGTGCGCGACCTCTTCTATAACAAACACGGCACCCGCGAGAGGAGCGTTAAAGGCAACGGACAGCCCAGAACCGGCGATGGCGGTGTATAGAAGGGAACGATCTGTTTTACTCAGACCAAAAAGTTTGCCGCATTGTGTGCCAATCACGGCCGCCATTTGAATGGTTGGACCTTCGCGACCCAGTGCCAAGCCCGGAATCATGGCCAACAAACCACCGAGGTATTTGATCGGTAGCACGCGAAAGGAGGCGGGCGTGGCCTCTTCACGCATCACGGCTTCGACGTGTTGCACACCGCTACCTGCTGCGCTTGGCGCGAAGGTGACAAGCCAGCGTGCTAGTCCCACGCAGACTCCAACGACAATCATGGTGAGCAACCAACCAGGCAGACCCAGGACTCCGTCAGCTTTCCATTGGGCAACGGTATCCGCAAAGAGTCTGGAACCGTTAAGGAGGAGCCAGTGAAAGCTGCCACCGACTAAGCCAACAAGAGCGCCAGCGAGGGCCGCGACAGCTAAAAGTTGAGGCAGTCCTTGCGGAAATTGCTCTGCGGTGGATTCTTCTGAATGTTTAGTGATGCTCATTGACCCAAAAGTTCTCTGTCACGCCCTGAACAGTACCAGAAGTGACGCGTATGGTGTCAATATGCATACACACGCCGAGGTATTTAAGGTTGATCGATGCCAGACATCCAGGTTGATGTCTTATGTTTAAAGCCGCTGGAGGCGCGTTTTTCAAGCCAGTATCCATAATTTGGTGGAATCGAGGAAAACAACTCTTCCTCGCCTAACTTGTCTGCCGCATCCAGTACCCAGTTCGGGTTGTGGAGTAGCTCGCGGCCGATGGCGATTAGGTCCGCTTGCCCCTTTTGCAAGATCGACTCGGCTTGATCCGCATGAATAATCAGGCCGACTGCCATGGTCATGATCTCTGCATCACGTCTGATACGCTCAGCATGAGGCACTTGATAGCCATAGCCTGGTCTTGTGACGCCACTCACGACCGAATGTTCAGTCATGCCACCCGTACTGCAATCAATGACATCGACACCCAGTTTTTTTAATTCGCGGCAAAGGGCGACAGAGTCCTCAATGGACCATCCTGCCTCATCGATCGCCGAAGTTCTGAAAAATAAAGGCTTGTGACTCGGCCACACTGACCTGACGAGCTCCACGGTTTCTAAGGTAAAGCGCATGCGATTCTGTAGCGTCCCGCCATATTGATCCGTTCTCTTATTTGCGCTTTGAGATAAAAACTGATGCAACAGATATCCATGCGCGCCATGAATTTCCAAAACATCAAAGCCCGCCTGGTCTGCGCGACGCGCGGCATTACCCCACATCTCTATTTGAGCTTGAATGTCTGCGATAGACATTTCTTGTGGAACCTCTGCTTTGGCACTGGCTGCAATCGCACTTGGGGCGATCAGCATCCATTCCTCATCGTGGTCCACGCCCTTTTGTTCGGAGCCGAGTGGGTGACGTCCTTCCCAAGGCAAGGAGTTTCGCGCCTTGCGACCGGAGTGCCCCAACTGTATGCCTACGGCTGAACCTCTGGACTTTACAAACTGAGTGATCTTTTTAAACGGCTCAATGAACTCATCTTTCCAGAGACCTAAGTCTCTGGGTGTTGTGCAGCCTCTCGGATCAACTTTAGTAGACTCTACAAAAATAAGGCCAAGTCCACCTGTGGCATATTTTCCGTAGTGTGCAAAATGCCAGTCCGTTAAGTGCCCATGATTCGCCTCATAGGTCAACATCGGTGACAAAACAATTCTGTTTTTTATGTGAAGGTCGCGAATCGTGAGGGGCGAGAATAGTTTTGTTTTCATTTTGTCTCCTGCAAGGTTGTAGGGTATGCATGCATTTTTATTTATTGAGTATCACAAAGAACGGTAGAACCTGCAACTGAGAATACCGATAAAACTGAGACCTACGTTTGGATTTCTTTCGGCTTTCTTGTGTGGCGGCCGGCAGATCAATGCCTCACAAGCTCGACTTTTCACAATGTGGATACTTGTCTAGACATTCTCGCTGAATAGTCGTGATAATCGAAAAAACTAGAAGCGCTCAACTAAGAAAGAGTGCTCAGCCTATTTGGCTCAGCCAATTTATTTAATGAACCGAGGAGATGACATCATGGGTTTTCGAAAATTAAGTGTCGCGCTTGCGTGCTTGCTGTCGAGTGTCGTATTTCAGGCGCAGGCTCAGGGTGATACGGCAGCGAGCTATCCAAGCGGAACTGTCAAAATTATTGTGCCTTACACCCCAGGTGGTCTGACCGACATCATGGGCCGTGCGTTAGCTGCGCGGCTGGAAAAAACCTGGGGTAAGCCTGTCATCGTTGAAAATAAGCCCGGTGCCTCGGAAGCAGTCGGCGCTTCTACAATGGCGCGCAGCAAGCCGGATGGTTTGACACTCTTTATCGGAAGCGATGCCGCTTATGTCGTGAATGGCTTGCTCAAAAAGAATCTGACCTACAACCCAGATAAAGATCTCGAACCGATCACGCGGCTGAGCGAAGGTTTTGCGGTCTTACTTGTTCGTCCAGATCTGGGCGTTAAGAACCTAAAAGAGTTCCTCGCACTCGTTCAAAAAAATCCAGGAAAAATCACGTTTGGCTCTGAGGCAGTGGGCAGTGCTTCGGAGTTCAGGATGCGTATTTTGGGAGACGAGTCGGGCGGATACAAGATGAATCACATCCCCTACAATGGGATGAGTGCGATCATGTCGGACTTGTTGGGCGGTCGAGTGGATAGCTCCTGGATGCCGTCTCATTTGGCAAAGCCTCAGATCGAAGCAAAAAAACTGATCCCGGTTGCAGTCAACATCCCGCAGCGCACCTGGATGTTCCCCGATGTCCCGACGTTGAACGAGTCTGGCTATGTCAATGCGAACGTAACCTTCAAGATGATGATGTCCGCACCAGCTGGAACGCCTAAACCCATCATTGATAAAATTGCGAATGATGTGCGGGCAATCATGAAAGACCCAGAGTTTTATGAAAAGTCGATCAAGCCTCTTGGACAAATCGTCATTGTCGACACGCCAGAACAGTTCAAACAGTACATCCAGAAAACCAAAGCCACGTTAGAAAAAGTGGTGAAAGAGGCCAAGTTCAACGTCGAGTGATTTCCAGTTTTTATATTGGAGAAAAACTCACCGATTTAAGAATCTTGTTTTCTTGATGCTGGACGTTACCAGTGCCGGCACTTTTATTACGGTAGGCGATCCAGTCTGGATCTGATTCCAGGCGGGATCGTTTTTGTTCCCTGTCCGCTAGGCTGTCATAGCCCCAAAGATGAACGACTTGATTATTTGTTCCAATCTCGGTGACAAAATATCCTATCGGATCTCCCTGGTGCTTTTTTTGAACCGGTAGCCCTTCTTTTTCGTATAAATCCAGAAAGGCGCGCAGTCTGCCGGGGACCATTGTGTATGTGCGCAAGTCGATGATCATCGTCGGTCTCTTCTATTGTGATTGGATTATTGAGCGGTTGCTCCGGACTGTGTGATCAAGCCACCCCAGCGCTTGATTTCGTTGTTCACAAACGGTTGGAACTGTTCTGTTTTGCTGCCGACAGGTTCCGAGCCAATCTCTTTCAATCTTTTTTGAACCGCAGGATCCTGCACTGCTGCAGAGATATCGGTGCTGAGTTTTTGAACAATTGCTGTCGGCGTGCCTTTAGGGACGAACAATCCAAACCACGATTTCAGATCAATTGTCGGAAAGCCATTTTCTGAGAAAGTGGCTACAACAGGCTGTTGGGGATTGCGTTGGTCACCTGTGACTGCCAAGGCACGAAGCTTGCCTGCTTTAATTTGATTATTTGCTTCGGGCAGGTTGGCGAACATCACCTGTATCTGACCGCCGAGTAGATCATTCATCGCCAGTGCCCCGCCTTTGTAAGGGACATGAAGCATTTTTGAGCCCGTTTCTGTGTTGAAAAGCTCACCTGCTAGGTGCGCGGCGGTACCAACACCTCCAGAGCCAAAATTCAATTTTCCAGAGTTTTCTTTTGCGTACGTCGCAAGCTCCTTGACGGTCTTAGCCGGTATCGCGGGATTGACGACAAGCACCAGTGGAACGAAGGCAAGATTAGAAAGTGCGACGAAATCTTGCGATAGACTGTAGTTCAGATTTTTGTATAACGTCGCATTGATGGCGTGACTGGAGGTTGCCATTAATAATGTGTATCCATCAGGGGCGCTTTTCGCTGCATCAGTGGCGCCGATATTTCCATTTGCACCACTACGGTTATCGATCACGACAGGTTGTTTCCACATCTCAGACAATTTTTGTCCAACGGTTCTTGCAATGATGTCGGTCGCGCCACCTGCGCCGAACGGAACGATGATGCGTACGCTGCGATCAGGAAAGTTGCCACTGGCCTGCGCCATGGCGTTAAAGGAAAATGCCGAGAGTCCAATTAGAAATGATTGTGCCAAAAAGCGTTTCATGTCTTCTCCTTTGAATTGATTTTTACAAAGGATAGTGCTGGATCTGCCAAGTCGTTAGGACGAAATGCAGTTTTTATGGGATTTTTTGGGGAACGGAGGTAGTAGGTCGCTGGAGCCCGAGAAATTTTTTCTTAAATTCCACGGGAGTTAGTCTCACGTTCTTTTTGAAAAATCTGGAAAAATATCCTGGATCATCAAACTTCAAGTTGTAGGCGATTTGGGCGATGCTCAGATCGGACTGCATGAGCTGTCGCTTGGCCTCCAGGAGAATTCTTTCGTGAATCAATTGAGTTGCAGTTTTGCCCGTGGCGTGGCGGAGGGCTTCATTGAGGCGTTTGTCCGTCACATTCAGCTCGCTCGCAAAAGACTGAACAGATTTCTCATCTAAGTAGTGATGGTTTACCAAAGATTTGAAGCGCCGCACCAAACTGTGCTGCTTGATGACCATGCCCTCTTGTGGGCGTGACTGATGCAGCCTTCTTAGCTTGGTGAGCAAGATGAGCAGGTAGGAGCGAATGATGTCGTCGTGCCATCGCTTGTTCTCCTGTGCCTCTGACTCCATAAGCTCCATCAGCGAGAGCACTTCATTCATATATTGTTTTGATAAGTATAAAACCGGGTCTTCAGACATGGCCTGAAAAAATGGAAACTCTTCTATTTCGCCCGGTCGCGGGAACATTCGTAGAAAAAACTCGACGCTGAAATTAACAACATATCCCGTGGTGGGTGTCGTCGAATGCCATTCATGAATCTGGCCTGGTGAAATAACAAATATCGTGTTGTCCCGAATGTCGTAATACTCGAAATCCAGATTATGAGTACCTGTCGCCTGCTTAAGGCACAGCAGATGATAGTAGGCGTGACGATGCAGAAAGGGGCGGGGAATATCTGTTCTCCCGTCTAACTTGACGAGATCAAAGATGAAGTCAGTGCTGTCTCGACTGAATTCAGATACCTCAAGAATAGGGGCCTCGTTCATGCTGAGTCGATTCCTTTGGCAAAAAATTCAACCGCTGCGCGTTTGAATCGTGTTAGATGCGCGGTTGAACGATCGTCCCTCCAGGCTAAGGCAACGGAGAGGCGTGGAGGTGTTTCCAGGAAATGATGATACTTGAGTCCAGGGAATTGCATAGTGGTCTGAGACTCAGGCACGGGTGCGCAGCCAAGCCCCGCGGCAACAAGTGCCAAGGCTGCATGCATGGTCCTGACCTCGATGAAGTGAGAGGGCTTTACGTTGTGCTGCTGAAGGTAGTCGCGAAAGAGACTGCGAGTGCTGCGCTTGTCATCATGACTCGGATAGCCAATCAGAGTCTTTTCATGAATTGAACTGACTGAAGCCGGCGTCGTGCGTGGCAGTTTCCATTCTGCAGGCGCTGCCAGCGCGTAGGGCTCGGTGAACAGTCTGACGGATTTCAGCGAAGGGTGGCTGATCGGCTCTCGGACGAGTCCGGCATCGACTTGATCACCTAATAACGTGTCGACTTGCTCTCGTGTGGTGTATTCAAAGAGTTCTATCCGGATGCCTGGCTCTTGGCTGAGATAGTGCCGCAGTAATGTCGGCAGAAAAGTGTAGGTGTGTGCATGCAAAATCCCCAATCGTAGGATTTGTTGTTGATGACGCGCTGATTGTTGAATCACTTCCGCACATTGATCGATATCGCTGAGGATTTTTCTAGCATGTTGTAGTAATGCATTCCCTTCCTGGGTCAGGCTGACGCGTCGCGTAGTGCGAAGCAGCAGCTCGACCTGCAGCAGTCTTTCTAGTTGCTGGATGTGTTCGCTCAGAGGAGGCTGACTGATACCGAGACGCGTAGCGGCACGGCCGAAGTGTCCTTCTTCGGCAACGGCCACGAAATAGCGAAGCTTCTTAATGTCTATCATTGAATGTCTTTGATTATTCTGATTTTCAGATTAATAATTACTCAATAATATATTGGACGCCCCTAATATGACTAGGTAAACTTTGCCGCATTCAGGGTGAGGAGACCTTCATGGAAATTAAGAAATTAACAGGTACGATCGGTGCAGAGCTTTTGGGCGTCGATCTCTCTAAAGATCTTTCAGCGGCGATAATCAAAGATATTCGCCAGGCATTGCTCGATCACTTGGTGGTGTTTTTTCGGGATCAGACACTGACACCTGAACAGCAAATCGCGTTTGTTGAAAAGTTTGGACCCATCAGCACTACGCCTGTCTATCAGACGCATCCTGACTATCCTCAGGTCATGCCTGTTGTCAAAGAAGCGACCGATAAGGATGTGATTGGTGATACGTGGCACACCGATGAGACCTATCACCCTCAGCCTCCAATGGGTTCGGTGCTGTATGCGCGAGACATTCCTGCTGTGGGTGGCGATACGCTCTGGGCCAACCAGTACTTGGCCTATGAACGCTTGTCAGACGCGATGAAAAAGCAGCTCGATGGTTTGTATGCGATCCATTCAAACGATTTTTTGAATGCCAATGCGCGTCTGCGTAACAGCACACGCTCTACTAAGCTGCGCGAGGATGTAGGGCGAATCGATAGTCGTCACCCTGTCGTGCGCACCCATGAGGAAACGGGTCGCAAGAGTTTGTTCGTCAACCAGCCCTTCACGTTCTGTTTCGATGGGATGACGCGCGATGAGAGCTTGCCCTTGCTGCAATACCTGTATCAAGTCAGTAGCAAGCCTGAGCTGACATGCCGGTTCCGTTGGCAAAAGGGTTCGATGGCTTTCTGGGATAACCGCTGCACGATGCACTACGCGATCAACGATTATCCGGATCAGCGTCGTGAGATGCACCGCATCACGATTCAAGGCGTGAGCCCAACATGAGCGCAGGTCGCTTTGCAGGAACGGTGACCTTGATCACGGGTGCGAGCAAGGGTATTGGTTTCGCGACTGCGCAACGCGTAGTCAGCGAAGGGGGCACGGTGATTGGGATTGCCCGCTCAGCTGAGGGGGTCAATTTTCCTGGTCCGTTCTTCACGGCGGATCTGACCTCCGAGTCTCAGACTGCAGAGGTATTGGCGCAAATCACTGAACAGTTTGAGGTCGATAACCTTGTCAATAATGCTGGCAAAACGACGTCAAGTTTGTTGACGGAGACCACGGGCAAAGAGTTTGCCGAACTCATGCAAATCAACATGCGCGCACCGATGCAGTGTTTGCAAGCATGTTTACCGGCCATGATTCGCAAAGGGCGGGGACGTGTCGTGAACATCTCGAGCCGCGCCGCGCTTGGGATGGTGAAAAGAACAGCCTATGCGGGGGCAAAGAGCGGTTTGATTGGGATGACGCGTACGTGGGCGCTCGAATTAGGTGCTCAGGGCGTGACGGTCAATGCGGTAGCGCCTGGGCCGGTCGCGACTGAGCTCTACCTGAAGAACAATCCCATGTCACCTGAAAAGCGCGAGGAATTTTCCTCGCGGATCCCACTCAAGCGCGTTGGTAAGCCTGAGGAAATCGCCAGTGCGATCGCCTTTTTCTTGTCAGATGATGCGAGCTTTGTGACCGGACAAGTGCTGTATGTGTGTGGTGGGCTATCCATCGGTGCGACCCCCGTTTAAATCAACGTAATCAAAGGGAGTCGCACTGAATTATTTATAGCGATACGAATAAGTCAGAATATGTATTTCTACAACATCCAAAGGAAGCTTAGTTTTCAGAAAGACCAGTCTTTTTGATCACGGCCGCCCATTTGTTGACTTCATCCTGCGTTCTTTTAGCAAGTTGCTCTGGGCTGTTAGGTGCAGGTGGTAATTCAAAGCCTGCGCCTTCATAGGCTTTTTTCAGCTCGTCGCTCGCCAAAGCTTTTTTGACTTCTGCATTGAGCAAGTCGATCACCGCTACTGGTGTTCCTTTGGGTGCATAAATAGCGAACCAGGCGGACACATCAAAGCCAGGTACGCCCGATTCACTCACAGTGGGGATGCCCGGTGCAAAGGCTGATTGGGACGCTGAGGTGACGGCAAGTGCGCGCAGTTTGTCTGAGCGAACTTGGCCAATTGCCGATGGCAGGTTGTCGAACATGGAGTCCACCTGACCACCGACGAGGTCGATCACAGCTGGACCACTGCCTTTGTAGGGAACGTGAAGCAAATCAACACCGGCCTGCATTTTGAACAACTCGCAGGACAGGTGAATGGAGGAACCAGCACCTGAAGAGGCACAGGTTGCTTTGCCGGGGTTCGCTTTGGCATAAGCGATGAACTCTTGGACGTTTTTAACTGGTAATTTTGGATTGACGACCAGAATGTTTGCAATTGTTGTCAGTGTGACAACGGGCGCGAAATCAGTCAGGATGTCGTGATTCAGTTTTTTATAAAGCGTTTTGTTAATTGTGTTGGCGACCGAGCCGACGTAGAGTGTGTAGCCGTCAGGCTTGGCTTTGGCCACGAGATCGGCACCGATGTTGCTGTTGGCGCCTGCGCGGTTTTCAACGACGAAGCTTTGCTTGGTTTGCTCGGTCAGCGCTTTGGCGATCAGACGCGCGACGCGATCTGTTGCACCGCCAGGGGCGTACCCGACAACCATGGTGACTGGTTTGGTTGGGTAAGTCTGAGCATGGGCTGTGCCTGCGGAGAGCGCAAAGGTTGCGGCAACAGCGCTAAATACAGGTAAAAGTTTCATAAAGATCTCCATCGAATGAGTGAGCCGAAGCTCGTCACGGCGAGCAAGTCGCCGTTAAAAGAACCGCTGATCCTAACAAAATTAGGCGATTTAGGCAGCCCGAGTTTACCCTGCAAGCAAGTGATGCTCAGTCATCGAGCCCTTGTGGCTCCTAGGGGAATTGATTAAAAATCGTAAAGACGTGCTGCGTTATCCACCAGCACTTTCTTCACGGTGATGGGATCGCCAGCCCACTTTGCAATGCGGGTAAGGGCGGCAAAATCGTCCTCTGGCCTGAATTGCTCAATCACAGAAGGATCGCGTTTGATGCCTTTTGGGGGCATTGGGTGAGGCCAGTCTGTCCCCCAGACCATACGATCGGGGTTCGCAGCGATTAGTGCGCGGGCGAAAGGTTCGCCGTCGGGATAGCCGGGAAGCTCCGAGATTCTGTAGGGGGCGGATAGCTTGACATACGCCTTGCCGGACTGCACGAGTGCGCAGAGTGTGTCGAAACCGGGTTGATTGAGTGGTTTGCTCGCATCGAGTTTTCCGAAATGGTCAACAACCAGTGGCGTGGGCAACGCGCGGATCGTATCTTGCATGCCTGCAATAACCTCGAGGTTTGTGTAGACCTGAACATGCCAGCCTAGCGGGGCCACCTGTTTGGAGGCGGACATCAGCTGGCGGGCAGCAGACTCGGGGTCGTTGTGCCCGTGTGTCTCAAGGTTGACGCGCACGCCTCGAACGCCCGCTGCATGCAGCCTGCGCAAGTCATCCTGACTGAAAGACTCGTCGATCACCGCGACACCACGACCTCGCTTTGGACCCCATGCTTTGAGTGCGAACAACATGCTGGAGTTGTCTGTGCCATAAGGACTTGGATGCGCGAGCACAACACGATCCACGCCCATCGCCTCGTGCAGCGCATTCAGCGCTTCAAGTGTGGCGATGGCTGGGGTGTAGTTGCGTTTTACTGCAAACGGAAATTGCTCGGCCGGCGGGAAAATATGAGTGTGGCAATCGCAGATGCCGGCGAGGTCGAGTTTTTTAAAATCGGCGGGGACAGTGAAGGGCGGTTGCATGGTAATAGCTGTATTAAAAAGTATCAACGATTAAATACTAACGACAAAGTCGTGGTCAATGGCCAAAAACTTGATTAGGGCTGTTACGACTTTTCTGAATCAGAAAGTCCGCGCGCAAGTGTTTCGATCGCGCGTTGGCGAGTTGGGCTGTCATTAAAGTCCTCCCCAATAGAAGACCAGTCGGGATGCGCGCGGGCGAGGGCGATCACTTTAGTCAGAGCAGGATGATCCAGGGAAAGATGTGGCGCATGCTCTAGACGCAAAGGGCTTAACGCCGCGTGGCCACGATGCTCCAGCCCATTGAGCAGTTGCATTTGTCTGAGCGCAAGAAGTTGCAATATTGATTGATCGACCGTCAGCTCTCTAAAGCCACGGATTTGTCCCAGGACTCTGTCGCCCCAGCGGTCGATGGCTTTCCAGGCCCCACCTGCAATCGCGCCAATCGCCATGCCCGTTCCAAGACTGAGTCCGGCACTTAGAACGTCAACGGTCGCACCTGCAGCAGCGCCCGCTGCGATACCCATGCTGACATGAACGCCAAAGTGTTGCAGTGCTTGTGGGTTAAACAAATCGAGCTCCCAACGACCTTCGCTCAGTGGAAGGGGCGTCGATAAATAGTCATCATGACGAAACTGAAAAAGATTCAGTAATGCATTAACACAGGCTTGTTCGCGCTCGCGCACGCGCGTTTGCTGAAGTATTACTTTATTTTGGAGAATATCGGCCTCAATAGGTGTGCGCATCCTCAGCGCAGCAACGTCGACGAGCATACTGGCAATCAGAATAATGGAAGCGTCATGCCGGGCCTGACGTTGTCTCGCTGATTGCGCTTGCAAGGCCGATAATGTTCCTTGATGCTGTGACAGCATCAAGGCGAGAGACTGGTAAAGTTTTTCTTCTCCATCCAGAGGGGGGCTGACGCTGTCAAATTCGAGTGCAGCATGGAGGCCAACGCGTGCCAAGGCATCTCGCCATTCTTGAGTCCGAGCATTTTCGTTTGCAACAAAATTCAGTATTGGTAGCAAAGGACGCGCGCAGCTTGAGAGTATTTCAAGTTCGTCCCGGTGTTTGGCGAGTACGGGCTCGCGGACGTCTGCGACATAGAGTCCAGCTTGACAGTTAAGAAGTTTTTGAAGAACGCGCGACTCTTGTTCGTAAAGGGATGCAGCTTCAGGACTGTTTAAAAAGAGTCGGATACGCTCGGGGCCGTCGAGTCGCTGTGCCTGACCAGTTAATTGCTCAAGGTAATCAAGCAGTCCAATACTATCCTCAATCCCAGGGGTATCAAACAGCATTATGACTGTCTGTGTCCCAAGAGTGATGGGCGCACCTTGCACTTGTTTAGTGGTGCCTGGCAGATCTGCGATATGTCCAAAATCGACATCGCGTGTGAGTGTACGAAGCAAAGAGGTTTTGCCTACATTCGTATGACCAACGACTGCGATCTGAATTACGGGTTGCTCAGTCATGATGGCGCTCCAGCCATTGCATGACGCTCGCGACATCGTCATGAATCTTCAGTTCAATATCAGAGATGCTGCGCAGTTGCGTCAGCCAAGCCTCTGTGTGTGCGCCAGTCATTTGACTGTGCCGAAGCCAGAGCAGTGTTCTTTTGGAAAGCTCAGAAAGGTCTCTAATCAAGCGCAGTGTTCCTCGATCAGGAGAGTGTCTGGCATCACATGCGAGCACGAGATTGCTGGGACGCACGCGCATCATGTTGGCTAAAGTCTGTTGCCGTGATTCGCGTGAGTCGACTGGATCTGCGCAAGACAATACGTCTCCAATTCCCTTGGGTGGCCATGCATCTTTGGGATCGATTTCGATCGCGATCAAAATATTCTTTGTGGTCCAGATATGGCCTACGTCACTGCTTCTGCCCTCTGTTGCATCACCTGGTTTTCTGCCCTCTGGCTCAATCTCATTCGCGGACATTTTCTTAAGGATGGCTTCATAGTAGGGCGATGTGAGGTCGGGGTTGATGCGGCTGCGTCGATGCGCAACGATCAAGCCAGAGAGCAATCCTAGAAAAAATCTCGGCAAAATTCCGTACACGGTTAAGCAACCCAGCAACCATTCCGACCAAAGGCGTCGCAAGACTTCGTTATTGTTTGCTGCGACAGAGCCGCTCATGCGGATGGATTCGCTGTCAGGAATTGCAAAACCAAACCAGTGCGGAATCACGCTGAGCCATCCAATCGTACGTACAAAAAAATCCGAGGACAGAACGGTTGTTTCCCATACAAAATCGTATTGGCGGGTGGAGAGCGTAAACAGCATGACCAATGCAGCGGCCAGCAAAATGTTCATCCAGATGAGATGTGTGCCAAGACTCAGTATCCAGCGTGTGGCATGAGCCTGACGCCACACGCTCCACCATGATTGGACCGCTAACCCCATCTCGGGGCCACGGGCCAGTTTGCGGGTCAGCCATGGCCAGAGCTGTGCAAATCGTCCCCCCGAGGCCGTAGGCGAAAGCAACATGACAGACCAAAGCAGGAGCGAAAAGGTATTCAACCCCAAGAGTGTCAGTAGGGCCCACACAAGATTGACAGGCTGTGTCGCCTGACCAAGTGCGGCGAGTGCCAGGCTCCCTCCAGCTATGCTGGCCAAGATCATCATTAAAAGGAATGCGCCCCAACCTGCCTGACTGAGCTTAGTGATGGTCGCTGTTAGGCCGCTTGACTGGCTTAACTCCTGCGCGCGGCGTACGACCTTGGCGAGAGATGACAGCTCGTGCTGGGCGAGTAGTCTGGCTTTGCTATCGTCACGCGGACCCCACTGGCTCTCACGCAAACGAATCGCTTCACAGAGCCATGCCTGATAAAAAGAGATTCGTTCTGGCGTATCTTTCGATGGCATGTTACCTGTTGACCCAAAGTTCAATTGAGTCCAGTTTAACTCGCAGGTTTACTTGGCAGCTGCCTTGCCTTGGCGCAGCAGTATCACGCCGACAAAGAGCGCGGGTAGAGAGCAGACAATGAACCCGATGCCATAGTTGTTGGTCATGCCAAGTAGCAAGGAAAAGATCGAAGGCGCGGCGAGCGCGCCGACTTGACCAAAGGACAGAACGCCACCCGTCACACCACCTCGCGAGCCTTCAGGCGCGGCTCGGGCGGTTTCGGCGAGAAGCACGCCGTGCCAAGATAAGGCGGTCGCGCTAATGAGGGTGGCTACGATTCCGACCACGATGGTGGGCCAACCCTCGGCGCAGAAACTCAGCAGAACCATGCTCAACGCCATCCCGATGGCCAAAGCCGCCATCATCGTGCGAGGGTGCACACAGGAGCTTCCAAGTAGTCCCCAGATGATGCGACCAGGGACGGCAACGGCGACTGCAATCGAAAAAACGAAACCAGCTGCGACCAAGGTGTAGCCCATGGTCGTGAGGTAGACGACAAAATAAACAGTAAAAATAGTTTGAACCGCATTGAAGGCAAAGCATGCAAAGGATAGATTGCGTAACTCTCGGGTGCCAATGACCGCGCGCAGCGTATTGCCAAAATCCGAGAGACGGAATTTGCGAGTTGGATCGCGGTCATCATCAAATGTCTTACGCAGTGGCTCGAGCAGGAAGGAAAAAATCAGACAGGCGAGCGCGCTCAACACCATCGTAGAGCGCCAGTTGAGCCATTCCGTAATTTGGGGGCCAAGCATCCCCGCCAAGAGCAGACCCGCTGGGACCGCGGTTTGCTTGATTGAAAAGATGAGGGGTAAGTAGCGAGGGGGTGAACAGCGCCCCAGCAGATGGGAGCTTGAGGGGGTCGAAATCGCTGCGCCACCGCCGCTCAGTGCTGCAGAAAGCACGAGTGCGATAGGGTGGCCAATCGTTGCCAGCGCCATCCCAAGTGCGAGTAAAACCAAGGCGAGTTGACTCATCCGCAACGCGCCGTAGCGCACGATAAAGCTGCCACAGCCAAGTTGCGTGGCAAGTGCCGCACCCGCCGCGATTGAAAAGTAAACACCAATCCAGGCCGAGTCGATCAAAAGGTCGGCGATGATCGCAGGTGCAATCACAGCCGGCAGCGCACGTCCGAGGGCTGCGAACGTCTGTTGTAAGAACATTGCCACCAGGGCAATCAGGAGATGGTTCACAAGTATCTAAGATGCGTTAAGTTGTGCATGAAGCTGTTACGAATTTAACACCTACAGAATAGTCGTGCAGAAGCAGGCTTTTCCGGCTCTTCTTCAATCGTGTTATTTTTTACTCAAACAAGATCATCAGAGAGGAGCTTTTATGAAAGGGGTCGTCGTTTGTCCACAACCGCGCTCGGCTGAGGTCGGTGCCGAGATTCTTGAGCGAGGCGGCAATGCGTTCGATGCAGCGCTTGCGACCGCATTTTCTCAAATGGTGAACGACCCTTTTATGTGTGGGCTCGGAGGCATGGGGACGCTGCACTATTATTCCGCACAAACGGACAAGAGCGGCATGATTGATTTTTACAATCGGGCAGGTTCCAAGGTTCGTCCCGATATGTGGGAAAAAGATTGCAAAGGTCGCACACCGATTTCAGGTTACAGCCTGTTTGATGATTTTAGAAGCGAGATTGGTTACACCGCGATCATGACGCCAGGGACGCCCGCGGGTCTCGGGCTATTTCATGAACGACTGGGGACGATGTCATGGGCGGATCTGCTAGCACCTGCCATCGCTCAGGCGCAAGAAGGCATCATCGTGACGCCAAATGCGGCGAGCGTATGGAGCGGCTACGCTCAGCCCGGGATTCCAGATGGTTTGACACGGATTCGCAAAACTGCAGAGTGCGCGCACGTCTATTTACATCCGGAAGGGCGACTCTATAAGGTTGGCGAGGTGATGCGTTTACCCGATTATGCCCGCACGCTGGAACGGCTGGCGAAGGGTGGGTGGCGTGAGTTTCATCAGGGTGCGCTCGGAGATGAAATTGCACGGGATTTAGATAAAAATGGTGCATATGTCACGCGTGAGGATCTGGCGAACTATCAGCCAGAGGAGAGTATCCCGCTGGTCGGACATTATCGTGGTTATGAGATTCGATCCAATCCTCCGCCTGGGAGTGGTGCCACGTTGATCGAGATGCTGCAAATATTGGAGCACTTCGATCTGGCTAGGCTTGAACACGGCTCCGCCCGGCACATTGATCTCGTTGCCCGTGCCATGGCTGCCGCGCACGTCGATCGCAATGCTTACCTGGGTGATCCTCGCTTTGCCGAGGTGCCAACAAACATGCTGATTTCAAAGCCGCGTGCTGCATACTGGGCGGAACGCATTCAATGTGGCGAGTATGTGGGTGGACAGGAGGAGGCTCCGCCAGGCTGCACCACGCATCTGTGTGTGATGGATGAGCTGGGTAATGCTGTTTCAATGACCCATACGCTTGGCACGGCTGCAGGTGTCGTGACCCCTGGATTGGGTTTCAACTACAACAATTCAATGAAATTGTTTGATCCTTTTCCAGGAAAGAAAAACTCGATGGCTGCAGGCAAGGCCCGCACAACAGGCATGGTGCCGACGATGTTGTTAAAAGATGGCAAACCAGTTTTGATGGCGGGAGCACCTGGCGGGAGCGTGATTATTAGTGCCACGCTCCAGTCAATTTTGAATATTGTGGATTTCGGCATGTCACCGGTCGAGGCCGTGACAGTGCCTCGTATTCATTGTGAAGGCCTCGGGATCCATACAGAGGCAACGGTGCGCACCTCAGTGATTCGAGAGCTTCGGGCGCTCGGTCACGTCGTGCATCAAAGTGCGCATAGCTTTGAACCAAGCATGTCGCGTGCCCATGTCATCTCGACGATCGATGGTCGCCTGCGTGGAGGGGCTGATCCGAGAGGGGGTGCAGGTGTGGCGTATGCCAATGTCTGATGAACTGTGCCCTTAAGCGAAACGCTTTGAGCATTAGGAATACTCTGAATGATTCCACTTAGTGAAATAGCGGATGGGCTTTAATTTCAGCGATCTTTAACACTTGGGTTTATGCTCGACATAGATTGCGCAACAAGTCGCAACTTAAAAAAATATTTACAGGGAGACACAAAATGCTTAAACGTTTAGGCTTCATCGCTAGTGGTCTTTTGCTCAGCGTGAGCGCGGTATCACTTGTCCATGCGACAGATTATCCAGACCGACAGATACAGTTCATCGTGCCAAATGGTCCTGGCGGTGGAACAGATACTTTTGGTCGTGTGCTAGCTCAAAAACTCAGCGAGGTCTGGAATCAGCGAGTGGTTGTGGACAACAGGCCGGGTGCACAGGCGGCGATTGGTACAGCTTTGGGTGCCAAAGCCGCACCCGATGGTTACACGCTCACCATTGCGTTAACAAGCTCAATCGCAATTAATCCATTTCTGAGCGCCAATCTTGGCTACGATCCTCTCAATGATTTTGTCCCAGTTGCGATTGGTGTCAGGCAACCATTTCTGGTGGTCACAAGTGTCAATTCACCTTACGATAGTTTGAAGCAGTTTTCTGATTTCGCCAAAAAGAAATCATCGCCCGCAACGTTTGCATCGACTTCGTCACAGACCGAACTGGTGGGAAGCTTGTTTGGGTTGTTGACGGATACTAAGTTTTTAAGCGTGCCGTATAAAAATGCCAGCACTGCAGTCGTCGAGTTGGCGAGAGGTGATGTCGATATGATGGTGGCTAGTTTGCCTTCGTCCATTCCTCTGGTCAATGCAGGCAAACTTAAGGCGATTGCTGTGACAGGGACGGCGCGTGTCCCAGCTCTGCCCAACATCAAGACTTCTGCCGAGTCTGGCTATCCTGATTTTCTCGCCGATAGTTGGTACGGCGTTCTCGCACCGAAAGGCACGCCGAAAGAAATTGTTGATAAGTTAAATAAGCAGATTAACTTAATTCTTGATATGCCTGATGTACAAAAGTCACTCGCTACAGCTGGAATGACGGTAGCCAAAGGCACACCTGAAGAGTTTGGAGCAATCATGCGCGCGGATCACAAGCGTTGGGGCGACGTGATTGCCAGACAAAAAGCCAATAAATAACGGAGCGGAGCAACGAATGGAAAGCAAAACACGTGTCGGACCCTTGTCTAAACTCAGGGTGCTCGACTTGACGCGGTTACGTTCCGGACCCACAGCGGTCAGACAGTTAGCCGATTGGGGCGCAGACGTCATCAAGATTGAAGCTCCGGAGGGCTTGGGTGTGAGCGACGGTTGGGGAGATGGACGTCTGAATCCCGATTTTCAAAATCTGCACAGAAACAAGCGTAGTCTGACGTTGAATCTCAAAGATCCTGAGGGACTAGCCATCTTTAAAAAAATGGCGGATCAGGCCGATATCGTCATTGAGAACTTTAGGCCTGACGTCAAGTTTCGCTTGGGTATTGACTACGAAACCTTGGCCAAAACGAATCCTCGGCTCATTTATGCGAGCGTATCCGGTTTCGGGCAAGATGGGCCTTACGCGAATCGGCCGGGTTATGACCAGATTGTCCAAGGGATGGGAGGACTCATGTCAATCACGGGCATACCCGGTCAAGGACCGGTGCGTGCGGGCATTGCGGTGGCGGACTCCGCGACGGGTTTGTATTGCGCCTTAGGAATTTTGACTGCGTTGGTGGAGCGCGCGGACTCAGGTCGGGGGCAGTGGGTCAAAACATCTCTGCTTGAGTCGATGATTGCGATGCTTGATTTTCAAGCGGCGCGTTGGCTGATTAATAAGGAAATTCCGACTCAGGCAGGCAACGATCATCCAACCTCGATTCCGACGGGTGTGTTTGAGACAGCAGACGGGCACATCAATATTGGTGCCGGCGCACAGCAGATGTGGGAGAGGCTTTGCAAAGCGATTGATGGCGAGGCATTGTTGGAGCGCGAGGAGTACAAGACAGGAACCTTGCGATCAGCCAATCGTGTGGCGCTCAGCAAAGAGCTCAATGCTCTGATTCGCACAAAGCCAATAGCTGAATGGATTCAGCGGTTTGAGAAAGCGAGCGTTGCCTGCGGTCCGATCTACAGAATGGATCAGGTGTTTGAGGATCCTCAGACACAACATCTTGGTATTGCGACGCCCGTCACCCATCCGCAGCTTGGTGACATCCGCGTTGTCGGTCAGCCGGTCGGTTTGTCGCGCACTCCAAGTGAGGTTCGTACCGCAACGCCGCCACTTGGTTCGCATACTGACGTGCTGATGAAAGAGTTAGGATTCAGCGATGCTGATATTGAACGGCTGCGCGCAAAGAGTGTTATTTGAAACGACACTCTTTGTTTCGACTGGGCGTTAAATCAATGCTTTGAATAGTGATGTCACGATGGTCAGTAAAGGAATTTGAGTCGTTGCAACAATGATCATCGGAAGAGCGATTGGCACGAGGATCGGTAGAACACAGTTTTTACCGATCGGGATGCTTTTCATTTTTACGACTGCGGCATAAATAGCCTCGATGTCGGCGGAAGGTCCCAGTTCGGGAGCGTTGAGGATCTCTTGATCTCCAACAGGTTCTCCTAAAATCCAACGCTTGTGTACGAGCCTACCGTGTTTAGCCAATAGTGCACTGTAGTCGCGCATCGCTTTTTTTCGCGTTGAAATCATCTTTGGAGAAAATACAAAAAGCGGCGCCAAGACTGCGAGAGACCAGAGAATCACAAACGAAAGCAGTGGGAACTTGAGCGAATCAAGTGAGACCTGATGGAACAGAGAGTCATGAATCCAACGCGAGGCGAGTACGGCAGACAACGCAAGCGTCACGAGTAAAAAAGCTTTGGGTATTATTTGTAAAAATCCCAGGCCCCCCATGCCATCCGGATGAGCGGGTACTAGTGCAAGGTCAAGCTGGGCGATCCTTCTGAAAAGAAGGAAAAGCAGAAGGATCCTCCACAACCAGCTGAGTAGCAGAATCGTGAAGATCGGCCTGACCACATATAAAAACCACCAGCCACCAAAACCAAAGCCTCCATCCACTGTCGCCCATGCTAATTCATGGGTGTGAAGGTCTTGAGGGGCACCCACAACCCATAGCAAGGTGAGGGCAAGGATAATCAGCCATGGCAGCACCGCATCCCGCGAATGCGCTGATTCAGTCAGGATTTGTGTAAAACGATCCTGTTGGCTCTCAATAATCAGACCGTTTTTAATGAATTGGGACGCCACTGTTCGACAGACACGTAAGGCCATCCCTTCTGCGAGAATCAAAAGAGGAATCGCGACCAGGCAGCGGACATGGATGCCGTAATGTGCGAGTAAAGGCTCGCCGGAGACGCGGTCGAGCAGCCTGCTTTCTAATGCAGCCCAGATCACAATGGGCAGCCAAGTGAATAAAGCAAAAAATAATGCCCGTCTGCCGACGCCCAAGCCATCGACTGGCGCCAGGCCTAGCTTGCGCTGCAGGCGAATCGGCCAGTCGTGACGAACAATGATGAACTCTGAGGTGCTTGCGCTTTTGTTTGGTGATTGATGGGCTTTCATTTTTACTCTGATTGAGATGAACGGTCAGCGACCAACCGCGTAACCTTGCATGCCACGGGGATTCGCACCTGCACGCAAAATCAGCTGTCCATTTGGACCGGGTTCTCGGGTGCAGGCAGAGATGCGCCCTTCAGACCATGGCGTCCCGACTTTGACCTCATGTCCGGCCTGTCTGAGGCGATCGATCGTCGCCTCTGGCAGACGGGACTCGAGTGTGATGCGGTTGAGTGTTGTCGCACGTGGCCAGAAAGACGAAGGGTAATGATCCAGATGCCAGGAGGGCGCTTCGATGGCCTCTTGAAGGTTCATCCCATATAAGGCATGACGTAAAAAGAAAATAAGTGTCCACTGATCCTGCTGGTCACCTCCGGGTGTTCCAAAGGCCATATAGGGTTTGCCGTCACGCAACGCCATGGAGGGAGAGAGCGTAGTGGTGGGACGTTTGCCGGGCTGCAGCTGACTAGCGAGTCCATCGTTCAGCCAGGTCATTTGCAGACGTGTATTGATTGAGAAACCTAGCTCGGGTATCACTGGACTTGAAGAGAGCCATCCACCGGAGGGCGTGGCAGACACCATATTGCCTTCTTTATCAATTACGTCCAGGTGGCAGGTGTCACCGACAAAAATTTCTTTGTCAGCCCATTCGCGAACGGGTGGCAGCGCGGCGAAGGTCGGCTCACCAATCCCGTATCGTGTGTCGGAAATAGCGAGAGTGCGTTCACCAAGCGTTAGATCAGGCATGACAGGTTGCCGTCCATCAGGTTGTCCGGGACGAATGGCTCCAGAAGCCTGCGATGAAATAAGCGCGAAGCGCTGCTTGCCATATTCTGTACTGAGCAATGCTGCCAAAGGTACATCAACAAAGTCTGGATCGCCAAGCCAAACCATCCGGTCCGCAAGCGCGAGCTTGGCAGCCTCTGCAACGTGATGCACGAACTCGAATGAGTCAGGAGCGTATTTTTTTAACTCAGCATTTCGCAAGATCGTGAGTTGTTGTAAAAACGTGGCGCCTTGCGACCAAGGGCCGCATTTTGCAACGGTGTAACGACCAAACTCGGTGGTGATCGGTTCGTCATAAGTCGCTTGCCACTTCGCCAGATCCTCGTAACGCAACAGGCCTTTGTTGCGTTCACCTGTCGTGTCTCTGATTTCCTCATGCGTATAGTAAGTATCGATGGCGCGCGCCACAAAGCCGCGGTACCAAACATCGAGCGCCGCATCGATTTGCTTAAGCCGATCTGTCCCGCCTTGCGACTGCGCTTGTTCGATAATTTTCCGATAGGTCTTGGCAAGTCCCGTCGACTGAAATAGCGCTCCAGGCGTCGGAACTTTGTCATTCGGTAACCACACGTCGCGAGAGCTATGCCACTCTGCTCTGAATAAGTCTTGAACTGCCGTGATGGCCTGCACCACTCTGGGCAAGAGTGGAAAGCCATTTTCCGCATAGCTGATGGCGGGGGCGAGTACCTCGTCGAGCGTCATAGTCCCGTAGTCGCGCAGCATAGTCAGCCAAGCACCCCAGGCACCAGGCACAGTGGCTGGTAACAGGCCGATCCCGGGAATCAACTCGAGCCCTTTGTTGCGAAAGTATTCGGGTGTGGCGAGCGCTGGTGCGCAGCCTTGCCCACACAGGACACGCATCCTCTGTTCTTTTTCGCTCCAGAGCATGATGGGCACTTCTCCGCCTGGCCCGTTGAGGTGAGGCTCGACGACTTGGAGAACAAAACCACCCGCCACGGCGGCATCAAACGCATTGCCTCCCCGTTCCAGAATGGACATGGCGGTTTGTGAGGCCAACCAGTGCGTCGAAGACACAACGCCAAATGTGCCAACGATTTCAGGGCGAGTTGTAAATGAGTCCATGAGTCAAATGAAAGAAGCTTCGTATGATCTGGAGTATAGAGTCTGCGTATTTTCAGAGCGCGTAGATACGATGACAGGCTGTCATGGCGTGGTGCTGAGGAATAAGCTAAATGGAGAATTTCTGAGGCAATTCATGTAAAACCTAGGGTTTTCCTAGGTTTGTCTCCGGTCGGGCACAATATAATTGTGCGTCATTTCGACCAATTATATTCAAGCCATGCCGGAGACCCTATGATGAACCGCAGATCGTTTATTACCAAAGCAGGTATTGCCGGCGCAGCCGGTCTTTCTACTGTTGCCGCCCCAGCCATTGCACAGCGCAAGATTACTTGGCGCATGGTGACAACATGGCCTAAAAATTTCCCTGGCATGGGTGTAGGCGCTCAGCGTCTGGCCGATCGCATCACTTCAGCGTCTGGCGGACAACTCACCGTGCAGGTTTTTTCAGCGGGTGAACTGGTCCCTGCGCTGCAGTCGATTGATGCCGTGATTGATGGTGGCGCCGAGATGTCACATGGCGCGGCCTACTATTGGCAGAACAAGAGCGTGGCTTTGTCTTTTTTCACGGGCGTGCCGTTTGGTATGACAAGTCGCGAACTCGCCGCTTGGATCCGTTACTTGGGTGGGCAACAAATTTGGGACGAGGTGTATGACCAGTTTGGTCTGCAAGGCTTTTTGTCAGGTGACACCGGCACACAGGCAGGCGGCTGGTTCCCTAAGGAAATAAAGAGTCTGGACGACATCAAAGGCTTGCGTTTCCGTACGCCTGGTCTAGGTGGCCAGGTCTGGGGCAAGCTGGGTGCATCGGTCACTAACATGGCCGCTGGTGAAATTTTCCAGGCCTTGCAGTCTGGTGCGCTCGACGCTGCCGAGTTCGTGGGCCCCTACAACGATCTGGCCTTGGGCTTTTACAAAGCACGCAAGATTTATTACACCTCAAGTTTCATTGAACCAGGTTTGGCCACTGAACTGGTTGTGAACAAAAAGAAATATCAAGCCTTGCCTAAGAGCCTGCAGGATCTTGTGCGTGACGTGTGTCAAGCGGAGTACGATCAGGTGGCATCTGACTTTGCGGCAAACGATCCGCGTGCCTTGCAAGTGCTGGTCAAGGATCACGGCGTGCAGGCAATTCCTCAGTTCCCCAATAGTGTCGTAGAAGCTGCGGCCAAGGCCTCTTCTGAAATTTTCACTTCTATTCGGGATAAGGGTGATGCCTTGACGAAGAAGACCGCTGAGAGCTACGTCAGTGCTCTGAATATTGTGCGTACCAAGACAGAAAACACGGATGCGCAGTTTGTTGAAGCCCGGGCTAAATACTTTAAGCTGTAAAGTAGTCAAACCAAAAACGGCGATCCATTGATCGCCGTTTTTTTATGGTCTTAAAGTTTGTAATAGTGGTCTTTTACAAAGAATCAACTTTCCAGGTCTTTGAAGGTCTTTTCTAGTAAAGAACTTTGGGCAACCAGGTGACCAATTCAGGGAATACGAATAACACAGCGATCGCCAGGACTTGCAGACCGACAAAAGGAATAACGCCTTTGTAAATCATGCCGGTTGAGACGCTATTGGGTGCCACACCGCGCAGATAGAAAAGTGAGAAGCCAAACGGGGGCGTGAGAAAGCTGGTCTGTAGATTGACGCCGACCATCACACCAAGCCAGATTGGGTCAAGCCCAAGCATCAGCAGGATGGGTGCTGTGATTGGGATGACAATAAAGATAATCTCAAAAGTGTCTAAGATAAATCCAAGAACAAACATGATGAGCATCACGACGATCATCGCACCAATCGCTCCACCTGGTAAGCCAGACAGAAACTCGTGCACCAGATTGTCACCGCCCATTTGACGGAAAACAATTGAAAAGACTGATGCACCGAACAGGATAATGAAAATCATTGAAGTGATCGTGGCGGTGGAGACTGCGGCC
>JAURZO010000265.1 GCA_030653405.1 Zwartia sp. | reverse complement strand
TGCTGGCACGCATGCAGGCCCTTAAGGCTGTCGATCCAGATGTCACCCTGGATATTCAAGTCGAGTTAAATCGTCCTGCGATGGTCAAATCTCCCAAGGCGGCACAGTTGCTGGAAACCTTAAAACCCTTTGCTGAAACTGCAGGCTTTGTACTCGAAGAAGCTCCCGTTTCTGGGGGAGGGAGCGATGCCAACTTTACGGCTGCGATTGGCTGCCCATCGATTGACGGCCTCGGTGCAGAAGGTGATGGCGCGCACACACTCAGAGAGCACATTTTTGTCTCCACCTTGCCAAGACGTCTACAGTTCTGGCGTAATACACTGGCAAATCTGAACTGAGTTGCTTTGAGTTGCGTTGAGCTTAAGAACCTTTGTTCAACAACGCTTTCAGCATCTCAATGCGGTTTTTAGGGCTCATCGTATCCGGCTGGAGTTGTAATGCCGCCGCCGAAAGTCCCATCTCTTCGATAAAGCGCGAGGGTTCTCTCACTAAGTCCTCGCGCGCTCGGCGTCGCTTCTGACACCAGCTCAAATGCAAACTGCGCTGCGCGCGCGTGATACCCACATACATCAGGCGTCTTTCTTCCTGGATTCTTGAAACCAGCGCATCAGCCGCTTTCGCAGGATCGACATCCTCATCATCGCGTCCCATATGTGGCAACAATCCTTCCTCGACTCCGAGTAAGTACACATGAGGGTACTCAAGCCCCTTGGAAGCGTGCAATGTTGAAAGCTTGACCGCGTCAGGCTCCTGCTCCTCGCTACGCTCAAGCATCGTCACAAGCGCGACATGCTGCACTAAATCCAGTAAACCCATACTGTCCGACTCTGCTTTGCGCTTAAGCCAACCGACGAGTTCCAATACATTTTGCCAACGAGACTGCGCAGGCTTTTCATCCAGGATATCGTAGAGGTAACGCTCATACTGAATCGCGCTCAACAAGTCATCCAGAATCACTCCTGCTGGCTCGGCTGCATGAACAGGCTGTCCGGCCTCTACCCTTCCCGCACGGTACTGAATACGAGTAATGAACTCGCCAAACGTACGCAAGGGCTCGAGCTGACGCGCATTTAATCGCGGTTCAATGCCTTGTTCAAAAAGTGCCTCAAACAGGGAAATCTGACGCTCCCCCGCATACTGACCAAGTGTCTGGAGGGTTGCCTGGCCGATACCCCGTTTCGGTGTTGTCGCAGCACGAATAAAAGCAGGATCATCCTCTTCGTTTGCGATCAACCTCAGATACGCCAAGATATCGCGTACCTCAGCTTTATCAAAAAAACTCTGCCCTCCTGAAATTGTGTACGGAATGTGCAAGTTACGCATCGCCTGCTCGACAATCCGAGCTTGATGATTGCCACGATACAGAATCGCAAAATCCTTCCAGGCTGCTTTCTTTTCAAAACGCGCCGCAGAAATTTTCATCGCGACATTTTCAGCCTCAACCTCATCGCTCGTCATGGCCGTCACACTGATTGCATCCCCCATCCCGTGCTCGGACCAGAGCTTCTTTTCAAAAAGTTTCGGGTTCTTTGCGATGACGTGATTCGCCGCAGCGAGAATGCTTTGACTAGAACGATAATTTTGCTCAAGCTTGACCAATTTGATCTGAGGATAATCTGTCGTCAGCTTTGCCAAATTTTCAATGGTGGCACCTCGCCAGGCATATATCGCCTGATCATCATCCCCGACCGCGGTAAACATCGCGCGCACGCCGGTTAGCCATTGAACCAAACGGTACTGACACACGTTGGTGTCCTGATATTCATCCACCAACAAGTAACGCACCCGCTTTTGCCATTTCTCCCGAGCCTCGACACTGCGTTCAAAAATCTGCGCAGGTATCGCAATCAAATCATCAAAATCAACAGCCTGATAGGCCGCAAGTGTCGCGTTGTAGCTGCGGTAGACACGAGCGGCTTCAACCTCGCTAGGCGTCGCGGCGATATTGGCTGCGCCATCTGGATCGAGCATCGCATTTTTCCAGAGCGAAATCGTCTGTTGTACTGACCGAAGTCGTCCTCGATCAGTTGTCGCAAGCAGATCTTGAATGATCGCCAGCGCATCATCTGAATCAAAAATCGAGAATTGCGGTTTCAGCCCTGCATGCTGTGCCTCCTCTCGCAAAATTCGCACGCCTAAAGAGTGAAAAGTGCTGATTGTGAGGCCTTTAGCAATCGCGGGATCCACTAACCGCTTGACGCGATCTTCCATTTCACGTGCGGCTTTGTTTGTGAATGTGAGCGCCAACACATTCCGAGCCGGGTAGCCGCAATCGCACAACAAGTAGGCAATTTTCTGCGTGATCACACGTGTCTTACCAGATCCAGCGCCCGCCAACACGAGACAGGGACCATCAAGATAAAGCACGCCCTCGCGCTGAGCGGCATTTAAACCGTTAGTAAAAGAAGTCGACATGTGCAGCCATTAAATTTCGAGGGGATCAACTTCAAGCTGCCATCGAATGCGACGCAGATCGGGATGGCTTTGCAACTCAGCGAGCCAATGTCTCAAGAGCGATTGCAAGGCAGGACGATGCGTGGACTCCACAAGCAGTTGAGCACGGCACATATTATCCACACGCACGATGCGCAAGGGCACTGGATCGTAAATCGTAATCAATGCCTCTGTTTGCTGAGCCACTAACAACGCTTGCGCAGCTTCGCGCGCAGCCTGCAGAAAATCAAGCGCTACGTTCAAGTCGCGCGCCTCAGCACTCAACAACGCTTGATGGGAATACGGCGGCAACGTTGCGGCCTCGCGCTCACCCATGGAGTGACGGGCAAAACCTGAATAATCGTGCTTGATAAGCGCCTGATAGACTGCTTGCTCTGGATAACCTGTTTGCACAATCACTTCTCCGTGGCCGGTGTGCCGTCCTGCACGACCGGCGACCTGCATGAGCTGAGCAAACAAGCGCTCGGGTGCCCTGAAGTCCTGAGAAAACAACATTGCATCCGCATTCAGCACGCCGACGAGTCCGAGGTTCGCAAAGTCGTGACCTTTGGCCACCATCTGCGTTCCCACCAAAATATCGACTTCGCCAGCATGCACACTCGCAAATAACGCCTGCGCACTACCCTTCTTGCGGGTACTATCGGCATCGATGCGTACCACTCTCGCTTCAGGAAACAACTCGCCCAAGTGCTCTTCAATTCGCTGCGTGCCGCGACCAATTGGCTGCATATCCTGATCACCACAATCCGGACACGCCTGAGGCACACGCTGCTGAAAGCCGCAGTGATGGCAATGCAATTGATGACGCCCCGGCGTTGTGCGGTGCAGGACTGTAAAAGTCGTGCAGCGTGGGCACTGGCTGACCCACCCGCAGGACGTGCAGTGTAATGCGGGTGCGTAACCACGTCGATTTAAAAAAATCAGCACCTGCTCTTTATTGGCGAGTCGGGTGCGCATCGCATCGAGTAGTTGCACAGACATGCCATGCTCCATCTTGAGGCGTCGCGTGTCGACGAGCCGTACGGTTGGCATCGTGACGGCCCGAGCACGCGCCGGCAAGTCCAAGCGCGTGTAGTTGGACTTTTCGGCATGCACCCAACTTTCCAGGGACGGAGTCGCCGAGCCCAGCACAACCGGAATCCCAAGATCGTGCGCACGCCACACAGCGAGATCTCTGGCCGAATAACGTAAGCCATCTTGCTGTTTGTAGGAAGGATCGTGCTCTTCGTCAACCACGATGAGACCCACATCATCGAGTGGCGCAAAAATCGACAACCTCGTGCCAAGAACAACTTTGGCCTCGCCGCGCTGTACACGCAACCACGCCTTCAGACGCTCACCGTC
>JAURZO010000261.1 GCA_030653405.1 Zwartia sp. | reverse complement strand
CACGCTCGGTCTTTTGAGCGTGAACGGATTTCTTTATGCTCAGCAAGCGAGTACGGGCGTCTCTCAAAAAAATATCGTTTATGTCGCGCCGATCAAAGGCGTAATTGATCTTGGGCTGGCTCCATTCGTGGAACGGGTCCTCAACGAAGCACAAAAAAATCAAGCTGTCGCAGTGATCCTTGACATCAATACCTTTGGTGGCCGAGTCGACGCGGCCGTTCAAATTCGCGATGCATTGTTAAACAGCCCAGTTCGCACCATTGCGTTTGTTGATAAACGCGCAATCTCTGCGGGGGCACTCATCAGCCTCGCAGCAGAAACGATTGTCATGGCACCCGGCGGCACGATCGGCGCTGCAACACCGGTTCAGTCCGGTCCTTCCGGAAGCACCACTGCGCCGACCTCAGAAAAAACGGTTTCTTATGTACGAAAAGAGTTTCGAGCGACCGCTGAAAGCCGTAAGCGTCCCCCTCTCATTGCAGAGGCAATGGTGGACAGTGACGTTGTGATCCCTGACGTGAGCGAAAAAGGGAAACTCTTGACTCTCACAACACAAGAGGCACTCAAGCTCAAAGTCGCGGATCTGGAGGCCAACTCAATCGAAGCCCTCCTCAAGAGCTTGGATATTAAAGATGCAGAACTGCGCTCGCTCACCCCAAACTGGGCCGAAGAGGTTGTTCGTTTTCTCACGCACCCCGTTGTGAGCTCACTACTTGTGAGTGTCGCCATGCTCGGAATTTTTTTAGAGTTGCGCACGCCAGGCTTTGGTATTCCCGGGGCACTTGGTCTGACAAGCCTATCGCTGTTTATGTGGGGCCATTGGCTTGTTCAGCTTGCTGGTTGGGAGGAGTTGCTTTTAGCGCTAGCGGGACTGTTTTTACTGTTACTTGAACTCTTTGTCATACCGGGCTTTGGTGTGGCGGGTGTTCTCGGCATCATCGCCCTCCTGTCGGCCATTGTCTTAAGCACACTGGGCGCAGGTAGTCACTCGGAGTTTGTTCTATGGGCAGTCATCAGGATGGGATTTTCAATCGTTGTCGCAGTGATTCTTAGCGTACTTTTTCTCAAATTTTTACCCAAACTCCCTGTGGGTCGCAAACTCATCCTCGATACAGAACTTGATACATCGAAGGGCTACTCCTCTGCCCCCGCATCTGATTATCAATGGCTGGGTCGCACAGGACAGGCACACAGCACGCTCAGGCCTGCTGGTATTGCAGATATTGAAGGTCATCGTGTAGACGTTGTGTCTGACGGTGAGTTCATCGACGCGGGCGAACCCATTCGCGTCACGCATGTCGACGGTAATCGCATCGTCGTTCAGCGGGACTCCAGTCCCAAAACTTAAGGAGTTCATCATGATTGACACCGGTCTCGTCGGATCGCTAGGACTATTAATCCCCATCGTCGCAGTTCTCATTCTGATCCTGTATCTGGTGCCCTTGCCACTCTGGATCGCTGCCTGGGCCTCTGGTGCCTATGTTGGACTGTTCACTTTGATCGCGATGCGCTTGCGCCGCGTTCCACCAGGCATGGTCATCAATGCACGGATCAGTGCAGTCAAGGCTGGCCTTGACATCCCGCTCAACGATCTGGAAGCCCACTTCTTAGCGGGTGGTAATGTTGTGCGCGTGGTCAACGCCATGATCTCGGCGGACAAGGCCAATATTTCACTACCCTTTAAACGCGCGGCAGCGATCGATCTCGCCGGACGTGATGTCCTTGAAGCGGTTCAAATGTCCGTGCTCCCCAAGGTCATCGAAACACCCCGTATTGCAGCGGTCGCCAAAGATGGCATTCAGTTGATTGTCGTATCTCGCGTGACGGTTCGGACGAATATAGACAGACTCGTTGGCGGTGCGGGCGAAGAAACCATCATTGCACGCGTGGGAGAAGGCATGGTGAGCACGATTGGCTCCGCGGCCAACCACAAAAGCGTTCTGGAAAATCCCGATCACATTTCCAAACATATTCTCAGCAAAGGTCTGGATGCCGGTACGGCCTATGAAATTTTGTCGATCGATATCGCAGATGTGGATGTAGGCGAAAACATCGGTGCCAAATTGCAAATCGACCAAGCCAATGCGGACAAACAGATTGCGCAAGCCAAAGCAGAAGAGCGTCGCGCCATGGCCGTTGCGCTTGAACAAGAGATGCGCGCAAAAGTTGTCGAAGCCGAAGCCGAAGTGCCTCACGCGATGGCAATGGCGTTTCGTGAAGGCAATATGGGCATCATGGATTACTACCGGATGAAAAACCTGCAAGCAGATACCGAAATGCGCGGCACAATCGCGGGCGTCGGCGATGATGCTCCCCCTCCAACATCAAGAAAGTGATGACCATGTTTGATTTTGAACTGACCTCTGTCATTGCAATTTTTGCCGGCATTGCGGCATTGATCGCCTACATTAGTGAAAGAGCGAAACGTCGGATTAAAACAAGTGGGCAACCATTCAAACTAAAAAAAATGCCGTCTGCGCAAGACTCGGGCGACGAACAATCCTCGTCGCTCGACAAATGGTATTTCCCTCAGGCATCAGAGGATTCTGATCCTGCGCATGTCCAATCAAAACCGACCGAGACTCGCCCCCAGCAAAACAGAGGCACGCACTCAAACGCGCACCCCCGCACTCCCTCAAGAAAGCACGATCACGCGCACGACAACGCCGTGGAACGCGCCATCAGGCGTACGCCCTACGCACGCTATTCTGCACACTCCCGCTTTGGTACACGCACAAAACTCAGAGAAGCCATTGTTACAATGACTGTACTTGGACCTTGTCGTGGTTTGGCACCTTATCAAGAACGTGAGCATTTTTAATTTTTAAACGTTGTGTGTATTTTGAGACGCTTGCGTCAGGCAAATGAAGTACATCGCAAAACGATTTAGACTCACAGAATGCACCATTTGAACCTTTTATTTCACCAATCAACAATCACCAATCACCACCATGCTGACACTCTCACTTCGCAACTTTTTAGCTTTGCTTACACTTTCAGTAGCAACGCTGTTTGGCTCCGCCTCCCACGCAGAAAGCCGAGTGGCACTTGAACGTAGCTCACACGCGGCACTCGCTTCATTAATTGCGCAAAATGCTGTTGCACAAGAGCTTAGTAAAAAAGCCGCTGCCATATTGGTATTTCCTAGCGTAAAGAAAGCGGGCTTGATGATTGGCGGACAGTATGGCGAAGGCGTGTTGTGGCGCGATGGTAAAGCGGTGGCTTTCTACAACACCGGTGGTGCTTCGTTTGGCTTTCAAGCGGGTGCACAAGAATACGGCTATGCGATGTTTTTCATGAAAGAAGATGCAATCAAGGCCCTGGATGTTGCGCAAGGCTTTGAGGTGGGCGTTGGACCAAGCATTGTTGTGATCGATCAAGGCATGGGCAACTCCACCACAACGACCACGATGCAAAAAGATATCTATGCATTTGTATTTGGCCAAAAAGGTTTGATGGCGGGTATCGGCATCCAAGGTAACAAAATTACCAAAATCAACAAGTAAATCAGTGCTAAAACCAGAGCTCAACTTACCCCCTCTGCCGGCGGGACGGCACTATCGCTTTCATGCGATGAACAAGCCGTCCGGCGCTGAATGCAATATCGACTGCGATTACTGTTTTTATCTGCATAAAACGGATTTGTTGGAACATAAACCACATGCCCGGATGAGTGATTCAACACTCGAGCAGCATATCCGCCAGTACATTGAAAGTCAGACGGGAGAACAAGTTATATTTTCTTGGCAAGGCGGTGAGCCTACCTTAATGGGTCTGCCGTTTTTCCAGCGGGTAGTCGAGCTCCAGCAGCAATACGCAAAGCCAGGGCAGCGTATTGAGAATGATCTGCAAACGAACGGTCTCGCGCTCGATGATGAGTGGGTGAGCTTCCTCAAAACCCATCATTTCCATGTCGGGCTCTCGATCGACGGTCCAAGGGAATTGCACGATCGTTATCGCAAAACCAGGAATGGCAAACCTACGTTTGATTTTGTCATGAGTGCCGCGCGTAAACTCGCTGAGGCCGAGGTCTCTTTTGCCGTACTCTGTGTCGTCAATCGCGCAAACGCAAAACACCCGAAGGAAGTCTATCGTTTCCTGGCCGATGAGGTCGGCACCTGGCGCGTGCAATTCAATCCTGCCGTCGAGCCTCGCGCTTTCAAGGAAAGTGCGCCGGCCAAGATGGATTTTTCCTCTGCACCTCTTCAGGATTCTGCGCGCGCGAAACCTGGTCATCCGCTCTCCATTGTGACGGACTGGTCGGTCGACCCTGATGATTACGGTACTTTTCTCGCTGGTGTCTGGGACGAATGGCTTGCGACAGACTTCGGTCGAATTCACGTTAATTTATTCGAAACCGCCATCGCTCAAGCAGCCGGTGAACCCGCTCAAACATGTACGCAGGCTGAATTCTGTGGCAAGGGTCTCGCTGTCGAGCACGATGGCGAGGTCTACTCCTGCGATCACTTTGTTTATCCTGAATATCGGCTCGGCAACATTGCCGATACACATCTTGGCAACATGGCTTTTTCAGCCGTACAGGAAAAGTTCGGGATGGATAAGCGTGACACGCTGCCTAAGCAATGCCAGCGTTGCGACTACCTTCAACTATGCTGGGGCGAATGCCCAAAGAACAGGCTCATCAAGAGCCGTGATGGCGAGCCCGGCATGAACTACCTGTGCTCCGGGCTCTATCACTTCTACGAACATATTGGGCCTGATGTCGTTCGTATTCTGCGACATCTGGGTAAGCTGTCTGAATAAGCACCTGCTTGCTTACTCAGGTTTTAACTTTACTTTGCGGGAAATATTTCCCGCCATTCGCGCTTCATATCGACGACTGTCCAACCCCTGATCGGCGCCTCATCGAGCGCAGTATTCAAGCGCCCAATCGATGACTGACGATCATAGGCGACCTCTCTAACATCATCTGTGTGGTGAATCAGCATGCCAAAACGCGGCCCCTTACCCGCGGTCGTCCATAACAACATCTCATAATCCCCATCAGAGTTACCGAATGCCATGATGGGTCGACGACCAATGCGCTCTTGGATAGCGATAGGTTTGTTTTCTTTGTCATCGATGAACTGCATTTCAGGCAAACCCACAATCCGAGGAGATCCATCGATGATTTGAAACTGGCTTTTGATTGAGCTGCCAATTACCCGCTCAGGAGGGATGCCATAGACCAACTCCGTCCAGGGACGCATGAATTCAATGCCGCCACCGGATACGATGTAATTTTTATAACCACGAGACTCTAGGTGCGCCAACAACTCCAGCATCGGCTGGTAAACCATTTCTGTATAGAGTCTTCCCGTCTTTGGATGACGGGCGGTTTTAATCCACTGCTCCGCGATTTCCCGAAACTCTTCAGTCGTGACGCCCGCGTGAGTCGCTGCAATCAGCTTAAATAATCCGTCTTGACCAGTCGCCATCACACCTTTGATATCGTTTTCCAAAACGGCTTTAAAGGGCTGTTGCGTTGTCCATTCAGGATGTTTGTGGGCAAGCGCTTTGATGCGGTCAAATGTAAATGAGATCTGCACATAAATAGGCTGCTCACTCCACAACGTGCCATCGTTATCAAAGACCGCGATTCGCTGCGACACCGGCACAAAGTCTGGCGAATCCTTCGCAGTCGTCTTTTCGATAAAACTCAATACCGCCTGCTTGCTAGGCCCGTCGTTCCAGGAGGGCAGTAAAGTCTGGGCAAACACACTGTATGTCACGAAAAAAAGCAGACTGACTACAAACTTTCTCATGCTGATTTCCTAATTCGAATGATGAACACTGAAAAAAAAACTCCGCCCATCATAGGCGGAGTTTTCTTTAAACGAACCGATTTTCACTACAAACTTAATGACGTGTCACTTTTAGTTTTGTTGCGCACGTGTCACGGACTCCATCACGCGATCGAGGTTAAAGCTTCCGGGTTTCTGACGAGGA
>JAURZO010000260.1 GCA_030653405.1 Zwartia sp. | reverse complement strand
GCGCAAAAGAGATGCTGCTTAAGTTGGCCGCACGCAAGGCTAAAAAAGTCAATGCGATCCCGCCTAATAAGACGAAAAGTCCTACCCACCAGTCAGTTTTTTCAGTAGACATTTCGACTCCAGTGTTAGTTGCTGAACATTAACGCAGTCAGCAGAAAATCAAGGCCCAGGACAGCGAGCGATCCGGCGACAACCGTGCGGGTTGTGGCGCGCGCCACACCTTCCGGCGTGGGTCGTGACTGCCAACCTTCGTACAGCGCAATCAATGTGACCGCCACGCCAAAAACGAGGCTTTTAATGACACCATTAAAGATGTCTTTCCACACGTCGACGCCACTTTGCATTTGGGACCAGAAGGCTCCGGTATCAATCCCGATCATCAGTACGCCGACAACCCAGCCACCAAGAATGCCGACCATTGAAAAAACAGCCGCGAGGATCGGCATTGCGATGACGCCTCCCCAGAAACGTGGTGCCAACACACGGCGGACGGGATCAACGGCCATGACTTCCATGGCAGCGAGTTGTTCTCCGGCTTTCATGAGGCCGATTTCTGCCGTGAGGGAAGTGCCGGCACGTCCGGCAAATAAGAGTGCCGTGACGACAGGGCCAAGCTCTCGGGTGAGTGAAAGGGCGACCAACAAGCCTAGCGCTTCTTCGGAGCCATAGCGGTTGAGGGTGTAGTAGCCCTGCAGACCAAGGACAAACCCAACAAAGAGACCAGAAACGGCAATGATCAGTAATGAGTAGTTACCAATGAAGTGGATTTGTTGGGAAACGAGTCTTGGTCGTGAAAAAATAATGCTGCTGCGTTGAAGCAACATCCAGAAAAATCGAGTGAAAGTCCCCAGACCGGTCACCTTTGTGCGCACCAGGCGACCAAGCGAGGCTATGTGAAGATTAAGACTCATCGCGCAGACTCCTGCTGCTTGAGCCAAGCTTCGAAGCGAGGAGAGTTTGGGTAGTCGAACGGCACAGGGCCGTCGGGGGCGCCATTGAGAAACTGCTGCACATACGGGTCGGTGGACTTTCCGAGTGTCTCAGGGGTGCCGTGCGCTTTGATCAGGCCTTGGCCTACTAGATAGACATGGTCAGCGATTGCAAAAGACTCTGCAATGTCGTGGGTGATGACGACAGAGGCGCAGCCCAGTCGGTCTGATAGATGACGGATTAGGCGTGCGGTAATGCCAAGCGAAATTGGATCTAAACCAGCAAAAGGCTCATCATAGAGAATCAGCTCTGGCTCAAGCACGATGGCCCTCGCTAAAGCCACTCGGCGCGCCATGCCGCCTGAAATTTCAGAAACTTTGAGGTGTGCAGCTGTGCGTAGTCCAACGGCTTCGAGTTTGTCGAGAACACGCGCAAGTAGGTCTGTAGGGGAGAGTTTGGCATGCTCACGCAACGGGAAGGCAACGTTTTCGAAGACATTAAGGTCGGTGAATAACGCGCCTTGCTGGAAGAGTACGCCCATTTTCTGCCTGAGATTTTGGAGCTCAGAGGGGCTAATTTTGGCTAGATTTTGACTGAAAAGTAGCACTTCCCCTGTGCGGGCTTTAATTTGGCCCGTGGCAGCACGGAGCAGTGTGGTTTTACCTGAACCGGATCCTCCCATAAGCGCCACGACTTGTCCACGCCGGACATCCAGGGAGATGTCCTGAAGGATCGTCGAATCCCCATAGCCCAACGATACGCTGGTGAGGCGCAAAATACTGTCGTCAGAATGAGTGGGGCGCGAGGGCATGAGAAACCTGTAGAGGCATTGCCAATATGGCAGAAGCCGGCAATGGGTTGCCGAGGTAGTCATTGTAACGCTCGCTGCCTACAGCCTCTGCTTGAGGCCCCCAGTTCGGCTGTAGACGATGACTTTGGCGCTGTCTCTGGAGTTAAGCGCTTAATTCAGCTTGATATCGGCAGCTTTAATGACTTTTGCCCATTTAGTCGTTTCAGCAGCGATAAATAGACCGAAATCCTCTGGTGTGCCTCCGACGGCTTGACTGCCAACAATAGAGATCGCCTTGGCAACGTCAGGATCTTTTAGGATTTCGTTAAATGCCGTGTTGAGCTTGGCAATGATCGCGGCCGGTGTTCCGGCCGGCACGATAATACCCTGCCAGTTGTAGGATTCGAAATCTTTGACGCCCAATTCAGAAAGTGTCGGTACATCGGGCAAAATCGAAATGCGCTCGGCCGAAGTCACGGCGATCGGGGTCACTCGACCGCTTTTGATAGAGGGAAGCGCGGCATAACCCATTTCAAACATCATATTGAGGTGTCCAGCCATTAAATCTGTTGCAGCCGGAGAGCCTCCTTTGTAAGGAACGTGGGTAATATCGATTTTGGTGGCATCGCGGAACATCTCACCAGACAGATGATGAGCGCCCCCAACGCCGGATGAGCCGAAGGTCAGCTTGCCCGGTTCTTTTTTAGCCAGTGCTATCAACTCGTCAAGGTTTTTGACGGGAAGGTTGTTCGCGACACTCAGCACGAGGGGGCTGTTTTCGATCAGAATGACAGGAGCCAAGTCTTTTGAAACCGAGTATGGAATTTTCGGCATCAGGGTTGGATTGACTGCAAGAGGAGCCAGATTGCCCGAGCCAAGCGTATAACCATCTGGGGCCGCTTTGGCGATCATTGCCGTGCCAATCACACCGCCTGCGCCTCCCTTGTTTTCAACCACAACAGCTTGCCCGAGTTTGTCGGCGAGTTTTCTCGCTAACAGTCGCATTCTCGTGTCTGAGAAACCACCAGGTGCGTAGGGAACAATCAACGTGAGCCCCTTGTTGGGCCAGTTATCCGCTGTCTGAGCTTGAATTGCGAAAGGCGAGGCTGTAACGCTCGCAAGCAATGCCACGAGCGACGCGCGCCTGAAACGTGAAAAGCTGTTCATTTTTGTCATTGCTGAATGTATCTTTGCTGAAAAATTAACGTGGAAGGTCACTTGTACCCATGAGGAATTCGTCCACCGAGCGTGCGCATTGCCGTCCTTCACGAATCGCCCATACAACGAGTGACTGTCCGCGTCGCATATCACCAGCGGCAAAGACCTTGTCAATATTGCTTCTGTAGTCGTCGGTGTTGGCCCGAGCGTTTCCGCGTGGATCTTGCTCGATCCCGAAGGCCGTCAGGACATTGCTGACGGGAGCGACGAAACCCATGGCCAGTAAAACGAGATCAGCCTGGATGTCGAACTCTGAGCCCTTGATTTCTTGCATGCGCATTTGGCCAGTAGTTTCATCCTTGACCCACTCGACGCGCGCGGCGACCAGTTTTTCAACTTTGCCATTTTTACCGGCAAGAGATTTGCTGGTGATCGCCCAGTCACGCTCAGCACCCTCTTCATGGGAAGATGAGGTGCGCAACTTGGCAGGCCAATAGGGCCAAGTCATCGCTTTATTTTCGCTCTCGGGCGGACGCGGCATCAGCTCGATCTGTGTGACAGATTTCGCGCCATGGCGATTGCTCGTGCCAACACAGTCGGAACCTGTATCACCGCCGCCGATCACGACAACGTGCTTGCCTTTGGCCAGCACTTGGCTGCTCAGCTTGTCGCCGGCAACCACTTTGTTTTGGGGGCGCAAAAAATCCATGGCGTACATCACACCATCAAGCTCACGGCCGGGGATGGGCAGATCGCGTGGGGATTCGCAGCCGCCGGTCAAGACAATCGCATCAAACTCTGCTTGAAGGGCTTCGGGTGTTTTGATCACGAGGTCTTTTTCAGGCGCATCGCTGGCCTGACCAACATAGTGTGACGACTTGAAGGTGACCCCTTCGGCTTCCATCTGCGCGATACGTTGATCAATCAGCTTCTTTTCGAGTTTGAAATCGGGGATGCCGTAGCGCAATAATCCACCGATGCGGTCATTTTTCTCAAAGACCGTGACATCGTGACCAACGCGCGCAAGTTGTTGGGCACAAGCTAGGCCAGCAGGACCCGAGCCGATGACGGCAACTTTTTTGCCGGTTTTCTGGCTGGGCGGTTGGGGCACAACCCAGCCTTGTTCCCAACCCTTGTCAATAATTGCATGCTCAATGGATTTGATGCCGACTGCATCGTCATTGATGTTCAGAGTACAGGCAGCCTCACAAGGTGCGGGGCAGATGCGACCTGTGAACTCAGGAAAGTTGTTGGTCGAGTGCAGAACATCTAATGCGCCACGCCAATTTTGGCGATACACCAGATCATTCCAGTCCGGGATGATGTTGTTGACGGGGCAGCCACTGTTACAAAACGGAATGCCACAATCCATGCAGCGAGCCGCTTGTTTGCCGGCTTGTTCGTCGCTCAAATGCAGCACAAACTCGCGCCAGTGCTTGAGTCTGTTCGCGGGGGGTTCCGAGGCTTCTTGCAGCCGTTTGACTTCGAGAAATCCAGTGATTTTTCCCATGATGATTCCTTATGCAGCTTTGGGCTGAGGGTTAGCCGCGCGCCACATCTCTCCGAGTGCGCGTTTATAGTCGACAGGCATGATTTTGATGAACTTGGCACGGGCGCTGTCCCAATTGCTGACGAGATCACGTGCGCGGAAACTGCCGGTGTAACGGAAGTGGTTTTCGACTAACCGCTTGAGAATTGCTTCGTCAGTTTCGCGCTCACCACCACGGGTCATGCTGTGCCAGATATCAATGCCTTGCTCTTTCTGTTGGTTCGCCGATGACAACACGGGCTCAATCGCAACCATGCTCATATTGCATCGCGCAGCAAAGGCGCCCTCGGGATCCCAAACATACGCGACACCACCGGACATACCGGCAGCAAAGTTACGTCCTGTCTCGCCCAGCACCACGACTGTGCCGCCCGTCATGTATTCGCAACCGTG
>JAURZO010000256.1 GCA_030653405.1 Zwartia sp. | reverse complement strand
GGGTGCAAGGGGTCGAAGGTTCGAATCCTTCCGTTCCGACCATTGTTCAAGCGGGACTAACTTTTAATTGAGTTAGTCCCGTTTTCATTTATATGCGCACTTTCAATCGTATTGATGGATGATAAGGTTTGACTGCTGTAGTAGTTGCTAGCAAGGATAAGCATCTTTAAGCGCAAAAATAAAAATGATCGAAATTTCATCAGAAGCTTTAAAAGTATTTTTAGCTATAAATTTTGCAAGAACGATATTGGTTAGATCTCCAGTGATTGGAAGTTCGCTGGGAGGGCAGAAAATCATGGGAATTTTCTGAGTCTTGTTATAAATGTTTGCAAAAACTATGCCTTGGCCCATACCCGCTGTGTATGTATTGAGCATTTCTTTTTTAATTGGATCCCTGTTCCATTCGCGATATTGAGCCAGGGTGAGTCCAGAGGCTGATGCTTGGCTCGTCAATGATGTAATGATCAAGAGGGCCCAACCTAATAAAGTACGAATGGAATTTTTCATGAGGTACACATATGAGTAAGTTGGTTCTCTTTAGTTGCTCATTCACTTAAGCATAGGCGTTCTGTGTAATCAACGAAAGTAATTGCTTGACTTCGGCTTGCGATGTATCCCAGCGGCAAACAAAGCGGGCCAGTTCTGGGCCGCGTCTGTAATACAGGACACCTGCGGCGGCAAGTTGATCAAGTGCAGTAGCGCTCATTTCCACAAACAGTTCATTGGCCTCGACTGGCGCGATGAGTTTTGCGCCGCAGATATTTTTAATGCCTGATGCAAGCTGATTGGCAGCCGCATTTGACTGTCTCGCCAAACGCAGCCACAAATCATCTTGTACATAGGCGAGCACTTGCGCAGAAGCAAACCGCATCTTGGACCAGATCATTCCGCCACGACGAAGATGAAAGTCGATTTTTGTGGCAGTTTCAGGATTGAAAACAACGATTGCATCGCTCAGTAAGCCGCCGTTTTTTGTGACGCCTAGTGAGAGAATATCGACGCCTGCTTTCCAAGTCATCTCAGCGGGACTACAGCCAAGATAAGCCAGCGCGTTGGCAAACCGCGCGCCGTCCATGTGAACCGTGAGTTGTCGAGCGTGGGCGAGGGCGCTTAATTGACGGATCTCCTCTGTGGAATACACGGCGCCCATATCCGTTGCTTGAACGAGATTCAGTGCGACAGGCTGGCTCTTGTGTGCCTGTCCAAAACCAGCACTCGTAAGATTTTTTTCAAGTGCTGCCGGACAAACTTTACCGTGAACGCCCTCGATCGGAGTGACCTTCAATCCACTGCCAAAAAAGCCGACAGCATTGCATTCTGAGGTGTTGATGTGCGCTTCTGGACTGCAATACACAGCACCAAAGGGGGTGCCAGAGGCCGCAAGGGCGAGAGCATTAGCACCCGTACCGGTTGGAATGGGAAAGGCATGGACAGAGGTTTCAAACAATTCACTGAGTTTGGTGTTGAGTTCAGCGGTTAAGGCATCTGCGCCATATCCCAATGCACAGCCATGATTCGCGCGGACTACAGCGTCAAGAATTTCTGGTGCGGCACTTCCGCAATTATCGCTTCTGAACTCGAGTGTATTTAGATTCATCTGTCGCTCTATTCGTATGATGGGTAGCATGATCGTACAGGATCAGACTCTACCTAAAGGCGTGATTCTTCTCAAGCCATGCCGCTTGTTCGATCGATATGCTTCGTTCAAAACTAGAGGTCTCATAACTACCAACTGCCAGAATATGACCAGTCGGAAGGCTTAATTGCCAAAATTTCCAGTTAGACAGGCGTTCACTGAGCATCTCAGGTCGCGTCTCATTCAGAAACCGAATCTCTGGTTGCGGCTTGACATCCAAGTCAAAGGCATAGGTTTTAAGACCTGCGGAAAGTCCCAAACCTGTCGCTTTGATGTAAGCCTCCTTGAGCGTCCAGTATCTAAGTAGACGGTTTTGCTTTTCTGCTGCAGGCTGATGGACATAATCAAGATATTCTTCAGGAGACAGGATCTCTGGGGCTAACTCAGAAGTGGCAACATTTTGGTTGATACGTTCGACATCAATGCCGATCACCCCCATTCTTGTGACACAGACCACGGCTAAACCATCGGTATGGCTGAGATTAAATTGCAGGGCTTGAGACAAATGAGGCTGTGCAATGAATGGCTTGTTATATGCGTTCGTGGAGAACTGCCACAATGTCGGGGGGTGTCCTGTGGCGTGAGAGAGCGCGCCCCTAAGAAGTGCA
>JAURZO010000252.1 GCA_030653405.1 Zwartia sp. | reverse complement strand
GGGTGCAGAGTGTTCAGCACCCCCTATCGCCAATGTTACAACCGTGTTTCCACTTGGACTAAAGGCTCGTTTGAGACAGTAGCACTTGGCTTGGGCTCTCGCCCGAGTTTGACGGGGACAACGCGCTGGTTGGCCATCGCTTGCGCAACACGCACCGGATCACTTTCCACCCACTTTAGGCCGGCTGTTTGAACGATCGCATGTAACGTCGCAGTATCAGCGGGCGCTGCAGGGATGACAATCGGAGCAGAAGAGAGAGTAGCCGCTGGCACTTGCTGTGCCTGGGTCACTGGCTGAGTCACTGGCTCAGCCGCAGGTGCTGAGACGACTGCAGGTGCAGGTGTCAATGCAGGTGCAGGTGTGAAAGCAGACGCAGGTGTTGCCACCGGCAGCGCAACCTGTTCTGCGACTGTTGATGCAGCGACAGGTATTGCAACTGGGCTTGTTGCCGCAGCAGTCGTAGTCTCTACGCCAGCCGTTGCAGCCGTGACAGTCACAACCTGAGTGCTGATCTCTGCAGCGGGAGCCACAGCAACTTGAGCCATAGCCGCGACCGGTGCAACTGGCACAGGTTCAACTGGGGTTGCCGCAACTGGAGCAGCTGCAACAGGAGCAACGACAGGAGCAACAGGAGCAGGAGCAACAGGAGCAGCAGCAACAGGAGCCGCCGCTGTATCAGCATTCGCTACAGCGGCAACGACGGGTGCCACAGCGATAACGGCTGAGGGAACGGGCGAGGCAATAGTAGACGCAGCGCTCGTTGGCGTTGAGCCAGGCTCAACATAATTCACCGGCGCGCCAGAGAGGGCGTTGCTGGAGACGTGGTCGAAACCATCATCCGTTTGCGCCTGATCATCACGGCTGTCCAGGCTTGTGCCGTCTTCTGATGTGCGACGACCACGACGACTACGACGGCGACGGCGCTTGCGCTCCGGATCCGCCTGATCAATGTCATCCTCGCTCAGGCCTTGAGCATCCAGACCTTGTTGCAGATTGGCTTGATCTTCGGTCAATTGGTTTGACTCTATGACAGGACGTGGGCTTTGTGGCCGTCGTTCGGACTGAGCTGGTGTTTCGCTCACAGCGCTTGCAACGACGCCATTGGCTTGAATGCCATCAGACTGATCGGCACGCGTATCGATGCCGTCTTCACGACGATTACGGCCACGGCCACGGCGATTGCGGTTACCGCGTGCGTTGTCATCGCTTTGCTCGCCAGACTCAGTGCGCAGTTGGGGTGCGCGTTCGGCGCGCTCGTCTTCCTTGGGGGCGCGCAGATTCGCTGCAGGCGCGACAGTCTCGCCGGATGCCTGACGACTTTCACCAGGATTGTCGGGACGACGTCCGCGACCACCACGGTTACCGCCGCGACGATCATTTTGTCCGGAGCGGCTGCGTTCACGCGTTTCTTCGACAGCCTTGGGGGCTTCTTCTTTCTTTTCGGTAGAAGAGCCGCCTGTCAGCCATCCAAACAGGCGAGAAAACAATCCAGGCGTTGGCGCTTGGACTTCTGCTTTTTTGGCAGGCGTGGAAGAGACGGGAGCTGGTTGTGAGGGTGTAATACCCTTGACCAGTGCCTCGGGTTTTGTTTTGATTTCCTGCTCTTTGGGAGCCCAGCTCATGTCTGTGGAGGGCGCATCGACCAAATCAAAGCTGGTCTTAATGTCCTCGAGGCGAGGATCATCATGGCGCAGACGCTCGATATGATGATGTGGCGTCTCAAGATGTCGATTAGGGATCAAGATCAGATTGACCTTGAGGCGGCTCTCGATCTTGGTGATATCTGAACGCTTTTCGTTGAGCAGGAAGGTGGCGACATCGACGGGCACCTGTGCATGCACGGCTGCCGTATTTTCCTTCATGGCTTCTTCTTGGAGCAGGCGCAAGACTTGCAGCGCGCTAGACTCGGCATCGCGAATCACACCCGTGCCATTACAGCGCGGGCAAGTGATGTGCGAACCTTCGTTCAGCGCAGGACGCAGACGCTGGCGTGATAATTCCATCAGACCAAAGCGTGAAATCTTGCCCATCTGGACACGTGCACGGTCAAAGTGCAGGGCGTCGCGCAGACGATTTTCGACCGCACGTTGGTTTTTGGTGTCTTCCATGTCGATAAAATCGATCACGATCAGACCACCCAAGTCCCGCAAACGGAGTTGACGGGCTACCTCGTCTGCAGCTTCCTGGTTCGTGCGCAGTGCGGTTTCTTCGATGTCGGCGCCACGGGTCGCGCGGGCTGAGTTGACGTCCACAGCCACCAGTGCTTCGGTGTGATCGATCACGACGGAGCCGCCCGAGGGCAGTTCAACAGTGCGTGAGTACGCGGTTTCGATTTGATGTTCGATCTGGAATCGCGAAAACAGGGGTACGTCGTCGCGGTAGCGTTTGACGCGCTCGACGTTGTCAGGCATCACTACACTCATGAACGCCGATGCCTGATCGGCAATGTCGTCCGTATCGATCAAAATCTCGCCAATATCAGGTGAGAAATAGTCGCGGATTGCGCGGATGACCAGACTGGATTCAAGGTAAATCAGAATCGGGGCAGGGTTATCTTTGGCGGCACCATCAATGGCGGTCCAAAGTTGCATCAGGTAGGACATGTCCCACTGCAATTCTTCGGCATTACGCCCGATGCCGGCTGTGCGCGCGATGATGCTCATACCCGGGGGGATGGTGAGCTGGTCCATCGCTTCGCGTAATTCTTGTCGTTCCTCACCTTCGACACGGCGTGAGACACCGCCACCGCGAGGGTTATTGGGCATCAGCACCAAGTAGCGACCTGCCAGTGAAATGAACGTGGTCAGGGCCGCGCCCTTGTTGCCACGCTCTTCTTTTTCAACTTGGACGATCAGTTCCTGACCTTCGCGTAAGGCGTCTTGAATACGGGCGGTGCGGACATCGACGCCTTCTTTGAAGTAGCTGCGTGCGATTTCTTTAAAGGGCAGGAAGCCGTGACGGTCTTCGCCGTAGTTAACAAAGCAGGCTTCGAGACCAGGCTCGATGCGTGTGATGACACCTTTGTAGATGTTGCCTTTGCGTTGTTCGCGTCCGGCGATTTCAATGTCGAGGTCGATGAGTTTTTGCCCGTCGACGATTGCAACGCGCAGTTCTTCTTGGTGCGTCGCGTTAAACAGCATGCGCTTCATGAGAGAGTTTCTCCATTTAGATGGCGCGCCGGAAATCGACGCGCAGCCACGCGTTGCTGGCTGCGAAACACTGAAGCAGGCAAAGAGGACGCGCGCCCTGTGGGGACGTACGAAGAAAAGGTCTTTAGACCGGCACTTTGCGCCCTAGGGCGCGGGGTTCATTCAGCAGGTGGGTCAGTGTCACAAGAGTGTTTGACAAAAGTGGTTGACTAAAAAATGCTGAGAACATCAGGCAGATATGTGTCAAACGCCTGGTGCAGGGATACGACTGTTTCTTGCTTTTAATCTTGCACTTAATTCAGTATCGCGCTCGGCACAAAGGGGGATCAACCTGAGCGCGGGCGAAACGTTAAAACGTCGCAACAACGCGCTTGAGATATATCCCGGTTTAGCCGGCGACCAGCAACCCAGAGGGTAGGAAAACAAGCGTTACAAAGCAGGCAGTACAATAGCGTGCAGTGCAGTGCGCGATCTAGACGGAGACGCGACAACAAAATGCATCTCAACGCAAGAGGGCTTAACAACCCGGCTTTCTTAACCCTTTTAAGGCTTCGCCGATTATAAGCCGCTTTTGCTCATGCGCAAAGATTCCATAGCACCTAGCCCCCCCTCGAGCCCTGTCGCGCCTGCTGTACGGATGATTGAAGTCACCGAAGAGCATGATGGCCAGCGTCTGGACAATTTCCTCATGCGCCTGTGTAAAGGCGTCCCCAAGAGCCATATTTACAAAGCCGTCAGAGGCGGTGAGGTGCGCGTCAACAAAGGTCGGGTCGCCCCGGATGCTCGCCTGAGCCTGGGTGACTTGGTGCGCGTGCCGCCCATGCGTCTACCTGCTCCAGATCAAAAACGGGCTGTCCCTGGCACTGAGTTCCCAATTGTCTTCGAGGATGAAGGTCTATTAATCATCGATAAACCTGCGGGGACGGCGGTCCATGGCGGTAGTGGCGTGTCTTTTGGCGTTATTGAGGCGCTGCGGGCTGCACGTCCCGAGGCCCGTTTTCTGGAGTTGGCACATCGTCTGGACCGCGATACTTCCGGTTTGCTGATCATTGCTAAAAAAAGAAACGTCCTGCTGGCGCTGCACGAAATGTTTCGTACCGGCGGCGGGAAAAAGCAATACTTAGCCTTGGTTGAGGGGGACTGGGTCAATGCCCGTCAGCATATTCGCTTGCCGCTTGCCAAATGGACAACGCAAACGGGTGAGCGACGCGTCAAGGTCGAGGCCGAAGGCCAGATATCTCATACGGTTGTCAGTGCAAAACAACGGTTCAATGGCTATAGTCTGGTCGATGCCGAATTGCGGACCGGCCGTACGCACCAGATTCGTGTGCATCTGGCCTCCAGCGGCTTTCCGATTGTGGGCGATGATAAATACGGTCGTGACGAGACGCGCGCCCGCTTCAGTAAATTAGGGTTCACACGAATGTTTCTGCATGCATATCGACTAGAAATGCCCCATCCTTTGAGCAAAGAGGTGATGGTGTTCGAGGCGCCGTTACCCTCAAGTTGCACAAAAATTCTCCAAAAACTCGAGACACTATGAAGCCATATTCAGTCATCGTCTTTGATTGGGACGGTACATTGATGGATTCGACACATAGTATTGTGGCGGCGATTCAGGGTGCGTGTCGCGATCTGGAGCTCCGCGTGCCGACCGCAGCAGAGGCTGCCTGGGTGATCGGTTTGTCGCTGGAGCCTGCGCTCAGGCGTGCGGTGCCCGACTTGACGCCGTCCATGGAGCCGCTCTTTTTAGATCGCTATCGTCATCATTATCTCTCTAAAGATACTCAGCTTAAGCTGTTCGATGGTGTGCCGGAGATGTTGAGCGATTTGCAGCAGGCCGGCGCCACACTGGCTGTCGCCACAGGTAAAAGCCGAGTGGGACTGAATCGTGCTCTCGCAGCTACCTCACTTCATGGCGCCTTCTCCGCCACAAGGACTGCGGACGAAACTTTTGGTAAGCCCCATCCCGGCATGCTGCTGGAACTCATCGACGAACTGATGGTCGAGCCGCAACATATGGTGATGGTGGGGGACACCTCGCATGATTTACAAATGGCGGCTAACGCGGGCGTCCATGGCATCGGGGTCGCCTACGGTGCGCATCCCGAGGAAGAGTTAAAGGCCTGTCCGCACCACACGATTGCGCCTGATGTGGCGACCTTGCACCGGTGGTTGCGCGAACGGATCGCTTAGGCCACAATTTTCTTTAAAACCCACGTCCAGTATGTGATTGCGGCCTATGAACTGTGGTTCAATCGATTACTGTTCTAGTGTCTGGCCAGTAGCGGTTTGGCCAAGCCATCCCATGAATGCCTGGCGTCATCTTGATGCTTGCTTCAGTTCTCTTTGGAGTTATTGATGCCTGTTTATCGTTACCCACGTATACGCGCGAGCGAGATCACCCCCGAAGAGATCTGGGAAAGCCGTCGTCAATGGATGAAAGCGGCTGGCGCGACGTTCGCAGCAGGCACGCTCGCGGGACTCCCTCAGCTTGGTATGGCCGCCACGCTTCCCAAACTGGATGCACAGCAGTCCTCCAAGTTCGTATTGATGGAGCCCGTCACGCCAGAAAAAGATGCGACGACTTACAACAACTTCTTTGAGTTCGGTATGGACAAAGGAGACCCGGTTAAATACGCACACAAAATGCAAACGAGCCCGTGGCAGCTCCGTGTAGAGGGGGAGTGCGCCGCACCCAAAACGTTTGATTTGGATGATTTGCGCAAGCTCGCCCCCCTCGAGGACCGCACCTATCGCATGCGATGCGTCGAAGGGTGGTCGATGGCCATTCCTTGGATTGGCTACTCGATGTCCGAGTTGATCAAGCAGGTCCAGCCAACCGCCAATGCGAAATTTGTAGAGTTCATCACTGACGTTCAACCCAAAAATATGCCTGGCGTGCGCACGCGCTCGATCGAGTGGCCGTATCGGGATGGTTTGCGTATGGATGAGGCGATGCATCCGCTCACGATGTTGGTGCTCGGCATGTATGGCAAAGTTTTGCCTAATCAAAATGGCGCACCCGTGCGCATGGTCGTGCCATGGAAATACGGATTCAAATCGGTTAAATCCATCGTAACGATTAAGTTGTCGGAAAAACAGCCGGTAGGAAGCTGGGAGCAGTCACAGCCCTCTGAGTACGGGTTCTACTCCAATGTGAACCCTGAGGTCTCGCATCCACGTTGGAGCCAGGCAACAGAGCGGCGTATTGGTGAAGATGGCCTGTTTTCACCGAAGCGTAAAACGCTCATGTTTAATGGCTATGCCAATGAAGTGGCCTCGTTGTATACGGGCTTGGACTTGCGCAAAAACTATTGAGTGAGTCTGTGCAGGCGATCTCAGCGCGCGCGTTTGACCGAGCCAAGCCAATTCTGTTTTTGATCGGGCTATACCCACTGCTTAGGTGGGTATTTCTCGCCTATCAAAATGATTTAACAGCGAACCCCGTCGAGTTTCTCACTCGATCGTCCGGCACGTGGACTCTCGTCTGCCTGCTTGTCACCCTTTCTATTTCCCCGCTGCGCCAGTGGCTCAAGCAACCAGCGCTGCTACGCTGGCGGCGCATGTGCGGGTTATTCACTTTCTTTTACGCTTTCTTACATGCCTTGACGTGGGCGGGTTGGGATCAGAGCTTCGCGCTGATTCCGATGTTGAACGACGTTTGGAAAAGACCTTTTATTCTGGTGGGAGCTGCTGCTTTTTTGACGATGTCAGTCCTGGCGGTGACCTCGACGCACGGCTGGATGCGTCGTCTTGGCCGGCGGTGGCAACAGCTACACAGCACCATTTATCTGATCGGCATCTTGGCTATCTTGCACTATTGGTGGCACAAACAAGGCAAAAGTGATTTTGACACCGTGTTGATTTACGCTGCGGTGCTATTCGTTTTGCTTGCCTGGCGGGTACCACGCGCGATTAAAAGGTTAAAGGCCTGAGCCTTTGGTTGGCATAGCTAATAGTCTTGCAGCAGTTTGTGGGTCGGGTCGGCTGGTCACCCGATCCGGGCGGTAATGCATCTGGAAGGCCCCAATCACGGCGAGGGTAGGGGCATCAAAGTAATTTGACTCTGGCACCAGGTAGCCGACGCGTTTGAGCTGCTTTTGAAACCATCCTGCATCTGGATAGCCCGTACGGGTGAACTCTGCCTCGTATTTCGCTGCGGCGGCCTCGTCAAACCAGCGTCCTACGCCGGCTTGTGCAAGCTGCTTCCAGGGAAAAGAAGGACCTGGGTCCACTTTACGTAAAGGTGCGATATCACTGTGGCCGACGATATTTTCAGGGGTGATGTTTTGACGTTTGGCGATATCGCGGGTCAGAGCAATGACCGCCGCAATCTGCGTGTCGGAATAGGGCATGCCCTTGTTGCCGGTGCTGTTGCGCGTCCAGCCCGGGTGGACAATTTCGATGCCGATTGAACGCTGATTCAGAAATGTGCGCCCATACCAGCTGCTGTCCCCGGCATGCCAGGCGCTTTTGTCCTCGTCCACTAAGCGATAGACGATTGGGGGTTTGTCATCGGTGACAACATAATGCGCACTGACATCGTGGTTGGTCAGCGTCATCAGTGCACTGGGTTTAGTCGAGGCGGTGTAATGTAAGACGATCACGTCCACCCGGCCGCTCTGTCCGCGCGACTTCATTGAGTCGTCCAAACGAAACGGGCCACTGACCTGTTGAGACGCGCAGCCTGAGAGAAACAACACTAACAAATATAGGGACAGGCGTTTATAAAAGGAGAGAGCAATCTGCATCAAGCTGCCTGAAAAATAAAAAGTGTCGGATGCTTGTCAAGCATGGGTGTAGGCTGGGTTTTCCACTGTGCAACAGTGAGTGTGCGGATCCATTCGTCGGCTGTCGTGACGGAGCGAGCAATGCAAAGCCGAGTGTTGCCTTTTAGTTGCTGGATCAGACTCGTAAACATCGCTTGGTTGCGATAAGGGGTTTCTATCAATAGCTGGGATTGCTTTTGTTTGGCAGAAACTTGTTCCCATGCTTTGAGTTGTTTGATGCGCTCCGCAGGTTCGATCGGTGCATATCCATGAAAGGCGAACCGCTGTCCGTCCAGACCGCTTGCCATGAGTCCCAGCAAAATTGAAGACGGACCCACCCACGGTTTGACGGTTGCCCCCCACCGGTGTGCGAGCGCGACGGCACGAGCGCCCGGGTCAGCGACGGCCGGACAGCCAGCATCAGAGACCAAGCCTATCTCTGCACCCGCTTTGAGGGGGGCGAGCCAGCTTTCAAGTGTCTCGTCGTCGACGCGATCGTTCAGTTCATGGATGATGACGTCTTGAAGTGGATGTTGAAGCGGGGTGAGTTTTAAAAATGCTCGGGCGACTTTTGCGCTTTCGGCGATGTAAAGCTTGAGTCCCCCGGCTTGAGCTTGTGCTTGAGCAGGTAGCCACATTTGAATCGACGACTCGCCTAAGCCGACGGGGATCAAATGCAATGTGCCGAGGCTGCTCTTGCTCGTTGCGGAATCAGGTGAGGAGGACATGTTAGATGTTCAGGCTGGGTGTGGGGTTGAGAGACTGGCGTGCTCAAGCGGATCAAGTCCGAATTCGGCCAGTAAACGGGTCAGCTCAATCAGGGGTAGACCGATGATGGCGGTGGGATCCTGGCTGTCCATGCGTTGCATGAGCGCGATGCCGAGAGACTCGGCTTTGGCGCTGCCTGCCGTGTCATACGGTGCATCAATGGTCAGGTAGCGATCAATCGCAGCCTCCGATAAAGGACGAAACAGGCAAGTGGTTGGTACGTCGACTGTCTGGATGTGTTGATCCTGCACCACGGACATTGCGCTATGGAACACAACGGTTTGGCCCGAGAGAGCTCTCAGTTGACGCTGCGCACCGGCTCGATCGCCAGGCTTGCCGATAGGTGTGCCGTGCAACGAGGCGGCCTGATCGGCGCCGATCACGATATGCCCTGGGTATTGGGCGGCAACTGCCCGTGCCTTGGCCTGTGCCAGACGAAGCGCCAAGTCCTTGGGGTGTTCGGCATGCTGGGGAGTCTCATCGATCTCTGGTGAAACGACAAAGAAGGGTATTCTTAGTCTGGAAAGGAGCTCCCGCCGATAGATCGAGCTCGAGGCGAGGATGAGAGGGTGTGTCACCGTGTTTTAACCGACTTTGAAATTGACGATACTGGGGAAAACACGCTATTATCTCTCGCTTTGCTGCACTTTTGCTGCAGTCTGGAGGCAAGTTATTTTGCCAGAAGATCTTAATGCAACGTTTAGGTTCAGTCCGCCACCCATTGTGGATGCGTTCGACTTTGCACGTCGTGGGCAGGTGTTAACAGGCGCTTTTAGTGTCCTGCGGCTGGAAAGATTGCTAGATGGGTTGCCTGACCAGCCTGTTGCTGAGTTGACCGTCCTCGAGGGGCCCCCGATATTGCCTGGCGTTGTTCGCTATGTGATTGAAGGCCGCCGCACAAAGGATGATCGGTCTCAGTTAGTGGTGACTGTGCAGGCCAAGCTCGTGTTGGAGTGTCAGCGTTGTTTGGGTCCTCTGGTGTTGCCAATTGATCGGCAAACAGTATTTGAATTGGTACGGCGCGAGTCAGACCTTGGCGATGAAGAAATCGATGAGGAAGACTTGGGTTTGCCAGAAAAGATTGTCGGATCGCCTAAGTTTGATTTATGCGATCTCGTAGAAGATGAATTGATTTTAGAAGTTCCTTATGTGCCGCGACACGAAGTGTGTCCGGAGACAGTTGATTTGGATGCGCAGGCAGAAGAAGAAGCTGGTAGGGAAGAGCCCCTCTCGCCATTTGCGGTGTTGAGTCAGCTTAAAACCAAGGGTCAATAATTGTTATTAAGACGGTTGGCGTACAATTCGCCAATCCACAGGAGTTGTCATGGCTGTTCAGCAAAACAAAAAATCCCCGTCCAAGCGCGGTATGCACCGCTCACACGACTTTTTGGTTAATCCCCCAACGGCGATTGAGCCTAATACGGGCGAGCAACACCTGCGTCACCACATTAGCCCAACGGGCTTTTATCGTGGCCGCAAGGTTCTCAAGACGAAGACTGACGAATAAAACGCGGTTGACGGGCTTTTCTCGTCCAAGCGCGCTGCGTTGCATCATCACGTGGCTACCGACATTCGCATCGCGATAGATTGCATGGGTGGTGACGAGGGTATCCCCGTCACGGTTCCTGCTGCTTTCGCTTTCGCGCATCGTTTCGCTGATACGCACCTGCTATTGGTAGGCCTGCCCGAAGAGCTCGAGCGGGCTGTCGCCATTGCTGCTAAGCGTTACCCTTCTGTGACCCCAGAGCGTTACACGATCCTTGCTGCGAGCGAAGTCGTCACGATGGAAGACTCCGTCGAGATTGCATTGCGTCGCAAAAAAGACTCTTCTATGCGTGTGGCGGCTCGAGCCGTCAAAGACGGGTTGGCCGATGCGTGTATCTCTGCAGGCAATACGGGTGCTTGGATGGCGATCTCTCGTTACGTATTGAAGACGCTCTTTGGGATTGATCGTCCTGCCATTGCGTCCGCTTTGCCTAATCAAAAGGGTGGGGCGACGTTTGTGTTGGATTTGGGCGCAAACGTTGACTGCTCAGCCGAGCATCTGCTTCAATTCGCCATCATGGGCACAGCGCTTGCACAGGCGGGCGACTTGAGCCGCGCACCCTCGGTTGGTTTGTTAAACATCGGCGAAGAAGTCATCAAGGGTAATGATGTTGTCAAGCAGGCCGGTGAATTGTTGAGGCAGAGCACGCTCAATTTCTACGGCAATGTCGAAGGCAATGATATTTTCAAAGGCACCGTGGATGTGGTGGTTTGCGATGGTTTTGTGGGTAATGTCGCACTGAAAGCTGCTGAGGGCTTGGCTCGCATGATGTCCTCGATGGTGCGCGAAGAGTTCTCTCGAAACTGGTTGACTAAGCTGCTTGGTTTGATCGCGATGCCCGTATTGTCCCGCTTTCGACACCGAGTCGATAATCGCCAATACAATGGCGCAGCATTATTGGGGTTGCGCGGTATCGTGATTAAAAGTCATGGTGCGGCCGATATCGTGGCGTTTGGCTACGCATTAGAGCGCGCCCGCGAAGCGGTGAGGACAGGTTTGCTCAAACGCACTGCGCTCGCTATCGCTCAATTAACGAATACACAAGTCGAAGTTCTTTCGGCTCAGTCTGGAGAGTCTGAATGACCCAGGTCATGCCTTATGCGCGTATTGTTGGTTCGGGAGGCTTTTTGCCACCGCGCATTGTGACCAATGATGATTTGGCCGCCGAACTCGCCACTCGTCAGATTGAAACTTCTGATCAGTGGATCGCCGAGCGCACCGGCATTCGTCAACGACATCTGGCCGACAAAGGCATGACGACGAGTATGCTGGCCACTGAGGCTGCGCGACGCGCCCTCGCCGATGCCGGGATCGAAGCAAGCGAGGTTGATCTCATCATCGTGGCCACTTCAACGCCTGATTTTGTTTTTCCAAGTACAGCTTGTCTGGTGCAGGCCAACTTAGGCAACAAAGGCGCGGCCGCTTTTGATGTGCAGGCGGTATGCAGCGGGTTTGTTTACGGATTGACAACGGCTGACAGTTTTATTCGAGCGCGGCGTGCCCGTTGCGCGTTGGTGATCGGAGCCGAGGTTTTCTCCAGCATTCTCGACTGGAATGACCGCGCCACCTGTGTTTTATTTGGTGACGGTGCGGGCGCCGTCGTGCTCAAAGCAAGTGATTCGCCCGGGATTATGGCGGCTGAATTGCACGCGGATGGCAGTCAGATGAATATTCTCTGCGCTGCTGGCAATGTGGCTTTTGGTCAAGTCACGGGAGACCCTTTCTTGCGCATGGATGGGCAGGCTGTCTTTAAGCAGGCTGTCACTGTGCTGGATCGCTCCGCTCGATCGGTCACCGAAGAGGCGGGCGTGACCCTGTCTGATGTTGACTGGCTGATCCCACATCAAGCTAATCTTCGCATCCTTAATTTCCTGGCTAAAAAACTCGATATCCCTCTTGAAAAAGTCGTGATCACGGTTGATAAACATGCCAATACCTCTGCAGCGAGTGTTCCACTCGCCTTCGATGTCGCGCGACGCGATGGCAGAATCAAAGACGGACAGCTTGTGTTGATGCAAGGTGTCGGAGGTGGTTTTACCTGGGGCTCCGTCCTCATTCGTATGTAGTCCGTTGTGGTTGGTTCACTTGTCTTCTAACGTTTAAAATCGACACCATGAAATTTGCATTCGTTTTTCCAGGTCAGGGCTCGCAATCTGTTGGCATGATGGACGCCTGGTCGGGTCATCCTGCGGCCATGCAGGTGATTGCTGAGGCGAGCGCTGCGTTGGGTGAGAACCTGGGCGTCTTAATGTCGCAAGGGCCTGCAGAGCAGCTGAGCCTGACGACGAATACGCAGCCAGCAATGCTGACTGCAGGTGTGGCGATGTTCGAGGCCTGGCGGGCTGCAGGAGGCCCGGCGGCCTCTTTGATGGCTGGACACAGCCTGGGAGAGTACGCAGCGCTGACGGCCGCAGGCTCGCTTTCGCTGGCCGATGCTGTGCGCGTGGTGCGCGTGCGTGCGGATGCGATGCAAGCTGCGGTCCCTGTGGGTACAGGAGCGATGGCTGCTGTGCTCGGACTGGAGGACGATGCAGTCCGTGCGGCATGTGCCGAGGCTGCTCAGGGTCAGGTGGTAGAGGCCGTCAATTTCAATGCACCTTCGCAGGTCGTAATTGCTGGACACGCGGAAGCCGTGCAACGCGCGATCCTGACTGCCAAGGCTGCGGGTGCCAAGCGCGCCATGCTTTTGCCGGTGTCGGCGCCTTTTCATTCAAGTTTGCTCAAGCCCGCCGCCGAGGTGTTGCAACAAGCACTGGCTGCGATCAATGTGTCGGCCCCAAAGGTGCCTGTGATTAATAATGTCGACGTGGCGCTGGTGCAGGATCCCGCCGGCATTCGTGATGCCTTGGTTCGTCAGGCATGGCACGCGGTGCGTTGGGTTGAGATCATTCAGGCTATGAAAGCGCAGGGCATCACCCACGTGGTCGAGTGTGGCCCTGGCAAAGTCTTGACTGGTATGGTCAAGCGAATTGATCCTGACATGGTTGCATTGTCTGTGACGGATCCAGAGTCCATGCAGGCCACGCTTGATGTGCTTGCCGCCGCTTAACACTTCAGCTCAAGGAAATAGTCATGGATCTCAAGGACAAAGTCGCACTCGTGACAGGCGCTTCACGCGGTATTGGGCGCGCCATCGCACTTGAGCTCGCTGCTCGTGGCGCTGTGGTAATCGGGACGGCCACCACTGAGGTAGGAGCGCAGGGCGTCACCGAGGCGTTGTCTGCTCATGGCGGACGTGGCGTTGTCTTGAACGTGACGGATGTCGCTGGTTGTGAAGCATTGCTCGATGCGTTGAGCAAAGAGTTTGGTGGACCCCATATTTTGGTCAATAACGCGGGCATCACGCGTGACAATCTCGCGATGCGCATGAAAGATGATGATTGGGATGCTGTCTTGCAAACCAACCTCAGTGCTGTGTTTCGTTTGTCACGAGGCGTCATGCGCGGCATGATGAAAGCACGCTGGGGGCGCATTATCAACATTACTTCTGTTGTTGGTTCTAGTGGTAATCCCGGACAAGCCAATTACGCAGCCGCCAAGGCTGGTGTCGCCGGCATGAGTCGCGCATTGGCCCGTGAGCTTGGCAGCAGAGGCGTCACGGTCAATTGCGTGGCGCCTGGATTTATTGAAACTGACATGACTAGTTCTCTCGATGAGGGCCAAACGGCGGCCCTCTTAGGTCAAATTCCGCTTGGACGACTTGGGTCGGCCGGCGATATCGCGCACGCGGTGGCGTTCTTGGCGTCACCTCAAGCAGGCTACATCACAGGTACGACATTGCATGTCAATGGTGGCATGTACATGTAACAGGTTTTTTTTCTCCCGGTTGGCTATAATTCGCCGGACTTTTCCCCTTTGGAGATCTGCATGGAAAGCATCGAACAGCGCGTCAAAAAGATCGTCGCTGAACAACTTGGCGTTAATGAAGCCGAGATCAAGAACGCATCTTCCTTTCTTGACGACCTCGGTGCCGATTCGCTCGACATGGTTGAGCTGGTCATGGCGCTCGAAGACGAGTTCGAAACCGAAATTCCGGATGAAGAAGCTGAGAAGATCACAACGGTCCAACAAGCCGTGGATTACATCACTTCGAATTCCAAGTAATTTTTGTTAGCGCTTGGGCGGCTTGGGCCGTTTGGTTGCTGGGTGTGTCTCTCACGGGATGATGCATCCAAGGTTTAGGCGGTTGGGATAATCTGCGTAAGCAGGCTTGGAGCGCAATGCTCCTGCTTGAGTGCGTAGAAATTCTTGGCCGCCATTATCATATTTGAGGAGTGCTCCGTGAAACGACGCGTCGTCATTACAGGTCTTGGCATTGTCAGCCCAGTGGGCAATGATATCGCCACTGCCTGGGACAATATCGTTAACGGTCGGTCTGGGATCGGACGGATCACACGCTTTGATCCAAGCGCGTTCAATGCCCATATTGCCGGCGAAGTTAAAGGTTTTGATATCACCCAGCTGATTCCCGCCAAAGAGGCGCGGACAATGGATACCTTTATCCACTACGGTATTGCGGCCGGCATTCAGGCTTGGAAAGATTCCGGCCTTGAGATCAATGAATCCAACGCTGAACGCGTCGGTGTCATTGTAGGTTCCGGCATCGGTGGCTTGCAGCGCATCGAGGAAACGCAGACTGAGTATCTTGAGCGCGGACCACGCCGTATTTCACCCTTTTTCGTCCCTGCATCCCTGATTAATTTGATTTCAGGTCAGCTCTCGATCATGTTGGGTTTTAAGGGCCCCTCCTATGCGGTGGTTTCCGCTTGCACGACGGGTCTGCATTCCATTGGTGACGCGGCCAGAATGATCGAGTACGGTGATGCCGACGTGATGATGGCGGGCGGTGCGGAGTCAACCGTGTCACCACTGGGCATTGGTGGTTTTGCCGCAATGCGAGCGTTGTCGCAACGCAATGACGATCCAACAACGGCTTCTCGCCCCTGGGATCGTGATCGCGACGGTTTTGTGCTCGGTGAGGGTGCAGGTGTCCTGATCCTCGAAGAGTATGAACACGCAAAAAAGCGTGGAGCACGCATTTACGGCGAGTTTGCTGGTTTTGGCATGAGCTCCGATGCGCACCACATCACTGCGCCGGATCGTGACGGCCCGCGTCGCGGCATTGCGAATGCGCTGCGTAATGGCGGTATCAATGCCGATCAAGTGCAGTACGTGAATGCACATGGTACGTCGACACCGCTTGGCGATAAAAACGAAACCGAAGCACTCAAACTTGCTTTCGGTGATCACGCTAAAAAGCTGGTGATTAATTCCACCAAGTCTATGACGGGTCATCTGTTGGGTGCTGCAGGCGGAATTGAGGCGGTGTTTGCCACTCTGGCTGTGCATCATCAGATTTCCCCGCCCACGATCAATATTTTCAATCAAGATCCAGAATGCGATCTCGATTACTGCGCCAATACCGCGCGAGAAATGAAAATTGACGTAGCTCTGTCCAATTCCTTTGGTTTTGGCGGTACTAACGGCTCTATGGCCGTGCGGCGTATTTGAACCCTGATTCGCAGGTTTCAGGGCTTCTGGTCTCACTCACCCGTCCCCGTTGGGTCGGGTGGCTGGTCGGGATACTCCTCTGCATCGCAAGCTTGTCACTCGTCACGGCTACGATTTGGTCTGGATGGGGGATTGCGTGGGCCATACCAATCGCGATGGTTCCCTTTGTGGTGCACTGGCTAGGCCAGCGACGTACCCAAGCCATCATCCAGGGCCGTATTCTGGTCATATGGCCCGACAAACCCTGGCAACTGTCTTTTTTTTCAGAAGTCTCTGGCTTGACTGATAGCATTGAGGTTATTGTCAATAAGCGTTGGCATCACTTTCTTGGAATTAGTCTCGGTTTGAAATTACAGAATCATCCCCATAACAAGGTTCAGACCATCACAACGGTGGTCTGGCGGCACGGAATGAGCAGCCACGTCTATCGCGAGGTCGCCCTTCAGGCTGCCCGTCAGATAGAACTGGCAGGATTTCACAATAAAGGGGATGCAGCGTGAGTGAACGCGACGTAGACGCTGAGCTCGTAGCGCGCGTACAACGCGGTGACAAGCAGGCCTTTGACCTGTTGGTATTGAAATACCAAAGAAAAATCATGCGCTTGCTGTCGCGCATGATTCGCGATCCCAGCGAAATCGAGGATGTGGCTCAGGAAGCCTTTATTAAGGCCTACCGTGCGCTACCCCAGTTTCGGGGAGAAAGTGCTTTTTATACATGGCTTTACCGCATTGCGATCAATACGGCGCGTAACTGGCTCGCCCAGAATAATCGTCGCCCAAGCACCCCATCTGCACAAGAAAGCGAAGATGGTGAAACTTTTGACGCAACTGACAACCTAACAGACAGTAGTAACCCAGAATCGGAGATGGCGAGTCGCCAAATCGCCGATACTGTTAATAAAGCAATTAATGATTTGCCTGAGGATCTGCGCAATGCGATCGTGATGCGCGAGATTGATGGCATGAGCTATGAAGATATTGCTGAAAGTATGAGTTGTCCGATCGGTACAGTGCGTTCACGGATTTTTCGTGCGCGCGAAGCGATCGCGACACGGCTGCGTCCCTTGCTGGGTGATACCGGCGATCGGCGCTGGTGAGGAGTTCAATCGATGAAACAGTCTAACGAGATCTCAAACATGAATCAGTCAACCCAACAACCCCAACTCGGCATTTCTGCGTGGATGGATGGTGACACGGAAACTGAAATGCCAGAGGGTCTGTTAAGCCCGCAAGGTCAGGCGACGTGGGACCTGTATCACTTAATCGGAGATACCCTGCGCACCCCCGAGCTTGCATTGCCGGCGACTCATTCTCTACAACAGCGTATTGCGCAGCAACTTAATAATGAACCCTCTATTGTTGCGGCACCCAAGCCCTCCGAAGTCAAACGTAAGATGCAGTTTTTGAGTAAAGCGGTCTGGCCGGGTGTAGCGATGGCTGCCGCCGTGGCCTCGGTGATTTGGGTTGCCAAGCCGTTCCTGATTCCAGAGTTTTCTGCTCCGATAGAGCAGGTCGTCGAGTCGACACCCGCGCCAACACGTCTTGTGAATGAAGTGGCGTTCAATACTCCCGTTGTGAGTGACTACGTGAGCGCTCATCGACAGATTTCAGGTCCAGCCAATGTGCGTCAAGTGTCCTTTGGAGCGACGCGGTAATGACTCGGTTGTTACGCACGGCCTTGAGTTTTTCCTGTTCTTTGGGGCTCTTAGTCGCCAGCACCGCCGTCCTGAGTCAGTCCATTTCCGCAGGCGCCATTGCGCCCCAGTCGGCCGCGTCAGCGGGGCAGTTGACGCAGTCCGAGGATGGGCAGGTTTTGCGTCGGATTCAGGAAGCTGCGCGCACACTGAATTATGTTGGCGTGTTTGCTTTTCAGCAGGGTGAACGCTTTGAGTCCTCGCGTATCACGCATTTGTATGATGGCAAAAACGAGCAAGAAAGAATTGAAGTCCTCGACGGTCCGCCGCGAGAATATCTGCGCATCAACGACGAGGTTCAGTATCTGGTTCCAGATCGCAAACTCGTTTTACAAGAACGACAACGCGGCGATCGTTTTCCAGGACTGTTGCTGAACGATGTGCAGTCGTTTGAAAAAAATTATAGTGTGCGCCTCGCATCTGATCCCTTGAGGATCGCGGGTCGTCAATGTCGTGGCATTGAAATTACGCCACGCGATCAACACCGGTATGGTTATCGCTTGTGTGCGGACGCTGATACGCACTTGCTTCTCAAAGCGCAGATGGTCGGACAAGATGGTGTCGTGATCGAGCAAGTTGCTTTTACTCAGGTTTCGATCGGTGCAGACATTACGGAAGCGATGCTTGCGCCGACCTGGTCGACTGCGGACTGGAATACCGTCCGTGCGCAACATCAAAAGGTCGATTTGTTCGCCCAAGGCTGGCGTATCCCATCGCCTCCCGGCTATGTGGCCACCTCGCAAGTTGAGAGAAATTTTTCCAGCGACAAGCGTGTGAATCAACTCGTTTTATCAGATGGACTCGCAACAATATCAATTTTTATTGAACCTTATCTATTAGAACGGTCTGAGTATGGACCCCAAGGCGCTGCGCGTAGTGGCTCAGTGAATATCTTCGGGATTAAGGTTGCAAACTTCTGGTTGACTGTTTTGGGTGAAGTGCCGGCCTCAACCCTTGAACAGTTGGCTCAGTCAATTCAATACGTCTCAACAAACTCCGCACGTTAGTTGTGTTTTGTTGAGAGGTTTAAATCGGAGTTCATGATGCAAGATCAGTCACATATAAATCTGTATCAGTCTGCGGGTCGTATGCGCCGCATCGCGACCACGCTCATGATGGCCATGGCGTTGTTGGTCGGAGGTACGCACTTTGCACCGGCTCACGCACGTAATGCAGGTCTGCCAGACTTTACGGCAATCGTTGAGAAGTCGGAGACTGCGGTTGTTAACATCCGCACGACGGCGAAAGTCTCTGGACGTGCTGGTGGTGGCGGTGGCGGTGGTGCTGCGCCAGGTCAAGACCCCTATGAGTTGTTCCGTCATTTTTTCGGACCTGATTTCGTGCCGCCAGGCGGCCGCCAGGGACCCCAGCCGGCGCCACGCGGTCGTCGTGCCGAGCCTGAAGAGCGGTCGGTGCCTCGCGGCGTTGGATCGGGCTTCTTTATTTCTGCCGATGGTCATCTGTTGACGAATCACCACGTCGTTGCAGATGCGACAGATATTTTTGTGACATTGACCGATGGTCGCGAATTCAAGGCAAAAGTCGTGGGTAGCGATCAGCGTACCGATGTCGCATTGCTCAAAATCGACGCCAAAGACATGTCGACATTGCCGATTGGTAACCCCAAGACACTGAAGAAAGGGCAGTGGGTCTTAGCGATTGGTTCGCCCTTCGGCCTTGAGTCGACGGTGACTTCTGGCATCATCAGTGCGCTTGGTCGTGAGACGGGTGATTACTTGCCATTTATTCAGACTGACGTTGCGGTTAACCCTGGTAACTCGGGTGGCCCATTGCTGGATCTGAAAGGTGAGGTGGTTGGTATTAACGCCCAAATTGTTTCCCGCAGCGGTGGCTTTATGGGGATTTCACTTGCGATTCCGATCGATGAGGCGATGCGTGTTGTTGAGCAGCTTAAAACTTCGGGTCGCGTGACACGTGGTCGTATCGGTGTGCAGATTGGTGAAGTCACCAAGGATGTGGCTCAGGCGATTGGCTTACCTAAAGCCGAAGGCGCGATGGTCAGTGGCGTCGAGCCTGACGCACCGGCAGACAAGGCAGGTATCTTGCCGGGTGACGTGATTTTGAAATTTGATGGTAAAGCGATCACGCGTATGTCTGATTTGCCCCGTCTCGTCGGTCAGACCAAGCCCGGCGAAGTGGCTGCGGTCGAGGTTTGGCGCAAAGGCAAGCCTTTGACCCTCAAGATTAAAGTGGCTGAACTCAAGCCAGAGGGTGTTGCTGAGGCACCCGCTGCGCCCAAGGCCAAGCCAGTTGAAGCGCAAACTGAGGTGCTGGGCATGAAAGTGGTCCCAGTCTCTGCCGAAGCGCAAAAGAAGCTGAGAATTAAAGGTGGCGTCCAGGTCACAAGCGTTGAAGGGGCTGCCGCAACAGCGGGTATTGCCGAAGGCGACATTATTTTGACTGCAAATGACACGGATATCTCGAGTCCAGAGCAGTTTGCCAAGGTGATTGCCGGTCTGGATAAGAAGCGTCCGGTCGGGTTGATGGTTCGAACGGGTGAACAAACCCGTTGGGTTGCTGTTTCTCCCGCCAAATAGGTCCAAGAACGGCTAGAATAGTGGTTTGCCGCAAAAGGGGCGCAGCGCGCCCCTTTTTGCTTGCGGGTTCGCTTACTTTTCAGGTGTTATGCAGCATATTCGCAATTTCTCCATCATTGCCCACATCGACCACGGTAAGTCTACGCTGGCGGATCGTCTGATTCATCGCTGCGGGGGCCTCGCCGACAGGGAAATGTCCGCACAAGTTCTTGATTCGATGGATATCGAGCGTGAGCGCGGTATCACGATCAAGGCCCAAACGGCTGCGCTGCACTACAAGGCTCTGGACGGCAAGATCTACAACCTTAATTTGATTGATACCCCCGGGCACGTTGACTTTTCCTACGAGGTGAGTCGCTCTTTGTCTGCCTGCGAGGGCGCTTTGCTTGTCGTTGATGCCTCTCAGGGCGTTGAGGCGCAAACGGTTGCCAATTGCTACACCGCGATTGAGCTCGGCGTCGAGGTTGTCCCTATTTTGAACAAAATGGATCTGCCACAAGCAGATCCTGAAAGCGCGCGGTCTGAAATCGAGGAAGTGATTGGCATTGATGCGACTGATGCGATTTTGGCGAGTGCCAAGACAGGCATGGGCATCGACGATATTCTCGAGGCTGTGGTGGCGCGCATTCCGGCGCCCAAGGGTGATCCTGATGCGCCCCTGCAGGGCTTGATTGTGGACTCCTGGTTTGATAACTACGTGGGTGTTGTCATGCTCATTCGCGTGATGAACGGCGTACTCAAGCCCAAAGACAAGATCTCTTTTATGGCGACGGGGGCTGTGCACTTGTGCGAGCAGGTTGGTGTTTTTACTCCCAAATCTGAATCGCGCAAGTTTCTCTCTGCCGGAGAGGTGGGTTTTGTTATCGCCGGCATCAAGGAGCTTGCGGATGCCAAGGTAGGCGATACGATCACTTTGTTAGGTCGGCCTGCCTCCGAGGCGTTGCCGGGCTTCAAAGAAGTAAAGCCTCAGGTGTTTGCCGGACTTTATCCGGTTGAAAGTAGTGAATACGACCAGCTGCGTGACTCACTTGAAAAGCTCAAGTTGAACGACTCCGCGCTGATGTACGAACCTGAGGTCTCTCAGGCACTGGGTTTCGGGTTCCGTTGTGGTTTCCTTGGCTTGTTGCACATGGAGATCGTCCAGGAGCGTCTCGAGCGTGAGTTCGATATGGACATCATCACGACCGCGCCTTCGGTGGTGTACGAGGTCGAGCTGCGCGACGGTTCTGTGATCCAGATTGAAAGTCCATCACGTATGCCCGAAGTAGGTAAATTTATCGAAGTGCGCGAGCCGATCGTGAATGTGACTCTATTCATGCCTCAGGAGTATGTCGGCACGGTCATGACGCTGTGCAACAACAAGCGGGGTGTTCAGCTTGACATGACCTATCACGGTCGTCAGGTGCATTTGCATTATGAGATCCCGTTGGCTGAAATCGTGTTGGACTTCTTTGACAAGCTCAAGTCTGTGTCCCGCGGTTACGCCTCGATGGACTATGAGTTCAAAGAATATCGTGCGGCCGATGTGGTGAAGGTTGATCTGCTGATCAACAGCGACAAAGTGGATGCGTTGTCGACGATTTGTCACCGTTCCAATGCGCGCTATCGCGCGCGCGATGTGGTGTCGCGTATGCGTGAGTTGATTCCGCGTCAGATGTATGACGTGGTGATCCAGGCGGCGATTGGGGCCGAAATTATCGCCCGTGAAAATGTGAAAGCGCTTCGTAAAAACGTCTTGGCGAAGTGCTACGGCGGTGACATTAGCCGCAAGAAAAAACTGCTTGAGAAGCAGAAGGCCGGTAAAAAACGCA
>JAURZO010000008.1 GCA_030653405.1 Zwartia sp. | reverse complement strand
CAGCATAGAAGGATCATCCCAAGTGACCTTTTCTGCCGCGCTTGGGTCAACCGCCATGTGGTACACGTGCATTCTTAAAGGGTTATCTGGGGCGGAGGCATAAGCTTGATAAGCTTTATATTGACCACTGTTGTAAGTATGCTCAGAGGATGAGGTGATTCCATTATTAGCCATTAAGGCGTACCATTTTGCGCCAGATAACAATGGATGAGGAATGGCTTTTGGAAATAAGGGAGGCAGGACTGTTAATTCAGCAGCAGCTTCGTCGGCCACTCCATTAGAAGTACCATCCTTATTGCGACCATAACTTCCACCAACTGGGTCTGCCGGTGGTTTCATGTCCTTCCAACCTAAAACTTTTACGGTCGCTGTATTGAAGTAAACAGCGTGACCCGAATTATCTAACATGGCTATCGGCCGACCGCTTGGAGTTAACTTATCCAAAACATCACGCGTTGGTAGTGGTGCTTGTTGCAACAGACGATCAAGACCGTTAAAAATTAATGCGACGCCCGGAGCCGCATCTTTGTCAGCTTTTAAAATTTTCGCTTGAACATCTGCCCAAGTTTTATAGCCAAGGTAAGGTGCAATCCAATAGGCGGGTTCTTGGGTAATAATCCCAGAGAGCACGGGATGATTATGTGGATCAATAAAGCCAGGCATCAATACTGTCGCTCCAAGATCTTTAATCTTTGCATTGGGTGCAGTTTTCTTGACGCTTTCAAGTGATCCGATCGCTGTAATTTTTTTTGTTACTGTATCGAAGGCAATCGCCTCGGCCCGTGGATTTTTATCATCCATCGTAATGATGGTGGATGCTTTTAAGATTTGTATTTCTGCTATTGCCAACTTAGAAATAAAACAGAGCGAGACTATAGGCAGAACCAAAAAAATCTTATTTTTCATGTTTTTCCTTTAGCGTGTGAATTGATAGGTAGATCAACGCAATTGCATTTAACTAATAAATATAGCGACATAATTTTTTAACAACCTACCAATCCTTACGAGATATTTGACTGCCGTATTTGAGTCATTACAGTCGTTTTGAACGACATAAGGCATCCCTCCCGTAGCTAGACGTTTTAGGTTTTGTCTGTTCGAAAGGACGTCGCCAACCTGTAAACCATGTGCTCGGTATAAAAACAGCGCCACAAAAGCAAAAACCCCGGCGCGAACGCTAGAGTTTTTATAAATTTAGTGGTGGCCCGGGGCGGAATCGACCAGAGCCTGAGGATGTCGATCCTCTTTACTATCAAGATCATCAGATCAAGCGGCAGCGGCCCGAACGAAGCGCTAGCCGCCTTTATGTTGGTCGCTTGGCCAGAATCGCCCAAACGCCTGCGATAGACATCAGTGAGCCGCCTGCCAAGTTGAACCGGGGTTGGGCCTTAGGAGATGACAGCAAGCGCCTCGCAGAGCTGGCACAAACGGCATACAAAGTAGCGTTGATGATTGCCATGGCCACAAACGTGACTCCAAGCACCCATAGCTGCATTGTGACGCCTACATTGGAGTCGATGAACTGAGGCAAGAATGCCACGAAGAAAACGAAGCCTTTCGGATTGAGCGCTGTGACCAGGTAGGTGTTGACGAACAGTCGCCAGCGCGAACTTGGCGCAGCAGGGGTAGCAAACTCGGCCTTAGAGATGCCTGCCCGCAGAAGCTTGATGCCGAGGAAAAGCAGGTAAAGACCGCCAACCCATTTGACGGCAGTGAACCAGAACGCTGAGGTCGCCAGCAGAGCGCCAAGACCGAGGAGCGAGACAGTCAATGCGGTTGAATCCCCGAGCGCTACTGCTGCGATCAGCGGCACGTTCGCCCGACGACCATGCGCCATGGAATAACTGATCACTGTGAGGATGGTCGGCCCAGGAATGACCAGAATGACTGCAGATGTGGCGACAAAGGCTAGCCAGAGTTCAATGGGCATGAATGATGCTCCTAGATGCGGTTAACTTTGTTTCTGACAATTTCAATGTTGAGCATTATCGACCTTGTCCCGAAGCGCCCAAAGGAAGGTTAGCTGTAAATTCTTTGCTGAGGATGATTTTCATCTTTTGTCCTACAGTGATTGATGTAAATCATACAGGCTGTTTTGAACTGTCTTTTAAAACGACAGTTATGCTTCAACCGTCCAGAAACTAGACGCTCAAGATTGTGTCCATTAAAAACGGTCAAATAATTGAGTAACACTCCTATACTTAGTGAGAACGTTCAAAAATTTCAGCCCATACCGAAAGGATGCTCGTACGTGACACAAAGAAAATTTTCGATTAAGACGATTCCATTTTTAAAGAAAGCTGGACAACAAGCTAATCCTGATTGGCTCGATGAACATCAAAAGGAATACGACGATCTTCTGAAGCTACCATTTGTTGAATTGGCAGAGAACCTCAAAGACACTCTCCTTCCATTTGCGCCAGACTATCATTTCCCAACTAAAGGGATCGGTCGTATTAAAAGGGCATCAAACAAGGTTGTTAGCGGCGAGCCACACTACAAAGACTGGTTGTCGTTATCTGCAGCCAAGCCATCCGCTTCTCGTTTTGAAAGAAACCCTCATCTGTTTTTCGGAATATTACCCAATGAACCTGCCTATCAAGGAATCATTGTTGCCGGGGGTTTGTTTATGCCTTCTGGGCCACAGTTAAAAAAGGTCAGGAACTCCATTGCTGGTCATTCAAAACCTTTCCATCAGCTTTTTAAAGATCGTGAATTCAAGGCACGTTTTGAGAGTGGCTTTAGTTTGACATACTCTGCCTCCCGCGTGCCTCGCGGATTTGAGGCGGATCATCCTGATATTGATTGGATAAAACTTAAAAACTTCCTAGTTCAGAAAAAAATATCTCTAACTGAATTTATATCGCCAGAGCTTGTCGATCACATTGTGAAAGATTTTAAGCAACTGCTGAGACTCAATAGGTTGATAGAGGATATTTTGGAGAGCAAAGGGTAAAGCATTTACCTAACTGTCGTTTTAAACGGCATCGGCAATGCCAACCGTCCTGAAATCTGATGACTGAGGTTTCGATCGTTCGAAAATACGTTCCCAACCTGTAAACCATGTGCTCGGTATAAAAACAGGCCCACAAAAGCAAAAACCCCATCGCGAACGCAGGGGTTTCTAGAGTTTCAGTGGTGGCCCGGGGCGGAATCGAACCCGGGGCTTAGGATGATTAATCCTGACTTCGAATTATTTCCAATTAAGGTTTAGCTTCTTTTGTGAAGCAGCACAGTCCCTCAAATAGAGATTGATCAGACTTTGATAGGGGATACCTACTTCTTCAGAGATGGTTTTAAAGTAAGCAATAGAGTCTTCATCGAGTCGAATAGTAATCGGCCTCTTGAGTTGAGAAGCGTAGGGGTTTTTTCGAGCTTTGGAAAAATCATATTCTTTGCGCATATGTCACCTTCAGTAGGCTTTTAATTCTTGAGTTGTAGCTTTGCGAGCCGAAATAATTCGGATCACATTATCGTCGCCACGGTAGCAATGGCAAACCACTACTACGCGCAGTAAATGACTCAGCCCTAACAAAATAAATCTTTCTTCATCGGCAGAGTGATCTGGATCGTTTATTAACTTCGCCCGCTCGTCATAGAAGGCTGACTTTGCTTCTTCAAAGCCCACGAATTTTCAACCGTCTGATTAATCGGCCTCCTTGATTTGACGACCTGCGGCAACGACATAAGTCAGATTGTGTTCCCGTCTTCCGATCGCCACGACCACAACAATGAGTTTTTTATCGACGACTTCGTAAACAAGTCGATACCCGCTGTTGCGAAGTTTAATTTTGTATCTGTTTGAATGGCCGCTAAGTTTTGCGCTAGTTACTCTTGGGTGTTCAAGTCTTTCACTTAGCTTGGACTTGAATTGCGATTTGATGCTGTTGTCTAATTTTTTCCATTCTTTGAGGGCATCTTTGCAAAACGCCAATTCAAAGGTCATCGATACTGACCTTGATAGAAGGCTGACCTTTGCGAGAGTCAGCAATTTTATTAAGCTCTAGATCTTCAAGCCGCTCTAACAATGCTTCATAGGTTTTGGCAGGAATACAATAAAAAGCAGGCTCGTTGCGATTAAGAATGGCAACAGCTGAGCCTTCGCCAGAGGCAACCGTGGCGATAGGGTTACGCTTGAGTTCTGAGATGCTTGCAGTGATGTCTGCCAAAATCAGATGTGCCATGATTTTTGCGCTGTAAATAGAGGCTATGTGTGTGCTTATATTAGTGCTCATGGTGTCAACAAACAATCAAAGATAAAGTGATTGGGGTGGTGTTCAGTCCGAAACATCTAGTTACAAGCCCACAAAAGCAAAAACCCCAGCGCGAACGCTAGGGTTTCTATAGTTTCAGTGGTGGCCCGGGGCGGAATCGACCAGGGCCGAGGATGCTTAATCCTTATTGAAACCTTTCACGAGATAGCATTGCTTGGGTGATGTCTCGCTTAGGGTGGAGGACTCGGCAAAGCTCTACTCGGTCATTGAACGCTCTGTAATATATCTGGTGAGGAAAGCGATTTAAAGCCCAAGATTTGATGCCTTCAATGTCCAAGTCGAACGCTGGGCGCGGCGATCCAATATTTGGATGTTGACTAAGGCAAACGTAAGAGTCTGCAACCTCTGATGCAAAATTTTGAGAAATAAGAGTCCCAGCGTGTTGGCGGTAGTAATCAATAACATCATCAGCATCCTCCAGTGCGTGACGATGTGGGATGATGGATTTGCCCGCCAATTTAGAACTCTCCGCGTGCGCGTGCCCGCAGTCGCTCGAAGTAAGCTGGCGTAATGGGATCGCACAGAGGCGAATTTAGGCCAGCTAGTAATTGCTCGCGTAGCCATGTTCGATCTTGTTGAACTTGCAAGCTATTTGAGTCGTTATTGCTCTCATCGCTAGCACCACGGTTGTAAGGCTTTGGTTCTGAAAAGGTATGTTGGGTATTGGAGAGGTGCGGTGGCATGGCTTTTAAACTCCTGAATAGGCCTTCAATTCTGAATGTTTTTTGGCTTAAAGTCTGTTTCAAGAGGTAACGAAATGGATGACGAATCGTACCGTAACCGGACGCTCTAGGTATCGTCCGTTCAAAAGGACGCGGTCAGCCTGTCGACCATGTGCCCGGTATAAAAACAAGCCCACAAAAGCAAAAACCCCAGCGCGAACGCAGGGGTTTCTATGATTTCAGTGGTGGCCCGGGGCGGAATCGAACCACCGACACAAGGATTTTCAATCCTCTGCTCTACCGACTGAGCTACCGGGCCAACTGAAGCCCGCAATATTACACCAATTCAGACAAGCGTGTTTAATCGAGCTTTGTGCTGGTCTGTTTTAGGATTGCGGAGTAAAAATCGCTTTCAGCCGAGAGCATAGCACTGAGCTCTTTGGGAGACACGACCGTGACGTCCATCGCCTGATTTTCAATCTTTTTTTGGATGCTGCCATCCTTTTGAATATCCACCATGGCGCGGTTGAGTTTGTCGATCACTTCGGGCGGAGTATTGGTGGGAGCGAACAATGCGGTCCAAGTGCGAATCCCGAAGTTCGGTACGCCACCTTCTGCCACCGTGGGAATGTTGGCCATAGTGCTGCTGCGCTCCGGACCTGTTGTGGCGATGAGTTTGATGCGACCTTCTTTGACTTGCTCCATCATGTTGCCGACCAGAGAGGTGATCATGACATCCACACGGCCAGCCACGAGGTCGTTGAGTGCTACCCCTGCTCCTTTGTAGGGGATGTGAAGCATATTAATGTTGGCGGCATTGTTAAGAGCTTCGGCCGCAAGATGCTGTGCGGAGCCATTGCCCGAAGAGGCGAAATTCACTTTACCTGGGTTAGCCTTGGCATATTTGACGAGTTCGCTGACATTGTTGATACCGATTTTGTCTGAAACCAGGACGCCCATCGATTGTGTAGTGGCCAGAGTCACGGGCTGGAGGTCTTTTAGGACGTCATAGGTTGGTTTTTTATGTAAAAGAGGGGTGATGACTGTTGCGGGAGTCCCCCAAAACAGTGTGTAACCGTCGGGGGGCGCTTTGATCACCGATTCCGTACCAATTAGGGTGCCTGCGCCTGCGCGATTTTCCACCAAAATGGGTTGCCCGAGCTTGGTGCCGAGTTCCTGAGCAAAGAGCCTCGCGACTATGTCTGTTGAGCCTCCGGGCGCATACGCAACAACAATGCGGATTGGTTTGTTGGGGTAGTCGGCGCTGGCAGATGCCTGCTGGGCCGCCAGTAAAGGAAAAAGAGCCAAGACGGCACGTGTCATTATTTTTTGAATTTTCATTAGGGTCTCCTGTGCCCAGAATTGTACGGAATGTCCAGGCTTCCGCTCAGAGCAAGGGGCATTTCATCTATAAACCCGTCAGAGCCCTTATAATGAGGGTTGTTACGTAGATCTAACAAATTCCTTTATCTATGTCGGTTAGCGTCCTCGCCTTGGGTTTAAACCATGTCTCTGCGCCCGTTTCGGTGCGTGAGCGTGTTTCTATGCCTGAGGATTTAGTGCAGCCGGCAATCAATGCTCTGCGTCAAGCCTTTGGTGGCGCAGTCAAAGAAGCCGCCATTCTCTCCACCTGTAATCGCACAGAGCTTTACTGTGCGGCGGAGCCGCAGGTGGCGCAACAGTTGCCTGCATGGCTCGCCGACTTTAATCGTATTGAGGCAGGCGAGCTTGCTCCGCATGTGTATTTGCACGGACGAGATGACGCGGTGCGTCATGCATTCCGCGTGGCGAGTGGTTTGGACTCCATGGTGTTGGGCGAACCCCAGATTCTGGGGCAGATGAAAGACGCAGTCCGTGCTGCTAATGATGCGGGTGCGTTGGGTACACTGCTACACCAGTTGTTTCAAAGAACGTTTTCTGTTGCAAAAGAGGTGCGTTCGACAACCGCGATTGGTGCACAGTCAGTTTCAATGGCTGCCGCTGCTGTTCGCTTGGCAGAGCGGGTGTTTGGTGACTTGTCGACATCCAAGGTTCTCTTTATCGGTGCCGGCGAGATGATCGAATTGTGCGCGACGCACTTCGCAGCTCGCCAGCCAGGCGCCATTGTGGTGGCGAATCGCACGCTTGAGCGTGCTGAATCATTGGCCAATCGTTTCTCAGCGACCACTATGAGGTTGGCTGACCTGCCTGATCGTTTGGCTGAATTCGATGTAGTGGTGTCCTGTACGGCGAGTACCTTGCCTTTATTGGGTCTTGGTATGGTCGAACGTGCGACCCGACAACGCAAACGTAAGCCAATCGTGATGGTTGACTTGGCGGTTCCGCGCGATATCGAGCCTGAGGTCGCACAACTTGATGATGTCTACCTTTATTCAGTGGACGATTTGGGTGCGGTCGTGCAGAGTGGGACAGAGGCACGACGTTCTGCGGTGGTGCAGGCCGAGGCGATCATTGATGCCCGTGTTAGAAACTTTATGCACTGGATGCAGGTCAGGGCGACTGTGCCAGCTATTCGTGATTTGCAAACGACAGCCCAAGCTGTTCAGGCTCAAGAGCTTGAGCGCGCACGCCGAATGCTGGCCAAGGGCGACTCGCCTGAGGCAGTCCTCGAACAATTGGCCCATGGTCTCACTCAAAAATATCTTCATGGCACTCTTGCTGCGTTGAATCACAGCGAAGTGTCCGAGCGTCAGCAATTGCTCAACTGGCTGCCACGCATATTTCCTTCAGGGTCAGAACGGCGTTAGCGACACTGCTTGCATCTCTCACACTTGCGAGTGATGAGTCGTTCTCTAACAGTCGTTTCCCCACTCTTTTAATACAAATTGTTTTTATGAAACCTTCAATGCGCGCTCGCCTTGAGCACCTCTCACGTCGTTTGGTCGAGGTGGATGCCTTGCTTGCCGAACCTGATGCGGCTCAAGATATGAATCAGTTTCGTAAGCTGTCGCGTGAGCGTGCAGAGCTGGAGCCAGTCGTCAAAGCATTCGAAGCTTTTGAGGGTGCGCAAGCCGATTTGCAAGGCGCCAAAGAGATGCTCGACGACCCCGAAATGAAGGCCATGGCGCTCGAGGAAATCGACACATGTAAAGACCGCATCGAAAATCTCGGCGCTGATCTACAACTTCAGTTGTTGCCTAAAGACCCTGACGATGGGCGGAGTGTCTTTCTGGAGATCCGTGCCGGAACGGGAGGGGATGAAAGTGCGCTTTTTTCCGGCGACTTGCTTAGGATGTATACGCGTTATGCCGAGCAACAGGGTTGGCGGGTGGAGTTAATGTCCGAGAGCCCCTCCGAGCTTGGCGGTTATAAGGAAGTGATCATCAGAATTGATGGTGACGGAGCCTACGGGCGTTTGAAATTTGAGTCGGGTGCTCACCGTGTTCAGCGGGTACCCGCCACCGAAGCCCAGGGGCGCATTCACACCTCCGCCTGCACCGTGGCGGTGATGCCGGAGGCCGACGCAGCGACAGATATTGTGATTAATCCAAGCGAACTGCGGATTGATACTTTTCGTGCCAGTGGAGCAGGTGGGCAGCACATCAACAAGACTGACTCTGCCGTACGGATCACCCACTTACCCACCGGGTTAGTCGTCGAGTGTCAAGATGATCGCTCGCAGCATCGCAACAAAGACAAGGCGATGCAGGTGCTGGCGGCGCGTTTGAAAGATAAGGTCCAGCGTGAGCAGCATGACAAAGAAGCTGCCCAGCGTAAGAGTCTCGTCGGATCTGGCGACCGCTCAGAACGCATACGCACTTACAACTTTCCTCAGGGACGGCTGACCGATCATCGTATCAACCTGACGCTCTACAAGCTCGGTACCATCATGGAAGGTGACCTCAGTGAGGTAACGGGAGCACTGATTGCTGAACATCAGGCTGAGCTCTTGGCCGCCCTAGGTGACGACGTTTGATGCAAACTGGGCAATCTCTGTTGCAGATGTGTGGATTGCCCCGTCTTGAGGCAAGAATGCTGCTTGAGTTTGTCTTGGGCAAGCCACGCGAATGGTTGCTAGCTCACGATACGGATCCTCTGGATCCTGAGCACGCGGCAACATTTCTGACACTTGCGGCACAGCGTCGCCAGGGTGTCCCAATGGCGCATCTGATTGGTTGGCGAGAGTTCATGGGGCATCGTTTTGACGTTACGCCCGCAGTGCTGATTCCACGCCCTGAGACTGAGCTTCTCGTAGAAATGGCTTTGGGCTCACTGACAAACAGCAATCAACCGTCCGTGCTCGATCTGGGTACGGGCAGCGGAGTCGTTGCCATTAGCATCGCTCTCGCGCGTCCCGATGTGCGGGTGACGGCAGCAGATTTGAGCGTCGAGGCATTAGCTGTGGCGCAACGCAATGCGCAGACGCTTGGCGCGCGTATCCAGTGGTGGCAAGGAAGTTGGTACGAGGCCCTACCGTCGGAGGGGCGATTTGATGTCATCGTCTCCAACCCGCCTTATATTGCGATGGGTGATGCGCATCTTGTGCAGGGTGACCTTCGGTTTGAGCCTGTGCACGCGTTGACCGACGGAGCAGATGGTCTAACCGCTTTGGCTAAGATTGTCGCGGGAGCAGGGACCAGATTGAAATCTGGCGGCAGTCTCTGGCTCGAACATGGCTACGATCAGGCTGAGAAGGTTGCCAATATGCTCACTCAGGCTGGTTTTACTTTTGTGGAAACCAAGTCGGATTTGGCGGGTGTGCCACGAGTGACCGGGGGCAAGTGGGAATAGCGCCATGACCCCCCGCTGCCACTTATAATGACTTTTTGGCTGTATTGATACGCCAGTCTAATTGACCAACTTTACCGATCAGGAACACTATGAGCGACGTTCAACAATTTATTCGTGACACGGTCACCAGCAATCCAGTTGTGTTGTTTATGAAAGGCACGGCCCAGTTTCCACAGTGTGGTTTCTCAGGTCGGGCAATCGAGATTCTAAAAAGCAATGGCGTGACTAAGCTCGTCACTGTCAATGTGCTGGAGGACGAAGAAGTGCGTAGCGGGATCAAGACGTATTCTCAGTGGCCCACAGTCCCTCAGTTATATGTGGGTGGAGAGTTTATCGGCGGCTCGGACATCATGGGTGAGATGAATGAGAGCGGAGAGCTCAAGACTGTCCTGACACAGGCTGGCGCCACCGCGTGAGCAAACGTCGTTTGGTGATTGGCATCACGGGGGCGACGGGCTCCCTGTATGCTGTGCGCATGTTGCAAACGCTTCGTACTCATGCCCCTGATGTGGAAACGCATCTTGTGATTTCCGCGTCTGGCGTATTGAATATCAAGCACGAGTTGGATATCGGGCGGCATGAGGTATATGCCCTCGCAGATCAGGTGCACAGTATCCGCGACGTAGGCGCAACGCTCGCCAGTGGAGCATTTGAAACTGCCGGTATGGTGGTGGTGCCTTGCTCAATGCGCACGCTGGCCGCTGTGGCGATGGGTTTGTCTGATAACCTCATTACACGCGCCGCGGATGTCACCTTGAAAGAGCGTCGTCGGCTGGTGATGGTGGTGAGAGAAACGCCATTTAACCTTGCGCATCTTCGCAATATGACTTCAGTCACTGAAATGGGCGGCATTGTTTTTCCCCCACTTCCTGCTTTTTATCACCGCCCAAAGTCGATTGAGGAAATGGTGGACCACACAGTTTCACGCATCCTTGAGATGGTGGGCATCGATGTGAATGGGCCACGCTGGGAAGGTACTGGCGCCTGAGTCGGCCTGAGGCACCACTTCCGGGTCAAAGGCGGTATCTCCCGCAGGATTAGCGCGTCCATCGGGCTTGAGTCCGACAAAATCAAACAATTGCGTATCCATCAGGTGCGATGGCGTGACGTGAGCTAAAGATTTAAATATGTTCCAGGCACGACCGGGATATTTTTTATCCCACTCTTGCAGCATGCGAGATACTTCTTTGCGTTTTAGATTTTCCTGTGAGCCGCAAAGATCACAAGGAATGATTGGAAAATGTTTCCAATCGGCATAAGTAATGAGATCAGACTCGGGTACGTAGGCGAGTGGCCGAATGACAGTGTGTCGCCCATCGTCGGACACGAGCTTTGGAGGCATGGCCTTGAGCTTGGCACCATAAAACATATTCAGAAAAAATGTCCCCAAGATGTCATCGCGGTGATGGCCAAGGGCGATTTTTGTAGCGCCTAACTCGCCAGCGACGCGATATAAAATGCCGCGCCGCAATCGTGAACAAAGTGAACACGTTGTCTTGCCCTCAGGAATCAATCGTTTGACGATCGAATATGTGTCACGAGTTTCAATGTGAAAAGGGATGCCTAATTTAGAAAGATATGTGGGCAAAATATCCGCAGGAAAGCCTGGCTGTTTTTGATCGAGATTGACTGCAACAATTTCAAAATCGATGGGAGCCCTGGCTCGCAGCGTCAGCAGGATATCAAGCATGCTGTATGAATCTTTGCCGCCAGATACGCACACCATCACGCGGTCGCCTGCCTCGATCATGTTGTAGTCCGTGATCGCCCGCCCTGTTTCACGCATCACACGTTTAGACAGTTTGTTGTGTTCAAGGCGTTGCCGCTCAAGCTCAGCGTGCATGTTCAATACCCTTGTTGCTTAAGATGACGGGTGACGGCTTCCCGATCACCAGAAAATATGATGCGTGATGCTTTGCCGGCTCGCTGGTGTTCGTACATCGGATCGTAGTATTCAGTCAGCAGGGGGCGAATCCACTCACGATGACACTCAAGCGCACCCGTTGCTTTCTGTTCACGCAACGCATTCTGCATAAGTTGATTGAGGCGTCCATGACGTTCTCCACCTAAGCGTTTATAGAGATTTTGCAGGCTTTCCAACAACCTTTCCGAGAATGCATCAAAACCCGGTTGCTCACCGAGCTTGCGTGCAAACTGACCACCTAAATCTTCGACGTAGTCATGCAAAATACGATCAACCCGTGATTGCTCGGACTCCTCGAGCCAAACGACAGGGCTTGTCTGCATGATGTCACGCAAAGGGATTGGCAAAGCACACTTGCCGATCAATCTCGACTCGTCTTCAAGTACGATATTAAATTTGCCTGCAGCCTGTAGCCGCATAAACGCAATCGCAAGACTGTTATCAAAATCGATTTGAACGGGCTGATCCGTTGCGTGTTTGCCAAAGCTTGAGCCACGATGATGCGCAAGCTTTTCAAGATCGATCGCGGCATCGAGGCTTTGAATAACTTCTGTTTTACCGCAGCCTGTAAAGCCAGCAATCAGGACAAATTTCGAGGCTGCGATGGATTGCTCAAGCCTTTCAATTAAAAAGCTGCGCATGGCCTTATAACCGCCAATAATGCGCGGATAGGCGAGTCCCGCTTCGGCTAGCCACTGCTGAGAAATACGGGAGCGTAGACCCCCGCGAAAACAATATAGATACCCCTCGGGGTGCTCTTTGGCAAAGCGCACCCACTGCGCGACGCGCTGTTCTTTTGTCTCACCTGAGACGAGCTCGTGGCCAAGCACAATGGCAGAGTCTTGGCCCGATTGTTTGTAACGCAAGCCGACGCGATGACGCTCCTCGTCATTCATCAAGGGTAGATTGATCGCAGAAGGAAATGCGCCTTGCGCGAACTCGACGGGTGCGCGTACATCGAGCAGAGGAACTCCACTCATGAGAATGGAGGCGTAGTCTTCGGTGTCGGGTCGTATACTCATGGCTTGGCGATATCCTGTAGGTGGCATTCTGCCAACACAGGAGGTGAAAGCGTCAGTTCAAAGCATCGCAGTTCATCGCGTCTAAAGACATGAACGCGAATCTGGTTTCCGGGTTGGTAGCGCGCCAATAGCGTATCCAGTGTGTTCGTATTCGCGTCTACCCGAACGTCGTCCAGCGCAACCAGCACATCGTGGGCAGATAGCCCGGCGCGGTGCGCCGCTCCACCTTCCAATGCTGTCGCAATCACCAAGTGTTCGCCTTGCTTACGTGTGCGAATATCAAGTGAAGGTCGTGTGTTGGCCGATTTCCATTCGAGTCGAATCCCTTGAGCCAAGAGTAGCTGTTTAAGTGGCAAATCCTCGCGCCCGTAGGCCCAGGCGTTGATTTCGTTTGAAAGATCCAAGCCCGTGGCTTCGCGCACGAGTTGGGGAAAACCTTTCTCTGACAATCCAATGGGATTGCCTTGATAAAAGTCGCGGCCAAAGCGCTGCCAAAGCAAACGCATGACATCATCAAGACTGTGGCGCTGATTGGTTGCTTGGCGAATGGTGAGATCAAGCGCCAACGCGACGAGTGAGCCTTTTGTGTAGTAGCTGATGATTGCGTTTGCAGCGTTTTCGTCTTGTTTGTAATACCGCGTCCATGCGTCAAACGAGCTTTCAGCAACGGACTGCTTAAGTCGACCTGGCATGCTCCATACGGAAGCGATTTGTTTGCCAAGCGTTCGCAGATAGGTGGCACGGTCGATCACGCCGCTTCGAAGCAAAAACAAATCATCGTAGTAGGAAGTGAATCCTTCGAAGATCCATAGCAGTCGCGTGTGACTTTCTGCCAAAAGCTTGTAGGGCGCAAAGGCTGCGGGCTTGATTCGTTTGACGTTCCATGTGTGAAAGTACTCGTGGCTCACGAGACCGAGAAAGGTCTGATAGCCCTCAGGGGCTTTTTCTTGACCAATACTTGGTAGGTCTTTGCGCGAGGCCATGAGTGCAGTGGATGCACGATGCTCGAGGCCGCCATATGCATCGCCTGTCACCATCGTCATGAAGACGTATTGCGAGGCACTATCTAAAAAAGGCGCACGACCTGTTTCTGGTTCGAAGAATCGAATTTGCGCTTCGCAGATTTTTTTAACGTCTTGTGCAATACGTTTCAGGTCAAGGTTCGGAATCAAGCCCGAAAAGACCATTTCGTGTCTGGCACCGCAGGCATCGAATTTGATGACTGAGGGTGTACCCATTTCGACGGGGTGGTCGACCAGATCGTCATAGTTTGCCGCCCGATAATTGCCAAAGCCGTGACGCATGGCGGGCGCGTTGGCGCGACGATCCCGCGGCAGGCTTGTGTAGGCATTCCAGCGCAAGGGCCGTGGAGGGGGGAGAAGCGTGAGTCGGCATGGGTGATCTTCGAACCCCTGTGCTTGTAAAAAAACGCTGGTGCCATTGAAAAAGCAGTGTGTTTCATCGATGTGGGCACCTCGTACAGACAAATCCCAGGCATACACAATCACACTGATCGAAAGGGGACCTTGGCAAGGCGCGACACGCCAGCGATGATTATCAAGCTTTGTCACGGCGACGGACTGTTTGCCCACGCGCGCTTGAATTTCCTCGATATGGCGGGAAAAATCTCGAATCAGGTAGCTGCCTGGTATCCACGCTGGCAATGAGAGGACTTGCCCTGTGGGGTCCGGCTCCGTGATGCGTAAAGTTGCGCGTAGGCGATGTCCGGACAAATCCAGAGGCTCGAGGCTGTAAAGTAGAGGTTTGCGGTTCATGCCCATATCTTATTTCACATTTCCAGGGAGACACTCATGAGCGAAACTTTTGTGCTGGTCGAAACACGCGGCCGTGTAGGTTTGTTGACGTTGAATCGCCCCAAGGCGCTCAACGCGCTGAATGACCAGCTGATGGATCAGTTGGGAGCAGCATTGTTGGCGTTCGACGCCAATGACGAGATTGGTTGCATTGTGATTACTGGCAGTGAAAAGGCATTTGCCGCAGGTGCTGATATTGGCGCCATGAAAGACTGGTCCTACATGGACGTATACAAAACTGAATACATTGGTCGAAATTGGGAAACGCTGCGCGGTATTCGCAAGCCTGTGATCGCAGCAGTCGCCGGATATGCGCTAGGCGGAGGATGTGAGCTCGCCATGATGTGTGACTTTATTTTGGCCGCTGATTCGGCAAAATTTGGTCAGCCAGAAATTAAATTGGGTGTCATCCCAGGCGCGGGCGGGACGCAACGTCTGCCTCGGGCGGTCGGAAAGGCGAAGGCCATGGAGATGGTGTTGACGGGCCGCATGATGGATGCCGTTGAAGCAGAGCGTGCTGGTCTGGTGTCTCGCATTGTGCCGGCTGATCGTTTGCTGGAGGACGCGATTGGGACGGCCACAGTGATTGCAGGGATGTCCATCCCAAGCGCCATCATGGCTAAAGAGTCGGTGAATCGCGCTTTTGAGTCATCCTTGCACGAGGGTATCTTGTTCGAGCGACGCGTGTTTCATGCTTGTTTCTCAACGGAAGACCAAAAAGAAGGGATGGCCGCGTTTGTTGAAAAACGTAAACCGGTTTTTAAAAACAAGTAGGCTGAGCGCTGCTGCACACCGGGCTTAGGAAAAGCCCGATTAGGGTTTGCATCAGTATAGAAAAAGCAGTTATACTCATTGAGTTTGTCGCAAAAAGCTTTTATTAAGTCCCGGTTGTCCAAAAGCTCACGCAATTTGGCTCCGTTGTTTGAAGGCGCAGTTGTAAAGGTGCAGTCATGGCAAAAGACTTAAATACAAAAGACTTGGTGGCGGAAAAGCTGGTACTAACAGATGAAGATCTGGCGCAAATTAATGGCCGGGCCCGTATAGAGCTCGCGCAAGTCGTGTTTGCCCAAGGCCTGATGGCCACTGTTGTTGCTTTGCTGGCATGGTTAATAGGTGGTTTTGATGCTGGTTGGTCCGCTTTAGCTGGATCAGCGGCGTATTTTGTTCCGAATGTCCTTTTTGCCTTGCGTCTTTTTTTAGCGACGTATCGCCCAGGTGGCTCGAGTGCCCTGCTGTTTCTGGTGGGTGAGTTTCTTAAGGTGGGAGCGGCAATCGGTTTGCTATGGTTGTTAGCGCATGTAGGCGGAGAGCGCGTGGTTTGGTTGGCGGTCATCGCCGGTCTGATTGCGGTACTCAAGGGTTACATGCTGGTGCTGATGTTTGGAAAGCGCGCAATTGCGCATTCACAAAACAGTTAGTTTGACGAATTTATAGAGATCTCACATGGCTGCTGCCGCTGACGTATCGCCCCAAGCCGCGTATATCCAGCACCACTTGGTGCACTTCAACAATATTGGCGAAAAGCAAACTGCGATCGCTGACTTCAGTGTCATTAACTTCGACTCGATGTTCTGGTCGTTTTTGATGGGATTGATTGTCGTAGGCGTGATGCTTTTGGCGGCTCGACGCGCCACGGCAGGCGTTCCAGGTCGTTTCCAGGGGTTTGTGGAAATGTTGGTTGACATGGTGGATCAGCAGGCCCGCAGCATCGTTCCTAGCGAAGAAACACGTAAGTTTGTGGCTCCATTGGCGATGACGGTATTTCTCTGGATCGTTCTGATGAACGCGCTGGACTTGATCCCGGTTGATTTGGCCCATTACGTCTTTCATTTGATGGGTATCGGCATCGAAGTCACTGACCCACTTCATTACCATCGTATTCTTCCGACGGCTGACCTTAACGTTCCGATGGGAATGTCGATGGGTGTGTTGCTGTTGATGCTCTATTACGGCCTTAAGATTAAAACGCCTGGCGGCTTTGTCAAAGAGTTGTTTACAGCGCCTTTCCACGGCCATGGTTTCTCAGCGGTTCTGCTTGCGCCTGCTAACTTTCTCCTGAACTTAGTTGAGTACGCCGCAAAATCCGTGTCACTCGGGATGCGGTTATTCGGCAACATGTTCGCTGGCGAATTGGTCTTTATGTTGATTGCTCTGCTTGGTGGTGCCTGGTCAGGATTCAATGCAATGAGCATTGGCTTGGGGGTCGGTCACATTCTTGCGGGTTCGATCTGGGCCATCTTCCATATTTTGATTGTGTTGTTGCAGGCCTTCATCTTTATGATGTTGACACTTGTCTACATCGGACAGGCGCACGAAGGTCACTAAAAGAGTAGTGGGCGCTTTGCCAAAGGCTGGGCGTTTAAGGTTTTACTAAGCGGTTTTGCAGTTTGAATTTTCGATGCTTTAATTTTTGATACTTAGATACTAATCAAGGAGTTTTCATGACTAACGTCGCTTTCGTTGCTCTCGCTTGCGCTTTCATTATCGGTTTGGGTGCTTTTGGTGCCTGCATCGGTATCGGCATGATGGGCGGCAAGTACCTCGAAGCTTCGGCACGTCAGCCTGAGCTGATGAATGCCCTGCAAACCAAGATGTTCTTGCTGGCTGGTCTGATCGACGCCGCATTCCTGATCGGTGTTGGTATCGCCATGTTGTTTGCATTCGCAAATCCTTTCGTCTAAATCGAATGGATGTTCGCCTCCGTTCGCGGTGGTGAGCGTGCGCGCCAAGGGTAGATGTTCTGCCCGAGGCTTATTGATTCAGCCCATTCAGGCAATGTCGCCTGAAGGGCACTAGATGTAATAGGGAAACGACCGTGAATCTGAACGCGACGATCTTTTTCCAGATGATCGTGTTCTTTGTCTTGGGTTGGGTCACGATGAAATTCGTGTGGCCACCATTGACAAAGGCTATCGACGAGCGACGCCAAAAAATCGCTGAAGGCTTGGCTGCTGCCGAAAAGGGCAAGACAGACCTCGCACAGGCTCAGGCGCGTATCGGTTCGATCGAAGCATCTGCGAAAGCTGAGCTGCACACCCGAATGATTGAAGCTGAAAAGCAAGGCGCTCACATTATCGAGCAGGCCCGTGCTGAGGCCGAGAACGAGCGTGCGCGTATCCTTGCGCAGGCCAAGCAGGATGCTGCACAAGAAGTACAACGTGCCCGTGACGCATTGCGTAACGACGTAGCGAATCTCGCGGTGAAGGGTGCTGAGCAGATTCTGAAACGTGAAGTTGATGCGCAAGCCCACGCCGAGTTGCTCACGCAGCTTAAGGCTCAGCTTTAATTCCCGGGGTCGACATGGCAGAACTTTCCACCGTTGCTCGTCCTTATGCTGAGGCATTGTTTGCCGTGGCGCGTCAAGACGCTGCCGGTTTGGCCGCATGGGCCGATCAGGTCCAGCAGCTTGCTGATATCGCAGCGGTCGAAGACGTCCGCGTAGCAATGGCCGACCCGCGACTCGAAGACGCGCAGCGCACTAGCGTTTTTCTCAGTCTTATTAAACCAGCGCCTTCAGCGGCAATGCAGAACTTTGTGACATTGCTCATCGCAAACGATCGCTTGTCCTTGCTTGGTTTTATTGCAGAGCAGTTTCATGCGCTGCGGGATGAGGCGGAGGGTGTCGCCCAGGCTGACATCACCAGTGCTTTTCCGCTGACTGAGCAGCAAGTTTCTGATCTCATCAAGCTGCTTGAGCCAAAATTTGGTCTCAAGCTCAAGCCCCACGTGACCGTGGATGCTGCCCTCATTGGTGGCGTTCGTGTTCAGGTGGGTGACCACGTACTCGATACATCCGTGCAAGCCCAATTAGTACGCATGCGCGACACGATGGCGGTTTAATCCGTCCTAAAGATTCCAGGAGTCTGAACATGCAACTCAATCCGTCAGAGATTAGCGAACTACTCAAGAGCCGTATCGAGGGTCTGGGCACATCGTCCGATATTCGTACACAAGGCACGGTTGTTTCCGTGACCGACGGCATCACCCGTATCCATGGTCTGTCAGACGTGATGCAGGGTGAAATGCTTGAGTTTCCAAACAATATTTTTGGTTTGGCACTGAACCTCGAGCGTGACTCAGTAGGCGCCGTGATTTTGGGCGACTACACGGGCGTTTCCGAAGGTGACGCCGTCAAGGCAACTGGACGCATTCTCGAAGTTCCAGTGGGTCCTGAACTGCTCGGGCGTGTTGTAAATGCGCTGGGTGTGCCAATTGATGGCAAGGGTCCGATCAATGCCAAAGAGACTGACATTATCGAAAAAGTGGCACCAGGCGTGATCGCACGTCAGTCCGTTTCACAGCCATTACAAACTGGTCTGAAGTCAATTGACTCAATGGTGCCAATCGGTCGCGGTCAGCGCGAGTTGATTATTGGTGACCGTCAGACGGGTAAGACTGCAGTTGCAGTCGATGCCATCATCAATCAAAAGGGCAAAGGCGTTAAGTGCGTCTACGTCGCGATTGGTCAAAAAGCTTCGACAATCAATAACGTGCTACGTAAGCTCGAAGAGTTCGGCGCGCTTGAGTACACCATCATTGTGGCTGCTGCCGCTTCTGACTCCGCTGCAATGCAGTACCTGTCAGCTTATGCCGGTTGCACCATGGGTGAGTACTTCCGCGATCGCGGTGAAGATGCTCTGATTGTGTATGATGATTTGACCAAGCAAGCGATTGCCTATCGCCAGGTTTCATTGCTGTTGCGTCGTCCTCCAGGTCGCGAAGCTTATCCTGGTGATGTGTTTTATCTCCACTCACGACTGCTTGAGCGCGCTGCGCGTGTCAACGTCGCCTACGTAGAGAAATTCACCAACGGCGCAGTGAAAGGCAAAACAGGTTCTTTGACCGCCCTGCCCATCATTGAGACGCAAGCCGGTGACGTGTCTGCCTTCGTTCCGACCAACGTGATTTCGATTACAGACGGTCAGATCTTCCTTGAAACAGACTTGTTCAACGCAGGTGTTCGTCCCGCTATTAACGCCGGTATTTCAGTGTCGCGTGTGGGCGGTGCAGCACAGACCAAGATCATCAAGAAGCTCTCAGGTGGTATCCGTACCGACTTGGCTCAGTATCGTGAATTGGCTGCGTTTGCACAGTTTGCCTCTGATCTCGACGATGCAACACGCCGCCAGCTCGAGCGCGGCAAGCGCGTCGTTGAACTGCTCAAGCAGCCTCAATATCAGCCGCTGCAAGTTTGGGAGCTCGGCGTGATCCTGTTTGCCGTCAATAACGGCTACTTGGATGACGTTGAAGTATCAAGCGTTCTGCCTTTCGAGAAAGGTCTCAAAGACTACCTCAAGGCGAAAAACGCGGCGATGATTGAGCGTATCGAGAGCACCAAGGAATTGTCGAAGGATGATGAGGCAGAGTTGGTTGCTGCCTTGGTCGACTTCAAAAAGAACGGTACTTACTAAGTAACCCGCTATAGCGCCAACTCATCTCTCAGGTGAGTTGTGCGCAAAGCAGATGGTCTGAAACCTGAGCAACAGGTCTGACACAGGAAGCGAAATGGCAGGAATCAAGGAAATTCGAACAAAGATCAAGAGCGTGCAAAACACGCGCAAGATCACCAAGGCAATGGAAATGGTGGCCGCCTCCAAAATGCGTAAAGCGCAGGAGAGGATGCGTGCTGGTCGTCCATACGCCACGAAAGTGTATGACATCGCCAGCCACTTGATGGAAGCGAACCCTGAGTACACACATCCGTATTTAGTTGAACGTGCCGACATGAAAGCGGTTGGTATCGTTGTTGTGTCGACGGATAAAGGTTTGTGTGGTGGTTTGAATACAAACATTATGCGTTTGGTGTTGAATCGCATGCGCGAATTTAACGGCAAAAGCATACGTACTCAATTCACGGCTTTTGGTAACAAGGGCTTGGGCGTGCTGACGCGTATTGGTGCTGATGTGGTTTCTCAGGAAATCGGTCTAGGCGATAAGCCTGAGCTCGATCGCCTGGTCGGTGCGATCAAAGTCCAGTTGGATGATTTTCTGGCTGGTCGAATTGACGCGGTGTATGTCGCAACCAACCGCTTCGTCAATACGATGAAGCAGGAGCCGACTTTTACGCGGCTGTTACCACTGCCTGGCAAACTAGTGGATCCATATCAGGCTTCCTCCGCCACGGCGCAGGAAGGCGAGAGCGTGACGGCGAATCATGGTTGGGATTACTTGTACGAGCCTGATGCCCAGACAGTGATCGACGAGTTATTGCAGCGTTACGTCGAAGGTCTTGTGTATCAGTGCGTAGCAGAAAGTATGGCATCAGAGCAGTCTGCCCGGATGGTTGCGATGAAGGCAGCCTCGGACAATGCTAAGAAGGTGATTGGTGACTTGCAGTTGGTCTATAACAAGACCCGCCAGGCCGCTATCACTAAAGAAATTTCGGAAATCGTGGGGGGCGCCGCGGCGGTCTAATTTTTAGACAGCCTAACGGTATCCCATCAGACTTTATCAAGTAAGGATCAGACATGAGCAACGGAACCATCGTTCAGTGCATCGGCGCCGTGGTGGATATTCAGTTTCCCCGCGATAACATGCCCCGTATTTATGAGGCACTCCGCCTGGCGGATGACACTTCGGCATTTGCTGAAAAAGGCTTGACCTTTGAAGTACAGCAGCAGCTTGGCGACGGTGTAGTTCGCACCATTGCGTTGGGCTCAAGCGACGGCTTGCGTCGTGGTATGGCTGTTTCAAAAACTGGCGCACCGATTTCGGTTCCGGTTGGAACAGGCACACTGGGTCGTATTATGGACGTGCTCGGTCGCCCGATCGATGACGCAGGTCCAATCGCCAGCACAGAATTGCGCGCGATTCACCAGCCTGCCCCTAAGTTCGACGAGCTCTCACCTTCGGTTGAGCTACTTGAGACAGGCATCAAGGTGATTGACTTGGTGTGTCCTTTCGCTAAAGGCGGTAAGGTTGGCCTGTTCGGTGGTGCCGGTGTGGGCAAGACCGTGAACATGATGGAACTCATCAACAACATTGCTAAGCAGCACAGCGGTTTGTCTGTGTTTGCCGGCGTGGGTGAGCGTACTCGCGAAGGTAACGACTTCTACCATGAGATGGAAGAATCCAAGGTGTTGGACAAGGTTGCGATGGTGTTCGGTCAAATGAACGAGCCACCAGGTAACCGTCTGCGTGTGGCACTGACCGGTCTGACCATGGCTGAGAAGTTCCGTGACGAAGGACGTGACATTCTGTTCTTCGTGGACAATATTTACCGTTATACACTGGCCGGAACAGAAGTGTCCGCATTGTTGGGACGTATGCCTTCAGCTGTGGGTTACCAGCCAACACTCGCCGAAGAAATGGGCGTTCTCCAAGAGCGTATTACTTCGACAAAGACTGGTTCAATTACATCGATCCAGGCCGTTTACGTGCCTGCCGACGACTTGACTGACCCATCGCCAGCCACCACTTTCCAGCACTTGGATTCAACGGTCGTGTTGTCCCGTGACATTGCTTCTTTGGGTATTTATCCAGCAGTGGATCCACTTGATTCGACTAGCCGTCAGCTCGATCCAAACGTGGTCGGTGAAGAGCATTACAACGTCGCTCGCGGTGTGCAACAAACACTCCAGCGTTACAAAGAGCTCCGTGACATTATTGCGATTCTGGGTATGGACGAATTGTCACCAGAAGACAAGCAAGCTGTTGCGCGCGCTCGTAAGATTCAGCGTTTCTTGTCTCAGCCTTTCCACGTTGCTGAAGTGTTTACCGGTTCACCTGGTAAATACGTTCCGCTGTCAGAAACACTGCGTGGCTTCAAGATGATTGTGGATGGCGAGTGTGACGCTTTGCCTGAGCAGGCGTTCTACATGGTTGGTGGCATCGACGAAGTCTTCGAAAAAGCCAAGAAACTCCAATAAGGATCTGTCATGGCTACCGTCAAAGTTGACGTCGTGAGTGCAGAGAAGTCCCTGTACTCCGGTGTCGCAAAATTTGTTGTTTTGCCTGGTGAGTCGGGTGAGCTGGGTATATTGCCCGGACACACACCTCTGATTTCACGCATTCGTCCTGGTCTTGTCCGTATTATTCTCGAGGATGACTCAGAAGAGACAATCTTCGTAGCGGGTGGTTTGCTTGAGATTCAACCCGGTCATGTGACAGTGCTGTCTGACACCGCGATTCGTGGGGGCGATCTTGATGCCGAGAAAGCCGAGGCCGCTCGACTGGCCGCCCAAGAAGCGCTTGCCAATGCGAAAGATAAGTCTAGCTTGGATGAGATGCAGGCTGAGCTTGACATGCTTGCAGCGCAGGCTAATGCTGCAAAACGTATCCGCGAGTTGACCAATAAGCAGTAGATTTGACTTCAGAGCATTGGTTTTCCTAGCTCTTTTCGAATGGTAAAACAGTTAAAAAAACACGCCCTTGTGGCGTGTTTTTTTTGGCATCGTGTCATCGTGCTTCTACGCATGCGTACATTCCGAATAGTCCGATGGGCACAGAGTCACTAGCCTTTGAGGTTTTGTCGGAGTGATTACTCATGCGTCAGCAAATAGATTGTGCAGTTCTTGTTCTTGCCGCCCATCAGCAATGGATGCCCCAGGTTCTTAAGGATGCTGAGCCCGCATTGAGTCGTATTCGAATTCATAAATTAGAGTGGGAAGCAGGGCATCATTTAGAAACTGACCCAGGTCTCGCGGTGAGCTTGCCGATCGAAACGATTGCGCAATCTGTGGTGGGTCTAAGACGCTATGACATTGCTTTACTGCCTGTTTCAATGGAGACCCTTGCATGGACGAGACAGGCTTTGGGTGCTATTCCGCGAGGCCCATTTATCCCAATCCTGGGTATCTTTACAGACATGCGTTCTGCGGCCATTCAGGATTTACTGGAGCTCGGGATGCGTGATTTTGTCCGAATGCCCATATGCCCTGAGGAATTGCGAGCAAGAATATTATCGACGGTGACCACGGTCCCTCGACCCGGCAGTTTACGTGAACCAGAGCCTGGCTATGGTCAAGCGAGCTGGTTAATGCAGGACAGACCGTCATTCGCCGGCGTTTCGTCCATCGGGCGGGCGGTGCCCATTGCATCGACTAAAAGTGTCGATACGAAACCTTTTAATTTGCGTGGCTCCAAAGTCAGTAGACCATCAGTGCGCACAGCAAAAGAGGCTTCTCAAGCTTCTAAGGTAATGCTCAAAGCATCTCAAGAGCCAGGGTCGCAGCCAATGTCCTTCAAAGCGGCAAAGGCAGCGCTTGTTGAGGAGTTTGAACGAGACTACATCACCAGCGCCCTTGAGCGGAATGAGGGAAATATTGCGATGGCGGCCCGCTATTCCGACAAACACAGGCGTGCTTTCTGGGCCTTGATGCGCAAGTATGAGATTGATGCAGTTGATTTTCGCCAACAGAGTGCAGAAGAGTAAAATGCTTGTACTCCCAATATGAAGGCGCCCCACGATGGGCACCTCTTGCTATTTCAAAGGAAAGCTGTGTCAGTTGCGCCCCTAAAAAATGATCTATTGTTGCGTGCGTTGATGCGTGAGCCTGTTCCCTACACGCCTACCTGGCTCATGAGGCAGGCTGGACGCTATTTGCCAGAGTACAACGCGACGCGTGCCCGTGCGGGTTCATTTATGGGGTTGGCACAAAATCCAGACTACGCGGCTGAGGTCACGCTTCAGCCGCTTGAGCGTTTTCAGTTGGATGCGGCGATTTTATTTTCAGATATTTTGACGGTTCCTCATGCGATGGGTTTGGGCTTGTCCTTTGCCCAGGGAGAGGGACCGCGGTTCGCGCATCCTGTGCGAACAGAGCAAGATGTGTCTCAACTTGCTGTACCTGACATGTCTAAGCTTCAATACGTGTTTGATGCGGTGAAAGTGATTCGACGACAACTCGATGGTCGAGTGCCACTGATTGGTTTCGCAGGAAGTCCGTTTACGGTCGCGTGCTACATGGTCGAAGGCAAGGGTAGTGACGATTACCGCCTGATTAAAAGCATGCTTTATGCGCGCCCTGATTTATTGCACCGCATTCTTGAGATTAATGCCGAGACAACGGCTCAGTATTTGAATGCCCAGATTGATGCAGGCGCACAAGCTGTGATGATCTTCGATAGTTGGGGGGGTGTTCTGGCAGATGGGTTATTCCAGCAGTTTTCTTTGCAATACACACAGCGTGTCGTCAGCGCCTTAAAACGCCAAAATGAAGGTCGCGCTGTGCCTGTCATCGTATTTACCAAGGGTGGCGGTCAATGGCTGGAGTCGATTGCGGCATGCGGCGCAGATGCAGTCGGTCTTGACTGGACGGTGGACTTGGCCGCCGCGCGTCGTCGCGTAGCGGATTCCGTCGCTTTTCAAGGTAATCTTGATCCCATTGCGTTGTTTGGTGGCGAGCAGGCAATCCGGACAGAGGTGAGACGCGTTTTGGATAATTTCGGACCTGTCGGAAGCGGTGGTCATGTCTTTAACCTTGGCCATGGCATCTCCCAGTTTACGCCTCCAGAAGCCGTTGGGATCCTCGTCGATGAGGTTCGGGCGTACAGTCAGAAGCTACATGCTTGATGCACCAAAAAGTGAGTAATCATGCGCCTTTTAAATGAAAAAGGGCCGCAATCCTGCACTAGATCGAGGCAGTTGTGCACAGCGTCAATACAGCTCGGGTAAGTCCTATATTTAGAAGGTCAATTCTACGATAGATTCATAACTGGTTGATATAAATAGAAAAAAACTAGTTGTCCACACTCGATTGGTGTATGAAATAGTACTTTTGGGTTGTTGAACATCAAAATCTTCAATTGTTTTCCCCAAAGTTATCCACATGTTGCAGTGCTCAATATTTTCAAATCATGATCTGTCAGTCTTTTAGCTCAAAATTCAAGAAACAACATTAAGTACATGTCAGATTCGAGTCATATACCAATCGACCTACCAGTCTCAAATGAGGTCTTGGTGCGTGTGGCACTGGATGTACCGCTTGATGGACCTTTTGATTATTTTGGACCTCCAGATGCCAGCATTGGTGACCGTGTAATTGTCTCTTTTGGACGGCGCAAGATGATTGGCATGGTGGTTGAGCTTCCCACTGAGTCAAATTTTGAGGTGAGTCGTGTCAAACACATTGAAGCGGTGCTCAAAGATGTAGCACCTATGACTGCGAGTTGGCTAAATTTTGCTAAGTTCGCAGCTGATTATTATCAGCGGCCCTTGGGTGAGGTCGTGATGCCATCCTTACCGGTTGCCTTGCGTAGCATCAGTGCCTATCAGGGCAAACGTTCTGCGGGCGGCCCTGTGGCCAGGCTGGATCAGCGTAGAACGATCGCCTCCAAGCCAACGCTCGCGACAGAAGTGCCTCTCTTGAACGATGCGCAGCAGCACGCTGTGGACACCATCACCGCCTGTGACAGCTTTAAGCCTTTCTTGCTCTATGGCGTCACAGGAAGCGGCAAGACTGAGGTCTATTTGCACGCGGCCGCACAAACACTCGCGCGTGGCAAAAGAGTGCTGATGCTCGTGCCGGAAATCAACCTTACCCCCCAGTTTGAACAGTCACTTCGTGGACGACTT
>JAURZO010000246.1 GCA_030653405.1 Zwartia sp. | reverse complement strand
CGGTGCAGTGATTATGGCGACGATGCTGGGGATGGCTTTGGGCGGCTGGATGTCAGGCAAGATTTTTGATCTGACCGGTTCATATCAGATGGCAATGATGAACGGCCTGGTCTGGAATGCACTGAATCTCTCGATCGCTTTTTGGTTGTTCTGGCGTCTGAGACGTCAGAAACTGTCATTTTCAAGTAAAGCGTTTGGATAAAACCAACTGGTAGCGTTGGTCGAGCTCGTCCGGTGTGGCAACGCTCACGCCTAAGTCGCGTGCCAAACCGTCTTCGACGCCATACACCCAGCCGTGCACGGTGACAGGTTGATCACGTTGCCAGGCATCCTGGACGCTGGTAGTTTGGCAGACGTTGACAACCTGTTCAATGACGTTGAGTTCGCATAGGCGATTGAGTCGATCGCTGTGACTTGTCAAGCGTCCCAGGTATGTGCTGTGTTTATCCTGGACGTCTTTGACATGACGGATCCAGTTGTCGGCTAGTCCGATCCGAAAGTTTTCAAGGGCAGCGCGCACCCCGCCACAGCCATAGTGTCCAACCACAATAATATGCTTGACCTTGAGTTGATCGATGGCGAACTGGATCACGGAGAGCGCATTGAGGTCGGTGTGAACCACGACATTTGCGATGTTGCGATGGACGAACACCTCTCCAGGCGCCAGACCTGTGATTTGGTTGGCGGGGACCCGCGAGTCCGAGCAGCCGATCCAGAGGTATTCGGGCGACTGCTGATTTGCCAGGCGGTTGAAAAATTCAGGATCATTCTCAGTGACTGAGGCGACCCACTCTCGGTTCTTTTGAAACAGTTGAGTGAGTTCGTGAGGATTGCTGGCTTTTGTCATGTTTCGACTGATGCGTGTGAACGGTGCTTATTGAAGTGTCGCACCGGCTTGCTTGAGTATGTTTTCTAACAACGAAAACGAGGCGTTATCGATCAGATTGACACGTTTAATGTCAGAGCCTGCATCAATTTCGATGCCAAGAGGCGAAGCATACTGAACATAGGCGTTCCCCACGACGCGCACATCGCGACCTTCTGTCGTGATGACGAATTTCACGTTGTCCGTGATCCGTCTGGCGTACTCATCATTGACGATATTGATCAGCATTTGCTCGCGCTCTGAGTTGAGCTTGTGCCGTACACAAGTGACTTCGTTCAAGTCAGGCTGAATATACAAACGATCTTGTGAGCAAGCGCTCATTAGACTGTTTTTGACTTGAACGTTCGACATGCCTTTGAATACGGCCACAGCAGGACGCTCGGGCATTTCTTTGACGACCTTGGGTTTGTCGGGGGAGCTGCAACCGACCAGCAGCGCCAATATTGTGGCACCGAGCACCGATTGATAAAAAATGCGCATGGAGTGTCCCAGTGGCTAAAGTGTTTGTCCACCGTCAACGACGATGGTTTGTCCGGTGACCCAAGAACCGAGGTCACTGACAAGAAAGGCCACGACATGACCAATTTCCTCGGGCTTGCCATAGCGACCAAAGGGTATTTTCGCCAGAGTGGCCTCGTAAAGTTTTGGGTTGTCGCGTTTTACTTTGTCCCAGTTGCCGCCCTCAAAGAAGACAGAACCCGGAGCGATACAGTTTACCCGGATGTTTTTCTTGGCATACGACAAGGCTTGCGTCTGCGTGTATTCCATCATGGCGGCTTTAATGGCGCCATACGGCACGGAGCGGACCGTTGCCTTGAGTCCTGAGATGGAGGAAATGTGGATGATATTACCTCCTTGTTTTTCGAGGAATGGCAAAGCCGCGGCGCTTGCGCGCACAGCGGCCATCAGGTCGATTTGCACACTCGCGGCCCAGTCTTCTTCGTTGTCTTGACGACCAAAGGCTGACGCGTTGTTGACCAGAATATCAACGCCACCTAGCTCGGTTGCCGAGGCATTGACCCAAGACTTGATGGCTTGGGCATCGCCCAGGTCGCACGCGGTCGTCATCACGCGGCCGCCGTATTGGGAGAGCGTCATTTTTGCTGCGTCTAAGGAGCCCGGCGAACGTGCGCAGATCGAAACATCCGCACCTGCCTGAGCAAAACACTGGGCGATCCCCAGTCCGATGCCGCGACTGCCACCAGCAATGAGTGCTCTTTTGCCTTTTAAATCAATCTGCAACATAGCGTATCCTTGATATTAATTTCGAAAAATGAAGTAGACCGCGCCCAGCAGGCAAAGCCCTGCCCAGAGGTAGTCGGTTTTGAACGGCTCGTCCATGTAGAAAATCGCAAAAGGGATGAACACGCCGAGCGTGATGACCTCTTGAATAATCTTGAGTTGCCCGAGCGAAAAGTATTGAAAACCTATTCGGTTGCCAGGGACTTGGAGCATATATTCAAAAAAAGCGATGCCCCAGCTGATGAAGGCGGCAATCCACCAAGGCTTTTCCGACAGATTTTTGAGGTGCGCGTACCACGCGAACGTCATGAATACATTCGACAAAATCAACAAGCCGACAAAGCTGCCGGGGCCAGTGAGCGAAGTAAGGCTTGGCATGAAGCGAAAGGGGAGCGTGATTGTTATGTGGACGAGCTTATCTCGATCCAGTGTATAGCAGAACAAAGAATGCAAAAGGCCCCTTTACGGGGCCTTTTGACGTCACCGATCACGCATGATTAATGCGCTTCGGCGGATGCCTTGGTTTTCTTAGCCTTCATATTGCCAACCAGCAGGACACCGGCGACGACGATCGCAGTCAGGCCCCAACGGAGCATGAATGCGGTGTTGTCACCCGTTTTGAAGATGTCGGCAAGGAGCTGTTCGTTGACAATCATCTTGGCGGCTGTGAACGCCAAAACTGCTGCGCCCAGGCTAATGACGATCGGGAAACGCTCAACAATTTTGAGCACAACCGTACTGCCCAATACAACAATCGGGATGCTGATCAGCAAGCCAAGTACCACCAGATCAAAGGCTCCTTGCGCCGCACCTGCAACGCCGAGCACGTTGTCGATGCCCATCAACGCGTCAGCGATGATGATGGTTTTCATTGCGCCCCAGAAACCGTTAACCTGTACATCCTCATGGCCACCTTCATCGCCAGTATCCGCCAACAGTTTGTAAGCGATCCATACCAGACCAAGTCCACCGATCAGCATCAGTCCTGGAATCTTGAGGAGCCAAACCACAACCAGCGTCATGGCCGAGCGTACGGCGATCGCACCAACAGTACCCCAAATAATCGCTTTTCTCTGAAGTGCTGGAGGGAGCTTGCGCGCGGCAAGTGCGATGACGATTGCGTTATCGCCCGCGAGGACGAGATCAATGATAATGATGGCCAGTAGAGCGGACCACCAGGGAGCGGAGAACATTTCCATAAATAATTGCAGCCTTAGGGTGTGGTAACGGAGCGACGGTCTTGCTCAGCGAGTGATTGACTGTATCTGTGCCCGACAAACCGGAAGCTGGGCTTCGTGTATGACGACTTGTCGAAGATCCGCTAAATCTGATGTAGTTCGTTTAGCGAATCAGAGCTACTCCCCATCGAGCGCACAATGTACCAAAGAATCCCTGCGCGTGCGCTGAACTATGTCAAGGAAAGTGCCTGTCTTAGGGCTTTCCCTACGTAGCTAAGAAAAGCTGTATGCAAATATTCTTAGCTTTTAAACCACATTCTTTGAAATACACCATCCTTTTTGAAGAGCAAGTGTCCGAGAGCCGCTGTAACGTGCGCCAGAGCAAGACCCGCTAAGACAAGTGCGAGGTTGCCGTGTACCTCGAAGAGTTGTTTGGCAAGCGCTTGGTCTTTTGGAATGCCTGGCATGGCGGGTAGGTGGTAGCCCCCGAGCGTAATGAGCGCGGGGTAGGCTGTCACACCGGCCCAGCCAAGGAGCGGCACTACAAGCAACAGCAAGTAGAGAATGCCATGCACGATCGCGGCCAATTTGATCGTTGCGGGGGATACGCTCGTTGGGTAAGGGGGGCGAGTTGAGCGCAGCTTCACGATCAATCTGAACGCCGTTAAGAAAAGTACGGTGAAGCCAATCAGTTTGTGCCAGCCGTATAAGGTGTTTGTCAGCGAATCCCAGAGGTTTGCACCCGCGCGCTCAGTCATCCAGACGCCCAAGGCAATAAGCGAGATGATAAAAATGGCGGTGAGCCAGTGCAAAAGGCGCGCAGTGAGTGAGTAGGTGGTTGGCATGAGACAACTCCAGAAGATTGTTGAGTCGCGATGCTCCGCGCATAAGAGGATTTGATTAAATTATGCATCGCTTGTCTATAATCCGCTCGAATCATTTTCCTCAAGACCGCGTGCCGAATAGGGACTCTGGATATGTTGCTCTGGCTCGTTATTGCTTATCTTGCCGTATCTATTGCGATTGGACTCTACGGCGCGTCCAAAGTGCATACCGCAAAAGACTATGTCACTGCTGGACGAAATTTGCCGATGGCGATTGTTTTAGCCATGGTGTTCGCGACGTGGTTTGGCGCTGAAACCGTTCTCGGGATTTCAGCGACTTTTCTCAAAGAAGGCTTTCGTGGTCTGATTTCTGATCCGTTAGGCGCGTCGCTTTGCCTGGTGTTGTTTGGTTTGATTTTTGCTCGTCCCTTATATCGGATGAATCTCCTGACGCTCGGCGACTATTTCAGAATTCGTTATAACCGCCAAACCGAGTTGTTGTTATCGATCTGTATCGTGGTGTCCTATCTGGGCTGGGTCTCGGCGCAGATCACGGCGTTGGGTCTTGTTTTCAATGTGCTGTCGCTGGATGTGATTTCAACCACCCAAGGCATGTTGATCGGTGCGGGTGTGGTGATGCTCTACACCATCTTTGGTGGAATGTGGTCGGTAGCGCTCACCACCTTTGTGCAAATGATTGTGATCATCATCGGACTTTTGTTAGTCACGAGCTTTGCGGCGGAGCAGGCGGGTGGTATTCCTTCTGTGTTGGCCAAAGCTTCGGCAGAAGGCAAATTTCATTTTCTTCCGACACTGGATCTCTGGGATATGTTGGGATGGATGGCTGCGCTTGTGACCATGGCATTAGGCTCTATTCCACAGCAGGATGTATTTCAGCGTGTGAACTCCTCGCGTAACGAGACGGTTGCCGTGTGGGCAACGACCTTGGGTGGTTTGTCTTATTTTTTCTTTGCGGCTGTTCCGTTGTTTTTGGCATACACCGCGAACATCATTGATCCAGACATGGTTGCCCGTTTGATCAATACAGATTCGCAGTTGATTTTGCCGACCCTGATTATGAATCACATGCCGTTCTATATGCAGGTGATTTTCTTTGGCGCGCTGATCTCTGTGATCATGAGCACGGCTTCGGGCACATTGTTGGCGCCCTCAATTACGTTTACTGAAAATATTTTGAAAGGCTTTGCGCCGCACATGACAGATCGTCAACTGCTCTGGTCGACGCGACTGACCGTGCTGGTGTTCACCTGTATGGTGACGTTCTATGCGGTCGCGACGGATGCGTCGATCCACACAATGGTAGAAAACGCGTATCGCATTACGCTCGCGGGCGCGTTCGTACCTCTCGTTGCAGGCCTGTTTTGGAAGCGGGCGAGTAATCTTGGCGCAGCGTTTGCAATTTTGTTTGGCTTGTCGACTTGGATTATTTTGGAGATCACAGGTGTTGATGAGCCGGTGCCGCCACAATTGTTTGGTTTGTTTGCAAGCGCAATCGGGATGTTGCTGGGCTCTTACATCACGCCGAATAAACGTCATGCGCATTGATTAAACGCAGTGAGTTCAATGCCGTTACAATGAGGACCGAAAGAAACCACGTGGGAGTTAACCATGGGGACACATTTTGCGCGATTGTTGCGCTCAATAAGTCATTACGTGTTGCGGTTCAAGCAACATCCACGTATCGATCGCTTGCTAGGTTTTAGAAATACCTCAGATAAAGCGGCGATCAACGATACAGAGTCAGACGCACTTGCTTCAGTGATCATTCCCGCGCTGAACGAAGAGAAGGCGATCGCCTCGGTCATCGCTTATGCATTGAGTGATCCCGGGACGGGGGAAGTCATCGTTGTGGACGATAGCTCAATCGATGCAACGGCTGAGATTGCTCGCGCTGCAGGTGCGACTGTCATTCGCAGTTCGATGCTTGGTAAAGGCGTCTCCATGCGCGATGGTATCTCAGTCGCGCGCCATGCGTTTGTCGTTTTTCTTGATGGTGATCTATCGGGTCTCCAGCCAAATATCATCTCCGATATGATCAAGCCTTTGCGAGACAATCAGGCTGATTTCGTCAAAGCGAAATTCGGACGAGGGGGCGGACGGGTGACGGAGCTCACTGCGAAACCGATGCTTAAGGTATTTTTCCCCGAATTGGCGCACTTCTCGCAACCACTTGGCGGCATTATTTCAGGCCGTGTGAGCCTGATGAAAAATTTGTCCTTCGAGTCCGGCTATGGCGTTGATATTGGTTTGCTGATTGGTGCTTTTCGCAAAGGTGCCAGATTGGCGGAGGTGGACATTGGTTCGCTTGAGCATGAAAGTCAGCCGCTGACTGATTTGACCTCGATGGCGACGGAAGTTTCGCGTGTGATTCATGATTACTCCCGCGAAGCCGGTCGTCTGCACGTTGAGCAGATCAAAGAGATGTACGAAGTGCAGCGTCAGGCGATTGCTTCGTTTGAATACGTCTTGACGCGTCAAAAAAATCGAACAAAACTTTTATTGCTCGATATGGATGAAACGATTACTGAAGGGCGTTTTCTTGACACGTTGGCGGCGGCGACTGGCGTGAGCGATGAGCTAGGGGCCATCATGGAAGATCAGCGTTTGAGTGATCAAGAGCGATGCCAGCAAATCATCGGGCTTTTCAAATTTGTTCATCGAAGTCAGTTTGAAAAAGTCGCAATGGCCTTGGAGCTCAAGGCAGGCGTGGTTGATTTTGTGAACCATATGCGACGCGAGCAATTCATGGTGGGAGTGATCTCAAACCATTTTTTTGCAGGGACTGAAATTATTCGTAAGCGGGTCTTTGCCGATTTCGCCTTAGCGCACGTTATTAAATTTCAAAACGATATTTGTACTGGTAAATTATCGATCAACGAAGTGTTTTGTAACCCAGGCAATCATGCTGATCAGAGTCTGTGCAAATCGCATGCGCTCAACCTGTTTAGAGCCAAAAGTAACCCGCCACTTTTTAAAGAAATTTGGGCGATTGGCGATGGGCCTGATGACATCAAAATGCTGACGATGGCAGATCGGGCTTTTGTGATCGACCCAAAAAGCGATGACTTTGAGCATTATCCGCATATCAAGCGGCTGACGTCGTTTACTTCGCTAGCGGAGATGAGCCCAAGTTGACGCTTGAGCTGCAGTGGCTACTTAAACCACATGCGTCGATTCGTCGTCATCAAAATCACAACGCCGTAGAGCGTCATGGCGAGGGAGGACGCAACAAAAAATAAAGGCAGTGAGGCGGTAAAGTGCAGTATCGCCCAGCCTCCTAGCACTGCGACGGCGAGACGCAGAACGCCAGAGGTCAACGGCCAGGTTAATTTTCTTGCACCTTGCGCAGCGAAATACAGTGTGAAGCCCAGTCCAAAGAAGCCAAAAAATGGCCCGACGACTCTGAGGTAGGCAACACCGGCTTCGATCATGGCAGGGTCTTCACCAAAGAGCCCCATCCAGTGATAGGGCCAGATCGCGGCCGCCAATCCAATCGTTTCAGCAACGACAAAAGACATGGCACCGCCTGTTAAGGCGATTTTTAAGGCGCGCTCCTGCTGATTGGCGCCAAGGTTGGATGCGACCATCGCGACAAGAGGTGCGCCGATGCCAAAGGCCACGGGAAAAATCAGATATTCGAGTCTGGCGGCGGTGCCATAGCCTGCAAGGGCGGCTGTGCCCAGATAGGCACCCACGAGAGCCGTGGTGGAGGCGATCAGGCCATTGGTGAGCAGGGGGTTCAGAGTTGCAAGCCCGCCTACGGCAAGGATGTTACGCATCGGCGGCCAATGTAGCGGCCCCCACTGCAAGCGCGCAAGATTTTTCCCGGACATCACGTACCAGAGCAAGATTGCAGTCCCTGCCCCGTAATAGACCACCAGTGCCCATCCTGCACCGGCGATCCCCAGTGCCGGAAAAGGACCTAAGCCGAAAATAAAGAGGGGCGAAATGGGGACAAGCAAGACTGCGCCACCAGAGATGACGAGGCCTGGGGTGAGCATATTTCCGGAGCCCCTGATCACACTTGCCAGTGCGTTCATGATCCACATCAGGATCAGACCTGGAAAGGCAATCTGAGCGTAGGCGAGCGCGGCAGTGAGAGAGTCGTCTTTGGCGCCCATGAGTTCAAAGAGCGGCTTGCTAAAAACGATGAGCAATGCCGAGCAAATGACGCCAAGCGCGGTATTTAACACCACGGCATGAAGGGCAAGGCTGTTGGCTTCGGCGTTGCGACCGGCACCGAGCGCGCGGGCAACCGCGGAGGAAATACCGCCTCCCATCGCGCCTTGCGACATGCTTTGCATCAACATCAGAATGGGCAAAACCAGGGCTGCACCGGCCAGTGCGTGGATACCGAGCTTGGATAAAAACCAAGCCTCGATGAAGCCCGTACTGGACTGCGCGATCATCATCACGAGGTTTGGCCAGGCGAGGCTCAACAAGGTGATAAAGATCGGACCCTTTAGCATCGCCTCGAGCCTGGCATTGCCGGGCTTTTTGGGTGGGGATGCCGCAGGGTGCAGGGAGGGAGCGCGGGCCGTATCGGTCACAATGTCGTTGAGTGTGGAACTTTTGTTTAATTCAGCATGTGACGAGCATACCCGATATCGCTTCGCTGCTTAAAAGCTGCCGAAAAGCGACGCCAACGTAATGACAATTCCGAGTGTGAGAAGTGGAAAGACGAGTGTGACCATCGCGACATGGGAATAAGCTTGTCGATGGGTCAGTTGGCAGATGCCCAGCAAGGTAATGACTGCGCCATTGTGTGGAAGTGTATCCATGCAACCAGAAGCCATGACTGCAATGCGATGGAGTAGCTCGGGGTTGATGCCGAGTTCGACCGCCCGAGCGAGATAGTCTGCGCCTAAAGTTTGCAGCGCGATCGACATGCCGCCAGAGGCAGAGCCCGTAATGCCCGCCAGCACATTCACGGCGACTGCTTCGCTAATCAATGGGTTGCCGGGGGCGATGCTCAGTACAAATTCGCGAATGATCAGGAAGCCGCTCAGGCCCGCAATGACCGAGCCATAGCCGACCTCGGAGGCGGTATTGAGTATCGGTAGCATTGAGCCTTTGGCGCCTTCGTTGAGTGACTCATTGGCTTGCGTAAAGGCGCGGCTCTGCAGGACTTGGATCACGTACAGATAAATGACGCCAAGCATTAAGGCAACGATGATGGCCCAGATGCCGGTCACGGATGACAGTGAGCTGAGCCCGTAGCCTGCATTAGAGAGGAAGTCGGGTTTCCAGTCAGGCAGCCACCACTTGGCCATCAACAAGTTGCTGCCAGCCATCAAAACAATCGGAAAGAGCGCCACCATGAAATTGGCAGAAGGCGTCTCATGTATCTCTTGCGTCTGAGGTAGTGAAGCCTTGGTTGCGATGTCGTCCTCGGGGATCGCGGCAGGCGTTGTGACATGGGTTTTTGTGAGCTTGCTTTGCCGATTCAGCCACCAGACGCCCAGACTCGCCATGAGCAGACTGCCGATGATGCCGAGCCCGGGTGCAGCAAAAGAGTCAGTACCAAAAAAAGGACTCGGGATGGAGTTTTGAACAGAAGGGGTGCCGGGCAAGGCTGTCATGGTGAAGGTAAAGGCGCCGAGCGCAATCGCACCAGGTAGTAAGTTTTTAGAAATATGGGCGCGCTCGAAAAGTGATTTGCCGATCGGAAACATCATGAAGGCCACCACGAACAACGACACGCCACCGTAGGTCAGTAGCGCGCACGCCAAGACAACGGCAAGGAGGGCTCGCTGTGTCCCGAGTTTGTCGGTGATGGCATTGGCCAGAGAAAGTGCATAGCCGGTTGATTCCATGAGTCGACCGAATACTGAGCCAAGCAGAAATAATGGGAAATACTGAATCAGATAGCCTCCCATGGCTTTCATGAACACCTGGGTATAGACAGGGAGCAGGGTCTGAAGGTCACCGTTGAGCAGCACAGCGAGTAGTGCCATGGCGGGTGCCAGAATGAGGACGCTCATGCCACGATAGGCCAGAAACATCAGCAAACCGAGGGAGATCAGGATTGAAAACAAGTCCATATTGATTCTTTGCAATGTGAGGTTTTTAGCCTATCACATGGGAGGTTCACTATTCCCCCCTTCGATTGTTATAGATGTAACGATTTGTTTAAGCTCAAAAAATAAGGTGGTCAATCGATTGACTGACCACCTTTTGTTCGTCCTCCGGTAAGAAGACTTGGCTTTGACGTGCACACGATCCTGTGGGGATGATGCCTGTTGATGGTAATCAACAGTTGCGCGTCAACAACCGATAAAGTGATTAGAGTCTTTTTTTATCCATCTGTATAATATTGTTTTAATCTATATCTATCTATGAATCAGATGGAACTCAGGCAACTCCGCTATTTTGTGGCGATCGCCGAGCATGGCACTTTTTCAAAAGCAGCCAGTAAGGTGCACATCGCTCAGTCCGCGCTCAGTCACCAACTCGCTCAGCTGGAGGGGGAGCTCGGTGCGACGCTTTTTCTGCGCTCGCGTCGGGGGGTCACGTTGACCGAAGCGGGTGCGTTGTTTCATGTGCATGCGCTGTCTATTTTGCGCCAGGTGGCTGATGCACAGGCCAGTGTCTCGAGTCTCATTAAGGCGCCGTCTGGACGCGTGATCTTTGGCCTGCCACACAGTATTTCCCATGCGCTGGCTTTGCCGCTGATCGCGGCAGTGCGTCAGGGCTTGCCGCAGGTCAATCTGGAGTTGACGGAGGAGTTGACCGGTAACTTGGCACGCCAGCTCCAAGCTGGATCTTTGCATCTTTCTATCCTGTTTGACGACGGTCAGTTGGATGATTTTCTCTATGAGTCACTTGTGTCCGAGCGGATGTCTTTGATTTATGCGGCGACCGAACAGGGTCGCCAGAGTGATCAGCCTCGCGCCTCAATTAGCTTTCGCGAAGCATTAGGCAAACCGCTTATCTTGCCCGCCAATCCTCACGGTGTAAGACCGATCATCGAAGAGGCGGCCTCGAAGGCGGGCCTACAATTGCCGAATGTCATCGCTGACATTAGCTCAATTAGTATTTTGCGCAATTCTTTGCTCGCGGGGCTGGGACAGACGATTTTGCCGGTGATGCCACTCAAGGCTGAAATCGAGGCGGGACTTTTGAGAAGTTTGCCCATCCGCGCGCCGGAGGTGACACGAACAGTCGCGCTATGCCGTGCCCGTCACATCCCTGTTTCCGCAGCGGCTGAGGCCGTCAGTGCAGTCGCCAAGCGTGTGATGCGCGATCTTTGCGAAAAGAAAATCTGGACAGACGCGCGCTTTATTGGCTGAGTCGCTGCGTGTTGAGTCTGCTCATGCTGATTCAATGAAACGCTCTAGAACGCTAGAGCATAGCGCAGGACCAGCCGCCTGGTTTCCGAAAAGCCAAATTGGGTGTCGATATTTGAACCGTATTGCAGCATGAATCGACCTTTGGAGGTCGTGGCGACCGCACTCAGCAGGTAGCGGTGATTTTGAAGGGCGTTGTTGTTACTGTTGCCATTGATACTCGTTTCAGCTCCCCAAACATATAAATATGTCGCGGCGACTGAAAATGTCTGGTTGAAATGATAGATGGGACCCACCTGGGCGGTATAGAGCGGTTTTTGAGTGAATTGTGCGTTGCCAGGGCCGAGGTGGTTATTTGGCGAGAACCACATCACGTCCATGCTCGCCATGCCATCGAGCTGTTTAGCGAGCCCGGTCTGGTAGGCGACTTGGATATCCCCTGATACACGCTTGCCGCCAAAGTTAAAGAGCTGCTGGTTCGAGTAGCTCCCCGTGGGCAAGGTGAGATAGCCTGCAACGCCAAAATAAGTCCGCGTCTCTCTATTTGCGTAAGGCCAGATCGCCGTTGCCAGGGTAAGGTCACCTATGCCACTATCCGTTGGTTGGTTGGCTGCGGCACCGCCCGGTCGAATAGAACCGATAGGCAACTGTAAAAAGGAGAGTCCTGTGTAGCCGCCGATTTTGTAGGAGCGCCCAAGCCGGAGTTGAACTTGGTTTATCGATAAGGTTGAGGAATTTGTGGGTCGGATCCCTCGCTGGTAACTCCCCGTCGACTCTGCATTGATGAGGGATGCTGAAAAAAAGTTCATATCCGCAGGGGGAGCCACAACATCAAACGGGTTTAAATCGATCGCATGACTATTAAAAGACGCCAGCAGCAGCCCGGCAACAAGCACGAGATAGAGTTTGAGCTTGGAGGCGGGTGAAGAAACCCAATCTTTTTGCATAGTGGCTGCAGTCATCACAGTTATTGTAAAAATACTATGCAGACCTTTGTGCATAGACTCAATAGGCAGCACAGATTACATCGTTAGTCGTCTTGTACTCAAGTGAGAAGGTATTATTTATGTTGTATGACCTACTTTAATTGGGATCTATGTCATGGATGTTTCAGTATTTACAACGGCACAGTTCGTGATTGAGGTAGTTGGAACGATTGCGTTTGCCCTTTCAGCCGTCATTGAGGCTGCCCGCAGGCGTCTGGATGCGGTGGGAGTATGCGCCGTGGCGATCCTCGCGGCTTTTGGTGGTGGAACATTGCGTGATGTGTTGCTGGATCGGCGCCCTTTCTTTTGGGTCGATCAGCATGCGCTTTTATGGATGGTGGTGTTGCTTGCGATTGCAGCGATGTTGTTTATGCGTAACAAGCACTTTGAGCCGACCGAACGGGCCATGCAGTGGCCTGATGCTCTTGGGATGGGGCTGTTTTGCGCGAGTGGTACACAAATCGCTTTGACGATGGACATGCCCGCCCTGGTGGCTGTCCTGATGGGGATGATTACCGCGGTGTTTGGTGGCGTGCTGCGGGATGTGGTGTGTAACGAAATTCCGCGAGTCTTTAATGATCACAGACCCTATGCCTTGTGCGCCTTTGCCGGGGGATGGGTATTGATATTGACTCAATATATGGGTTTGCCGCAGTGGACATGCTTATTTCTGGCCGCGGCCTGCGCTTCGGCACTGAGAGTACTTGCATTGATTTTTAACTGGAAACTTCCTTCTTGGCGGACATAAACGCAGCCCTTGTTGGGGCTGTGGAGCATCGTTTAAGAAAGAATGCGTGTGCGTGTTTCTACGCCGGCCAATAGCAATTGGACCGCAGGGTTGTTGAGCTTGGGGCGGTCGACGAGTGCGTAATAGCTTTCAAAGACATCATCGACGCGGCCCAGGTGGATGACCTGAAATTGCGTGGTGATGTCCTCGGGATCAAAGCACGGAGCTGGGAAAAAGCCCTCGCCATGCATGCCAAAGGTTTTCATTAGCGCGCCATCGTCAAACTCGGCTAATACGTTGACTTGAATGCGGTGACGAGTCAACCAGTCATCAATCTGCGCTCTCAGAACACTGCCGTGGGTGGGCAAAAGCATAGGCTTTCCTTGCAGGCACTCAGGAAATGAGCCGGTGAGTTGAGAAATGAGTGTTGCGCTGCCAAAAATCGACACAGGACTTTTGCCAAGCAAATGTGAGCGGATTTGCTGTGGCCCTCCCTGGGCATAAGGACGGTCGGAGAGCACGAGGTCAAGTTTGTGTAAGAGCAGAGAGGGTAAAAGCTCCTCGAAGCGACCTTCGATGCATTCGATTTTGACGGGTAATGAACCATGTAAAACGGGTGCGAGAAGTCGGTAAGAGGCCGTTTTGGGCAATACGTCTGAGACACCAATATTTAAACGTAAGGTGCGCTCCAGCGCCTCATCGGCCAAGGTGTCGAGCATCTGTTCGCCAAGACGAAAGATTTCATCAGCATAGCGTCTCGCGACCCGTCCAGCCTCGGTGAGGACGAGCCTGCGTCCTTCGAGTTGGAACAGCGTGCGCCCCAAGTCGGCCTCCAGTTTTGAGATCTGGCCGCTAACGGTCTGGATGCTGACGCCGAGCTTTTCAGCCGCATTTGCAAGGTTTCCCTCGGTGGCGACTGCCCAGAAATAACGTAAATGATGGTAGTTAAGCATTTATTAGTTCGAATAAATCATATTAATAGTCAGTTTATAGATCATTTAAATTAATAACGCCAGCCTCTAATCTCTCGCCTGTACTTGCAATTGCAGGTTGTGCGCACCTTGTGGGTCGTGCGCTTAATGAAATGGAGTGGTCTGATGGAAACGATTGGTAGCTGGTGGATGTGGGTCGGTTTCGCGATCTTTGTGGTGGTTGCCTGCGCAGTCGACCTACTGGTGCTGCAGCGCAAGGGTGATGACAAGGTCTCGGTCGGACAGGCGCTCAGATGGTCAGCGCTTTGGGTCGTATTGGCGCTCATCTTTAATGCATTGCTGTGGTGGTATCTGGATGGCAATGCCGGACGCGAGCTGGCCAATCAAAAGGCATCCGAGTTTCTGACCGGATATTTGATCGAAAAGTCGCTGGCTGTCGATAACATTTTCGTCTTTTTGATGCTTTTCACCTTTTTTGCAGTGCCGCCGCATTTGCAAAAGCGGGTGTTGATCTTGGGCGTCATCGGTGCGATTGTCTTGCGCGCGATCATGATTTTGATCGGTGCCTGGTTGATCAAAGAGTTTCACTGGATCTTGTATGTCTTTGGCTTGTTCTTGTTGGTCACGGGTATCAAGATGCTGGTCTTCGCAGAAGCGGACTCAGATCTGGATAAGAACCCCATCCTCAAGTGGATGCGCGGACATATGAATATTTTGCCTAACTTTGAAGGCGAGAAATTTTGGGTCTACAAAGGGGGCGTGCGCTGGTTTACACCGCTGTTTGTCGTCGTCATCATGATCGGTATTACGGACGTCATTTTCGCGGTCGACAGCATCCCAGCTATTTTCGCGATCACCGAAGACCCCTTCATTGTGATGACCTCCAACATCTTTGCGATCCTGGGTCTGCGGGCGATGTACTTTTTACTGGCGGATCTCAAGGATCGTTTCCACTTGTTGACCTATGGACTTGGTTTTATCCTGGTCTTTGTGGGCACCAAGATGCTGATCGTGGACTGGATCAAGATTCCTGTGGGTATTTCACTCGGGGTAGTCGGAGCGATTTTGCTGACGTCTATCGTAGCAAGCTTGGTGATGCCAAATAAGGCCGCCGCTGAATCCAAGTAATGCACTGCGCAGCATAAAAGTTTGTGCATATTTAGCGTCGAAGTCAGGTTGAACTTTACTTCGACGCTTGCTTTTTTCAGGTAGTAAAGTGAGGGAGCTTGACGATAAAACGAGCGCCGCCTGAGGGCCCATCTACATAACTAATCGTACCGGAGTTTCTTGATACGATTTGTTTGCAGAGCCATAACCCAAGGCCCATACCGTTGTGTTGACTGCCGGAGGCAAGTTCGAAGAGTTTGGTTTGGCGCTCTTTTGGAACACCCTTTCCATTATCTGCAATCGTCAGTATGTTTTTATCGCCTTCGCGCGCAGTTTCGACGGTGATTTCTTTAGGTTCGTGAGGTGTTTGAGACAACGCTTGAATGGCGTTATTGAGAAGGTTCAGGACAACTTGCTGAATTTCAGGCGCATTCACGCGCGAGATGGTGGGTGACAACAGATGAAGCTT
>JAURZO010000242.1 GCA_030653405.1 Zwartia sp. | reverse complement strand
AGTGGCCAAATGCTTGGCACGATCTTGCATGCCTAACGCACCAAAAGCCCAGCCAAGGGAATCTCCCGACTCGTCATCAAGATAGGCCTCCAGGCTGGAAAACCGGGGCCCCTCTGGCAAATATTGACGGCCCACAATGCGATGGGCAAGAGTTGAATCACGGCCCTGCAAAAACCCAATCACCGCTTCAATTGTATGTATATAGCGTACCCGCTGCCCCATAAACGCTCTCAGCACGGGGCTGCGTTTGCGCGGCGCGATCTTTTCAACTAGATGACCCACATTTTCAAGCACTTTGCCTGTCAAAAGACGCAAAACCAAGGCTAAAGCCAGATCCTCTTGCACCGCATCGATCTGTCGGGATCGCAAAAACCCCGTCAAATAAGCGGTAGACGGATAAGGCGTGTTGAGTTGCGTCATCGGAGGGATGATGGACAAGACACGAAGCACGTTTATGCGAGGGTTAAGCATATTCACCAGCCGACTTCAAGATGCTAAGTATAAGTGGAAATCCTCCGAGGCCGATTCAAAATACAAAGGCATAGCCAATCATTTTTATAATTAAAACAATGAGTTACATAGAACCGTATAATTCGACCGAAAATGTGCACGCGCCACAAGTCGCAACAACCGCATAATCATCGGATGAAGCATGGAACTGAAAAATATTGCCGAGCTACAAAAGGCCACCAAACGCGGCCAGAAGGAAGTCTTCAGGCTCGGAATCGGTCTTCTTTTCATTCTAGGGATCATGCTTTATGCAACGATCAAACTTGAGGTGTCAGGGACTCAGGGCTCGATTCTGATCATCGCTGCCATGATTGCAGGCTACATGGCGATGAACATTGGCGCCAATGATGTTGCCAATAATGTCGCGCCAGCAGTGGGTTCAAAGTCGATGACCATGACTAGCGCCATTATCATCGCCGCAATTTTTGAAATGATGGGCGCTCTCATTGCAGGTGGAGATGTTGTCTCGACGATTCGGGGCGGGATCATTGATCAAACCATGATCGAGGATGGGAATCGTTTCATCTGGGTCATGACTTCCGCCCTACTCGCTGGCGCATTATGGCTAAATTTTGCAACAATAGTAGGCGCGCCTGTATCCACCACGCACTCAATCGTAGGAGCTGTTCTGGGCGCAGGTCTGGCAGCAGGAGGCTTTGATGTTGTGAACTGGCCAGTCATGAGCGGTATTGTTCTCAGCTGGGTGGTATCCCCTGTACTTGGCGGTTTAGTTGCTGCTGGCTTCCTATACTGGATCAAACGATCCATTACATACCAACCGGATATGGTCGGCGCAGCAAAGCGAACTGTTCCACTGCTTATCGGCATTATGTCATTTGCATTCACAACCTATTTGATTCTCAAGGGATTAAACAAGGTTTGGAAAGTGGAATTTCTCACCGCTACATTGATTGGTCTCTTTGTTGGTTTAGTCACGTGGTTACTTGTGCGTCCAATCGTGCACTATCGCGCGAATACAATCGAACCTAACAAGTCTGGCATTAACTCACTGTTTACCGTGCCACTTATTTTTTCTGCTGCGCTTTTAAGCTTTGCTCACGGAGCCAATGATGTTGCCAATGCCGTCGGTCCGCTTGCGGCGATTGTGGATACAGTCCTACAAGGTAATGTATCGAGCAAAGCAGAGATCCCTCTGTGGGTCATGGTCGTGGGTGCGATAGGTATCTCATTAGGATTGACACTCTACGGTCCGAAACTCATACGAACTGTTGGCGGAGAAATCACCGAACTCGATCAGATGCGTGCGTTTTGTATCGCAATGTCCGCCTCACTGACCGTCATTGTGGCATCTCAGTTGGGTCTCCCCGTCAGCTCAACTCATATCGCAATTGGTGGGATATTCGGTGTGGGATTTTTACGTGAAAGATTGAAAACTCAATACGCCAGAATGATTGAGGATATCAGGCTACATCACTCTGGAGCGGATAAGGAGCAAGTTGAGGTCTTCTTGGTTAAATTCACCAAGGCTGATATGGCAAATAAAAAAGTAATGCTCAAGCAGCTCAAAGCTCATGCTGCTGAAGTACTACTTTCGAATAAAGAGCGTAAAAAAATGAAACGGGTATACCGTGAAGAGCTCGTCAAGCGTTCTGTTTTATTCAAAATACTTGCGGCTTGGATTATCACGGTACCCGTTTCTGCAATGATGGCCGGAGCCATTTTCTATCTTGTCCAGCTTAGTGGCTACTAGTATCCACTGAACTCAATCATATCGATTGAGCTTACACTGCCCGCAATGCTCTTCAATACCTTTCAATCACTTTCATACGGACTCCAAGGCCTGCTCCAGATCGGCAATGAGATCATCGATGTGTTCGATGCCAATCGACAATCGAACGGTTTCTTCCTTGACCCCTGCGCGTGCCAACTCCTCCGGGTTGAGCTGGCGATGCGTCGTAGATGCAGGGTGAGTCGCAAGCGACTTTGCATCACCAATATTCACTAAGCGGGTAAAGAGCTGCAGAGCATCTTGAAAACGTGCCCCTGCTTCTCTGCCACCCTTCACACCAAATGTAAAAAGGCCAGGAGCCTTACCCGACAAATACTTTTTAACAAGTGCATGATCTGGATGCTCAGGTAAACCAGCAAAGCTGACCCAGTCAACTTTCTTGTGGGTCTTTAGAAAGTTAGCAACTTTTAAGGCATTTTCAGTAATGCGATCCACACGCAATGCCAACGTTTCAATGCCCTGAAGAATCAAGAAGGCATTAAATGGCGAAATAGCCGCACCAGTATTGCGAAGTGGCACCACACGTGCACGACCGATATATGCTGCAGGACCAAATGCTTCCGTGTAAACAACGCCGTGATAACTGACGTCTGGCTCATTCAAACGTTTAAATCGCGCCTTATGCTCCGCCCAAGGAAACTTGCCAGAGTCGATAATCGCACCACCCAAACTGTTGCCATGTCCGCCCAGATACTTGGTGAGTGACTGCACCACAATGTCGGCACCATGCTCAATGGGTCGCAACAGATAAGGCGACGGCACAGTGTTATCAATGATGAGCGGAATGCCATGGCGATGCGCGATTTCGGCAAGCGCTGCGATATCCGTCACATTACCTAAAGGGTTGCCGACTGATTCCGCAAAAATCGCTTTGGTTTTCTCATCGATAAGAGGTTCAAAAGATGCGATATCACGTGGATCAGCAAAACGAGTCGTGATCCCGGAAAGCGGCAGTGTGTGCGCAAACAGGTTATATGTTCCACCATAGAGTGTGCTGGACGAAACGATGTTATCACCGGCTTCGGCGATCGTTTGAATCGCATAAGTCACTGCAGCCTGACCCGAAGCAAGCGCCAAGGCAGCGATACCGCCCTCCAGCGCAGCAACACGTTGCTCGAGTACGTCCTGCGTAGGATTCATGATTCGAGTATAGATATTGCCGGGTACTTTCAAATCAAAAAGATCCGCACCATGCTGGGTGTTATCAAACGCAAACGCGACGGTTTGATAGATCGGCACAGCAACCGCGCGTGTCGTCGGATCTGGGCTATAGCCTCCATGAACAGCAACGGTCTCCAGTTTCCAGTTTTTTTTGTGATCAGTCATTTTTTTACCTTAAGTTAAATCATTCCGAATATTCTAAAATTTTCATGCAATCGCAATAAGCAAGCGTTCATCGCATGATGAAAGGATTGGCTGGTGCGCCTTGGGCAAAAGAAATCCATGTGCTTTTCGTCTCCAGATATCCCTTGATCGCTTCTATACCGCTTTCACGCCCAATTCCAGAGTGCTTCATACCACCGAAAGGCATCATGTAGCTCACGGCCCGATAGGTATTGACCCAGACTGTGCCCGCTTTTAATGCTTGAGACATTCGGAACGCGCGTCCAATATCTTCGGTCCATACGCCCGCAGCCAACCCATAGATCGTGTCATTCGCCAACGCAATGGCTTGAGCTTCGTCTTCAAATCCGATGATCGACAACACGGGGCCAAAGACTTCTTCACGCGCGATTCGCATGTCAGCCGTGACATCGGTAAAGATCGTTGGTTCGACAAATTGACCACCGGGCAGCTCTGGAGAATTAGCAGGACCTCCTCCTAAAATACAACGTGCGCCCTCGGTCTTCGCGATGTCGATATAGTCGAGGATTTTCTTATATTGGACGGGCGTTGTGACAGGTCCGATATTGGTGTCGAGCGACATCGGATTGCCTTTGCGTGCAGATGTGCCTAGTGCGACGACACGCTTCGTGAACTCTTCTTTGATCGAGTTCTGCACTAACAAACGCGAGCCCGCGATACATGTTTGTCCGGTGGCCGCAAAGATGCCAGAAATGACACCTGCAGCCGCCTTATCGAGGTCACAGTCTGCAAACACAATATTGGGAGACTTACCGCCGAGCTCGAGCGCCACGCGTTTCATACTTTTAGCTGCTTGGGCATAAATCATCGCGCCTGTCGTATCAGATCCAGTGAACGTGATTTTGGCGACATCGGGATGATCAACCAATGCAGATCCAGCCTCAGCCCCATAGCCTGTGACGACGTTGAACACACCATCAGGAAATCCCGCCTCTTTGGTCAGCTCGGCAAACGCCAAGGTTGAAACTGACGCATATTCTGAAGGCTTGACGACAACCGAGCATCCCGCAGCAAGAGCCGGAGCACATTTCCAAGCAATAAATATCAAGGGAGAATTCCAGGCCGTTAAGGCTCCCACAACACCGATTGGTTCAGAACGCGTGAAAGCAAACATATCTGGCTTGTCGATCGGCATGACAGCACCTTCGATTTTGTCAGCCAGGCCGCCGTAATAGCGCCACCACTCAGGGTGGTAGTTGAGCTGCCCCCGCATCTCGGCAAGAAGCTTGCCATTGTCACGGACTTCGAGCTCAGCGAGGCGGTCAGCATTCTGTGCCACCAAATCTGCTAAGCGGAGCATCAGTTTGCCGCGCTGGGTGGCGTTCATACTGGCCCAAGGGCCTTGTTTCATGGCACGACTGGCCGCGGCTACTGCCAAGCTCACATCTTTTGCACAACCCTGAGGAATACGTGCCCATGGTTGGCCTAAGTAAGGGTCAATGCTGTCGATCCATTTCTTTCCAATGGGTTCGACATATTGACCATCAATAAAGTGATTGTAAGTATTCATTTTGTCTCGTGAATCAATATGGAAAAGCTAAAAATATCATCAATTTCTCTTAAATTCTGAATAAACGGTGAGATTTGCCTCCAGAAAGTTCAGCATAGGCAAACAACCATCCGTCAGAAGCGATTCTCAGAATCGTTTAAAGTCCAATATATACGAGTGTGTTGACGCATATTTAGAAACGTTTATACATATTCTGCACATGGATATATTCAGTCGTGCAGCAAGGGAAAATATAAAAATGTCTTTAGTGCAGTATTTTGCCTTTATCCTCATCGCCTTACTTGCAGCATTTTGTCAAAACCTGACGGGCTTTGCCTTTGGACTCATACTCGTTGGCATGACTGGCGCGCTGCAAATTGTTTCAATTGCGGACGCTGCCAATATCGCTTGCATACTTTCAATTGCCAATAGCTTGCTGTACCTTAAAAAATCTCCTCGTCAGTCTCCTGGCAAACTGTTAATGCCGGCACTGGTTAGCAGTTTGATTGGCCTGATCTTAGGTTATGTCTCGTTATCATGGTTTTCGGTGCATGGTCTTAACACGCTGCGTTTGATACTCGGCATATCAATTTTTGCCTCTGCAATCGCTCTGCTATTGATTAATTCCAATACGCGCCAACTCTCAGGAAAGAAAAAAACACTCGCAGCAGGCTTTCTGACAGGAATCCTGGGTGGAATGTTTGCTACGCCGGGGCCGCCGCTGGTTTATCACCTGTATAGTCAGCCATTAGATAAAACTGTGATCCGACAGTATCTGTTTATTGTATTTGGCGTCACATCAGCAGCCAGGCTTGTGATCGCGATCGGTGCTGGCGAGCTCTCTCTTAATGCCATCATTCTCTCTGCTATTGCGTTTCCCGCGATTACAGTCGCCACTATTTTGCAGCTTAAACATCCTATCAATCTGAGCCGCCGCATTTCACAGCTCTTAGTCACGACGCTATTAATCGCAACAGGTAGTGGACTGATTTACTCTTCGCTAAATGCCATACTCGAAGCAAGATAAAGGACGTGTGGTACCAATGTCATTTAAAAGTATTCCTCGTTTGATCATCTGGGTAGCCGCTATTTTTTTGTTAGTGGTGGGCAGCCTCGTCTGGCAATTTTGGCGCGGTCCTCTTATGCCGGCTTACCAGATTGAATCATCGCCACTCGTTCAGATCGTGGTTGCTACTGGCCGAGTGATTTCCACCTCTCGCGTCCAAGTCGGTAGCGAGATCACCGGGGTTGTCATTGAGAGGCGAGTCCAAGAAGGCGATCAAGTTTCCTCCGGCGACATCCTATTAGTACTACGTTCCGATGAGATCTCAGCACGAGTCCGAGAGGCACAAGCTGCCATGGACCAGCTTCAGAACGCCAGACGCCCGCAAGCGCAAGCTGCGCTGCGTCAGGCCGAATCACAACTGGCTCAGGCCAATCGTGAAGCGCAGCGACGACGGGAACTCTTTGACCAACAATCAATAGCTCGCGAAGCCAAAGAACAATCTGAACATCTGGAAAACACTGCCCGGGCAAACGCTGAGCAAGCACGGCTGCTAGTTGCGTCTCTAGCAGAAGGCGCCTCCGAAGAAACAATTCTTCGAGAGCGTTTAATGGCTGCCCAAGCCGCGATGGAGAAATCCCAGGTCCGATCACAAGTCAGTGGAACGGTGCTAACTAGAAACGTCGAGCCCGGTGATCTTGTTCAGCCGGGTCGAGTTTTGCTTGAAATCGCCAAAACAGGAAAAACTGAAATCCTGGTGCCGCTTGATGAGCGCAACTTAGGGGTGCTCAGACTGGGCCAACAGGCTGTTTGCATCGCGGATGCCTATATCGATCGACCGTTTAACGCTCGAGTGAACTTTATTTCACCTACGGTCGATCCACAACGCGGCACTGTTGATATTCGCCTGACCGTTGAACCCGTTCCCGACTATTTACGACAAGACATGACTGTCACAGTCAACATTGAAACAGGTAGACGCGATCAGACTTTATCAGTGCCTAATGACACCCTCTCAAATCTACGGGACAACACCGCAGACGTCATTGTGATCCGCAATGACAAGACAGAGCGTGTGCGCGTCACGCTTGGCTTAAAAGGACTTGTGCTCACAGAAGTCATTTCAGGCTTGAACGCAGGAGACTGGGTGATCGCCATGCCCTCTGAAAAAATCAAAGCACAGGATGCTGCCTTGGCGGATGGCACGCACGTCCGTATCAAGCCTTTGGCATTACCCATATCAGGAACAGGCAAAGGCAATGGTCTGGGTACCGTCGATCGTAAAGAAACACCGGTGAAATTCAACTAATGTGGATTGAATCAACAATCGCACTCAAATTTTTACGTCAGGGACTTGTTCAAACAATCCTGATACTCGTAGGCATTGCTGTGGGTGTTTCTGTGATTGTATTTATCACAACGCTAGTGATGGGCTTGCAGTCAAACATTGTGGATCGAACTCTTGGCACCCAAGCACATATTCGTGTGCAACCCTCCGATGAAATCAACACCATCCTTCCTGCTGACCAAGGGATACTGCAGCTAATCCTTGAAGATAAGCGTGCTCAGAGGCTTCGATCCATCAATAACTGGCAACAAGTGATGCAAACACTTGAGCAACTCTCAGATATCAAGGCTGTGTCACCCGTCATTTCCGGACCCGCATTTGCCAGACGAGGCGATGTACTGAAGTCTGTCTCATTAGTGGGAATCGATCCCATTCGTTATGAAAAAATTATTCCAGTTGCAAAAGATATCGTCAGTGGCGAGTTTAGAGTGGGTGCAGGGGATGCCGTCATTGGGAAAATTTTGGCTGACGATCTCGGGCTACGCGTTGGAAACAAGTTACGTTTAGAGGCAGGTCAAGGTCGTTTTGCTACAGTCACCCTATCGGGAATTTTTGAGATGGGCGTCAGAGAGCTTGATTCTCGCTATGTGTATTTGGACATTAAGCAAACCCAATCCTTACTTGGCTTATTTGGCGCCGTGACCCAGTTGGATGTCACCGTCGAAGATCTTTTCCAGGCTGAGCGCTCTGCAATGCGGATCAGACAGCTCACAGGACTTAAATCCGAAAGCTGGATGCAAACAAATGCTCAACTCATGAATGCACTGAGTTCACAAAGCCTTTCCACCAACATCATCAATTTCTTTGTCGCTCTGTCTGTTGCCTTTGGCATTGCCAGCGTACTGGCGATTAGTGTGACCCAGCGTACGCGAGAGATAGGTATTCTGAGAGCCATGGGCATCACCCGAAAACAGATCTTGCGTGTCTTTCTTTTTCAAGGTGCGCTGCTTGGCTTGACGGGTGCAGCTGCAGGTGTTTTTTTCGGTGCGGGTATGGTGTGGGCCTTTAACACCTTTGGACCGAAACTTTTCTTTATACCGCTGGCCACCCAACTCATTCCTGTCGTGATTATCGCTGCGACCCTGACAGGTGTGTTGGCCGCAATGGTTCCTGCTTGGCGAGCCTCTAAGCTAAATCCAGTTGCCGCGATCCGCTATGTGTAGGAGAAAATGCGATGACAACGGATAGCGGACAGAATGTATTGCGACTGGTTGGACTAAGGAAGTCGTTCAACATTGGCCTGCCCACTGAGATAGAGGTCTTGCATGGCCTGGACATGGCGATCGGGCGTCAGGACTTTGCTGCACTGGTGGGCCCCTCTGGCTCTGGCAAGAGCACTTTACTCAACCTGATCGGCTTGTTAGATCAACCCACCTCTGGTGAACTATTTCTGCTGGGAACGCCCACCCGAGAGATGGATGACGAAGCCCGCACTTCCCTGCGTGGCAAGGAAATCGGTTTCGTCTTTCAATTTCATCACCTGATCGAAGCTTTTACAGCAATTGAAAATATTTTGATGCCCGTGATGCTGCGTGAAGGCAAACCAACGCCGACGCACAAAGATAGGGCCTTAGGGCTTCTTGCGCAAGTCGGTTTAGAAAAGTTTGCGAATAGCAAACCAAGTGCTCTGTCAGGAGGACAACAACAGCGCGTGGCAATCGCACGCGCTTTAATCAGTCAACCTGCACTGCTACTTGCCGATGAGCCCACCGGCAACCTCGACACAAAAACAGCTGACAGCATGTTTGAGTTGTTTAGAACGTTCAACAGCCAGTTTGGCTGCGCCGTATTGATTGTGACGCATGACCCGAGGCTTTCAGCCTCCTGCGATCGCACCATTACACTAGTCGATGGTCTGATTGTCAGCGACCAGTAAAAACACACCAATTACTTGTTGTGCTCTGCGACGATGTAGCGTTTATCACTAGATTCAGTCATGGTGCATGTCGCCATCAACTCGGTCGATGCGATCAGAGAGATCGTGATCAGATCATGAACTACGGCATCGTCGAACAGCTAATCGAATCGGAATTTTCGCGACTCACACGTATGGGCGCCTTTAGCGCAACTTCACCAGTCTAGTCCCTTCAACCAAGTAAATGATGGGAAAGGATACTTTCTAAAATCAATGAATTGAAATACAAATACGAATGTAAATGCGAATCACTATTATTTGTGTTACATTTATTAACTTGTTCATCCGTAACTCCGTAACAAGAAGCTCCCAACCGACCTATGAAGAACAACAGCGCCTCCCTTGCCGCATTGATGCTTGCTGGCAGTGTGACCTATCTAGCAAATAGCGCAGCACAAACCACCCAACCGCCAACAGTCACAAACACAGAGCCTACATCAACCGCTCCTGAGGCCCAAGATCTCGCGCCTATTACCGTCAAAGGGAATGCTGAACAAGCAGATACGAGGGAAGACTATTACATCAACCATTCGAAAATTGGCAAGGTCAATCAGGAGCTTCGGGACATTCCGCAATCTGTGACCATTATTTCTGAAAAGCTGATGGCTGATCGAGATCTCTTCACATTACGCGATGTGCTCAAAAACACTGCAGGTGTCACATTTCTTGCCGGTGAAGGTGGTGAAGAAGACATTCGACTCCGAGGCTTTTCACTTGCAGGCTCAGGCGATATTTACGTCGATGCATTACGTGACCCGGCTTTTTACAACAGAGATGTATTCAACTTCAGCAGCATCGAAGTACTGCGAGGTTCGGCCTCCATGCTGTTCGGGCGCGGATCAACAGGCGGTGTCGTGAACCAAGTCAGCAAAGTCCCGCTTCTCGGGGACTTTAATCAAATTGATTTGACAGTAGGCTCGTATGGATTTTTCCGCAGCACCGGAGACTTTAATAAGCAACTTGGTGAAAACACAGCAGCTAGATTTAACGTAATGTACAACGGTGCCGAAAATGATGGTGCTGGTAACAGTCTCAGTTCCAGAGGCCTCGCAGGAAGCGTACGCTGGGGAATCAACACTAAAGATCAAATTACCGCATCGATCTTCGCACTCGAAACAAATAACGGCATTAACTACGGAATCCCATGGGCACGCCCGAACGCAACCTCCCCACTTTCCGACACTCAACTGTTACCGCTCGACCCTAAAAACTATTACGGTATGCGCAGTGACTATAACAACAGTAGTGCAACCTATGGGACTCTTAACTGGCAGCATACGTTCGAAGACGGGGGTACCCTCAACTCCACTATCCGCTACGGGACATACGGAAGGGATCAAAGAGCAAGCGCCATTAGATTTAACAATCCAACAACGCTGAGCACCTTCAACGACAGCACCGTATTTAGACGTGGCACAAACAATAAGATCCAAAACATTGATGTTGGTGCTCTACAAATTGATTACCAGAACTCGTTGCAGCTCTCAGGAATACGTCACGATATTTTGACGGGCATTGATCTCGGACAAGAGGATTTCGTCAATAAAAATGCAACCACACCACCGGGCGTAACGCTTGTAAAACCAATCACATACGCTGGCACACCTCATGACAGCGCGTGGATCAACGAATCACTTAGAAACCTCTCTGATGGTCGAACATTCAAAGCACAGACAGTTGGCGTTTATGCACAAGACATCATCCACCTAACGAGCACTTTCAAAATTATCGGTGGGCTGCGATACGACTACTTCAAAGGCAACTTCTGGCAAGCCGCAACTGGCACTGCCACGGAAGCCAGACAAGACCGTGCCGACGGTGTGTGGAGCGGCAGACTGGGGGCGATGTACCAGCCTGACGATCAATGGTCATTCTACGGCTCATGGGGTAATTCGTTCAACACGTCGGGAGATGCCTACCAGTACGATCCTCTAGGCGCAAATACGCCACCAGAAAAAAGTCAAAACTTTGAAATAGGTACACGATGGGAACACCCAAGCAAACGCGTGACAGCCAGAATTTCTGCATTTTATGCAACAAAAATTAACGAACGCAATCGAGATCCTGACAGCGCCAACGCAGCGTATCTTCTGTCTGGAAAAAGACATGCTGCGGGACTAGAAATGGAAATCGCTGGTCGCATCACCTCCAAATGGGACGTCTTTCTGTCCTATGCGTGGACACCGATCGCAGTCATTGACCAAGGTGCAAATACGACAGCCCAATCGCTATCAGGCGAACTCGAAGGTCAACGTCCGTCGCTCACGCCCGTTAGCCAAGGAAGTGTCTGGACAACGTATCGGGTACTACCGGAATTACGACTTGGTGCCGGCGTAACTGCCGTGAGCCCACAATCACCTAACCGCAACCCAGGCTGGGAGGCACCTGGATACGGCGTGATCAGTGCCATGGCCGAATACAAGCCAAATGACTGGCTCTCGTTTCAATTTAACGTTAACAACCTCGGCAATAAGCTATATGCACAAGCACTTTATTCAGGCCACTACTCTCCGGGTGCTGGGCGTACTTACATGCTAACGACAAGGTTCAATTTTTAAATGAAAATAGCACTCCAGCAAGTATTGCACACAGCAGAGTTAAAACAAATCAAGGTGCATCTCGATAATGCGCCTTGGGAGGATGGTCGCAGCTCAGCGGGGCAACAGGCAAAGCTCGTGAAAGCAAACTTGCAACTCAAAAAGCATTCTCATGCCGATACCGAAATCCAATCGATCGTCTTAGCTGGTTTACACCGTCATCCCTTATTTCATTCCGCAGCACTGCCTAGAAAAATATTGAGACCCAGGATCAACCGTTACGATGCTGAGTATCCAAGCTACGGCAAACATATCGATAACGCACTCAGGATTGAATCTGGATCCACACAAGACTATGTCAGAACAGATGTTTCATGCACTGTATTCTTAAATAGTCCTACTGAGTATGATGGTGGTGAGCTTATTCTTGAAGACCCGTTTCACCGCCAATCAATCAAGCTCAATGCGGGCGATGCAATTCTTTATCCTGGGAACACTGTTCACGAAGTTACACCAGTGACACGAGGCTATCGTCACGCCTGCTTTTTATGGATACAAAGCTTTGTTCGCAGCAGCGATCAACGCAGCATGCTTCATCAGCTAGACACGAGTCTGATACAACTTCGTGAACGACACGGAGAGACAAAGGAGTCCGTTGAACTTACCGGTCTTTATCACAATCTACTCCGCGAGTGGTCTGACACATGACCGGCATCACAAATATTCAATCTCAAGTGGTCAATATTAGTGAGTATGAACGGCATGCTCAACAGAGTCTGGATCCAAAGATCTGGTCTTATTTTTCGGGTGCCGCCGGAGATGAGATAACGCAGCGCAAAAACAGCGAAGCATGGAGTGAGATCTCACTTCAACCAACGATCTTATCCAATCTTGTAGGCTCAAACACACGCATACGAATTTTTGGACGAACCTTGTCGCATCCGATTATGGTCGCACCTTTTGCATTTCAAAAACTATTGCACCCACAAGGAGAGGTTGCCTGTGCCTATGCCGCCGCGGTTCTTGAGGCTGGATTTATTGTGAGTGACCAATCTTCCATCGACCCTCTTGCCATCGCCAAAGCATTTCTTCAAGAAGTCGATCGTGGACCACTGTGGCATCAACTCTACTGGACCCAGTCTCGAGAAGAGATGATTGTCCGACTCAACGCTATCGAGTCAGCAGGCTATGAAGCGATCGTGTTAACGGTCGATGCGCCCGTATATGGCGCGAGGGACCGTGAGCGTAGAGCTGGCTTTAAATTGCCTCCTGAATTCAATGGGGCAACGCCAGTGAATAGTTCGCTGAGTCTTGAGGCGTTACTCGCACAAGCACCGAGTTGGAGTGATGTTGCATGGCTAGCTCAGCAAACACAGTTACCACTGCTGCTCAAGGGCGTCACCCACCCGCGTGATGCGCTTCGCGCCACTGAAGTCGGATGCGCTGGAATCATTGTTTCGAATCATGGTGGACGCGTACTGGACACTACGATCGCCACGGCCATCGCACTCCCCCGAATCAAAAAAGAAGTGGGTGATTCGATTCAAATTTTAGTCGATGGAGGCATCCGTCGAGGAACGGATGTACTAAAAGCGATTGCCTTGGGTGCCGATGCTGTCTTAATTGGAAAGCCGATTGCAATGGCATTAGGATGCGCGGGCCCCCAAGGTGTTGCGCACGTCATTCGATTGCTGTGGGATGAGTTGAAATTAGCCATGGCCTTGTCTGGTTGTCGAACACTTCAAACAATCCCCGTCGATCTTGTCGTGACGCACCCACATTCCTCCACGCATCAATAGCCATCACAAACGAAAGAATGTCATCATCAAAATTAAGAAGAAAGCAGAAAAGAGCACTGGCAATTGTAGTTTTTACATTTGTCGTCAGCTTGCACATCGGAATTGCCATGATGCTCTCTCGGCATGCAACAGCGACCTATGAGCCCACAGCAAGCATCAGTATGCTCGAGTCCTTCATGCTTGAAACTGACGCAGGACAATCCGCAGCTCAATCTGTAGAGACAGTCAGCCCAGTCACAGAAGTCGTTCAGAGCACGGAGCAATCCGAACAAATAGACACGGCACAGACTGAAATGCCTGATAAAAGCCTCGAAAATCTAAATATCGAAAGGGTTGAGGACGCACAAGCACCAATCACGCACAAAGAACTAGAGTTTGAATCCGAACCCAAGCCTCAGCCTTCCGAGCTCAAGCCTTCCAGCATCAAGGCGCAAATCCAGACCTTACCCAAACCTCTTGTTAGTAAAACAAAGCCGGACAACAAATCACAGAAAATTTCAGCAAATCAAGCCAACTCAATACCATCTCAAGCGGGCAGCAGTGACATCACCTTACCCATCACGCACGCCAAATATCTAAATAATCCTCACCCGCCCTATCCACGACAGAGTCGTCGAATGGGTGAGGAAGGCAAGGTTTTCATCGCGGTTCAAATTGATGTGGATGGGACTGCTGCCCAAGCCTTAGTTAAACAATCAAGCGGCCATGCACGCCTGGATCAAACTGCGCTTGAAACAGTCCTGAAGTGGAAATTCGTGCCTGGCAAAAAAGCTGGTGTCCCTCAAAAAATGTGGGTCAATATTCCTATTAACTTTATTCTAGAGTGAAACATGAACGGTAATTTTTCTTTAATCGAATTATGGGCTCAGGGCGACAAAATCAGTCATTTAGTCGCACTCATCCTCATCGCCATGTCGATACTGACATGGACAATACTCATCTTAAAAATCACGTCCCATGCTCGACAAAGAATTTTCAGTAAACGTGTTGAGAAATTCTGGCACTCGCCCTCACTAAAAGAGGGCATGAAAATTCTTGGCGAAAAGGACAACAATGCTTTTTTTATGCTGGCTCTGGACGGTGTTGAGTCAGTCCATCATCTCAACCGATCATCAGAACTTCACAACCACACCAACGTTGATCCTAAAGATGAGAAGCAACTACACGACCAACTAGATCTCAGCGACTGGGTCACACGAGCACTTAGGAACTCAGTCGAGAGTAGTCTCGCACACTTGCAATCAGGCCTCACGTTTTTGGCATCCATCGGTTCGACTGCGCCATTCATTGGACTATTTGGAACAGTCTGGGGCATTTATCACGCTCTAGCACGTATCGGCGCAAGCGGCCAAACGTCACTAGATCAAGTTGCTGGTCCGATTGGCGAGGCCCTCGTCATGACTGCATTAGGCCTTGCTGTCGCGATTCCTGCGGTCCTCGCCTACAACGCGCTCGTGCGGACCAATAAGAAAATCGCAAGTGCTTTGAATCGATTTGCTTACGATTTGCATGCTTATCTTGTGACCGGCGCGAGAGTTGACGCCAAACAAATGCGGACAAGCCGGCCATGAGTATGCATACCGAATCATCCTCAGACGATATGATGAGCGAGAACAACATGACCCCTTTTGTGGATGTCATGCTCGTTTTACTCATTATCTTTTTAGTCACCTTGCCCTTGGTTCATCAAACGGTCAATATTGAACTGCCAAAAGTCAGTACTGAACGGCTGGTGGATCCCCCTGAGCCAATTAAAATTTCAATTGATCAGAGTGGTCAGTATTTATTGAAAAATGAAGTGATCAATCTCCAGGCATTAAAGATAAAACTCGCTCTCGATAGTCAGCGTGATCCCAAACCAGTCGTGCTCTTATATGCTGATCAAAATACACGATATGAAGATATCGCCAAACTTTTGTCTGAGATACATAAGTCCGGTCTTGGAAAGATCGGCTTTGTGACTCAGGATGCATTGAAAACTGAACACTAAATGAAACTGCCGTCCCTTAGGACGGCAGACTGTCTAATTGACTTCTAATGAATCAACATAGCAAC
>JAURZO010000239.1 GCA_030653405.1 Zwartia sp. | reverse complement strand
TACGTCTGTGAAAGTAGGTCATCGTCAAGCTCTTACCCTCAAAGCCCCTCAGTGTGATCACTGAGGGGCTTTGTCTTTGCCTATTCCATTTGCACAGGATGCTTTGTCTTCGTTCAACACCTCATGTAAGATTGCAACCGTATATAGTGACTTAAGGCCGTATTTCTATTCTTGCAATATGGTGCCGAGCTAAGGAGAGCGTTGAATGTCGAATGAACAGAACACTGAGGAAAAGGCACCTATCGATTTGCGAACGTTGACGCATGTCGCCTATGCATTGTTTGCGATTGGTCTTTTAAGTGGTGGTATGTTCGGTATTGCGACCATTGCTGCAATGGTGCTGTTATATGTCAAACGTGCCGATGCTGCCGGGACTTTTTATGCGGCACATTTCGATTGGTTGATGCAAACCTTTTGGTGGGGATTGCTGGCGTTAGCCATCAGTGGCGTCGCAACCTATATTTATATCGGCTGGATTGGCGTGTTCGCAACGGCGATTTGGGTGCTGTATCGCTTGATTAAAGGTTGGCTCGCATTGCTTGAGGCAAAAGCACCGAATTGATTCAATCAGTCCACCTTCAATAAAAAAAGGGCACTTTCAAAGTGCCCTTTTTCTATTAAGGATCTTAAAGTTTTCGATACAGCTTATTTCAAGTGACCGCTAACGATTTTAGTTAGTTCGAACATTGAAACTTGTGCTTTGCCGAACAAAGGCTTGAGCTTTTCGTCAGCATTGATATTACGACGGTTCGCAGGATCTTGCAGATCGTGCTTCTTAATGTATTCCCAGATTTTTTTGGTGACTTCGGTACGAGGTATCGCAGCAGCACCAATCACAGCAGCAAGAACAGCGCTGGGGGTCAGGGCTTTCATGAAGGCTGCATTTGGGGTGCGGGCTACTTTCTTGGCCGCCGGTTTTGCTACAGCAGTCTTTTTCACAGCAACTTTTTTGACCGCGGCTTTCTTGGCGGCAGGTGCCTTAACAGCAACTTTTGTGACAGCGACTTTCTTTGCAGCAGGTTTTTTGGCGGTGGCCATGTAAGCTCTCCTAATAGGACGAATTATTGTGCACAACGGGCGCAGCATAACGCTTCTTCCTATGAAAGACAAAGAATTTGTCAAGAACGTCGCGAAATTGTCGCAATACACTCAATTTATGCCAAGATAGATACACTTCGGAGGGTAGTCGCTCTCTGTTCACTTAATTCAACTATTGGTCATCATGTATCCAAGATCTCCACTTGAATCCATTAAAAAATTTCATCAAGAGCTTGTTGCTGTTCGACGCGATTTACACGCAAATCCTGAAATTGGGTTTGAAGAAATTCGAACTTCAGGAATTGTTGCAGGTGCACTGACTGCGCTCGGTGTAGAAGTTCACCGAGGCATTGGTAAGACAGGCGTAGTAGGAGTGATCAAAGGCCAGCGTACCGACTCTGGAAAAATGATTGGCCTCAGAGCGGATATGGATGCACTGCCGATGAGTGAGGACAGCGTCTCGGATTATTGCTCGAGGGTGCCAGGAATGATGCATGCCTGTGGGCATGACGGCCACACGACAATCCTGCTGGGGACGGCCAAGTATTTAATGCAGAACCGAAACTTCAATGGAACCGCGGTGTTGATATTTCAGCCCGCGGAGGAGGGACTCGGCGGCGCAAAGGCCATGGTTGATGATGGTTTGTTCGATAAATTTCCCTGTGATGCGATTTATGCACTGCATAACTGGCCGGGACTACCTGCCGGGGTGGTAGGCATCAATCCCGGGCCAATGATGGCTGCGTCTGATAAGTTTGAGATCACTATTCAAGGTCGTGGTGGTCATGGCGCTCACCCTTATCAAACGATCGACCCGATTATGGTTGCAGCGACGATAGTGACGACACTGCAAACGATTGTGTCGCGTAACGTACATCCCCTCGAGGCGGCCGTTCTTTCTTTTGGGCACATCAATGCCGGCAGTCCTTCTGCGGCAAGTGTGATTCCCGGACAGGCCAAGCTTGTTGGGACAGTAAGAACTTTTAGCGACAATGTTCAGCAGGTTGTTGAAACCCGCATGCGAAGCTTGATTGCTTCTATCGCAGAGGGCTTTGGTGCGACGGCGGAATTTAAGTATGTCCGCAATTATCCCGCTACTGTGAACACTGCTCTCAACGCCCATTTTGTAGCGGATGTCGCGACGGACTTGTTCGGCGCGGAGAAAGTAGTCAGAGATATGACACCGTCAATGGGGTCCGAAGATTTTTCGTTCATGCTGAAAAAAGTACCTGGAGCTTATTTTAGGTTGGGGCAGGGCGGCGCAGAGGATGGCAGGTTCCTGCATAATCCAAGATTCGATTTTAATGATGACGTAATCCCGGTGGGAAGTGCAACATTCGCGGCGCTGATAGAGCGCGGCATGCCTTTGCAACCGTAAGCCCGCAGAACACATACGACGCAAGCGTCATACGTGTCATAAGCAACGCACACAGTAAGCAAGGCACTTAGCAAGCAACGCAAACAGTAAGCAACACACTTAGCAACGCACACAGCAGAAACACTATGACACAAACAACGCTCAAAATTATCAGACCAGACGATTGGCATTTGCATCTTCGTGACGCTGAAGCCCTTAAGGCGGTTGTTGGTCACACTGCGCGCCAGTTCGCGCGTGCGATTATCATGCCCAATCTCAAGCCACCAGTGACCACCGCAGCACTGGCTGTCGCTTATCGTGAGCGTATCGAAGCGGCACTTGCCGCAACGGGAGTGCCTGCCGGTCGTTTTACGCCTCTAATGACCCTTTATTTAACGGACAACACGCTCCCAGACGAGGCTGTTCGTGCGTTTGAATCGGGTGCGGCGGTTGCCTTTAAGCTTTATCCAGCTGGAGCCACAACGAATTCTGATGCGGGCGTGACGGATTTGCTCGCACGATGCAGTGCTGTGCTTGAGGTCATGCAGCGTATTGGGATGCCATTGCTCGTCCATGGCGAGGTGACGGATCCCTTTGTCGATGTGTTTGATCGTGAAGCACTCTTTATTGATCGGGTCATGATTCCTCTGAGAAGGTCTTTTCCAGCACTTAAAGTCGTGTTTGAACACATCACAACGAAAGAGGGTGTTGAGTATGTCCGCGATGCGGAGGGGCCAATAGCTGCAACCATTACGGCGCAGCACCTTCTTTACAATCGCAACGCAATTTTTCAAGGTGGGGTGCGCCCTCATTTTTATTGCTTACCGATCCTAAAGCGCGAAGTACATCGTTTGGCGTTGATCAACGCAGCAACGAGTGATAGTCCGCGCTTTTTTCTCGGTACAGATAGCGCACCACACTCTAAAGGGCTCAAAGAGCATGCTTGTGGCTGTGCCGGCTGTTATACCGCGTTACATGCGATGGAGTTGTATGCGACAGCGTTTGATAGTGTTGGGAAAATCGACAAACTCGAAGCCTTCGCGAGCTTGCGTGGGCCGGATTTCTATGGACTGCCGCGCAACACTGAGTCCATGACTCTTGAGCGAGGAGAATTCTCCATACCAATGGAGTTGCCCTTTGGTAAAGAGACGATAGTTCCCCTCGCTGCAGGGGAGACGCTCAAGTGGCGGATGGTTGATTAGTCTCTCGGTCTACGCTGCACGCTAGATTAGGTTTGTCGTGCTTCAAGCGCTTCCCATCGCTCAAAATGTTTGAGCAGCAGGGCTTCGATCTCCGTCATCCTCGCTTGAATCGTCGTGAGCTTGGCGGGATCATTTTTGTAGAGTTCACTACGTCCCATTTCTGCCACGAGAGCCTCTTGCTCTTGCTCAAGTTTTTGAATGTCGAGCGGGAGCTGCTCAAGCTCTTTGACTTCCCAGGGCGCAAGCTTGGCTGCCCGCGCCTTTAACGGTTGGGCAGTGTTTTTGTTTGCGAACGAATCTGGTGAAGTCGTGGAGGTGGGGGTAGTGGCGCCTGAACGCAACGATCCATCTGTCGGGGCGGCCTTTGAGGGTGCTGACTCGCTTGCGGGCTGTGAAGCAAGCTGCGTAGCAGACTTGAGTCGGTCGATCGCAGATGGGCCTTGTGTCGTCTTGCGCTGACGTTCCCAATCTGCAAAGCCCCCTACGTAGTCTTTCCAGAAGCCATCGCCTTCGCTCGCGATGGTTTGTGTCACAACGTTATCCAGAAATGTTCGGTCATGGCTGACCAGCAAAACCGTACCTGGGTAGTCCTGCAATAACTCTTCGAGTAGTTCGAGAGTCTCGATATCGAGGTCGTTGGTTGGCTCGTCCAGCACCAAAATATTGGCTGGACGTGCGAAAAGCCGCGCAAGTAAAAGACGTGCGCGCTCGCCTCCCGAGAGACTTTTAACCGGAGAGTGCGCGCGTGCGGGCGCAAATAGAAAATCTCCGAGATAGCTCATCACATGTTTGCGCGTGCCGCCAATCTCAATCCATTCGCTGCCAGGGTTGATGACATCCGCAAGCGTGGCATTTTCGTCGAGTTGGCTGCGCATCTGATCAAAGTACGCGACGCTCAGGTTGGTGCCGAGTTTAACGGTGCCGCTGTCAGGCGCAAGCGTGCCAAGAATCAGTTTGAGAAGTGTTGATTTGCCTGCGCCATTCGGACCGATGAAGCCGATTCGGTCGCCGCGCATGATCGTGGTGGAATAGTCTCTGACCACGCAACGATCGCCAAAGGACTTGCTCACGTGCTCCAACTCGGCGACGAGTTTGCCTGAGCGCTGCCCTGAATCCAGTGCAAGTTGCACATTACCTTGGCGGTCACGTCGATCCGCACGCTCTCGGCGCAGTTGTTCGAGTCTGCGCACGCGTCCTTCGTTTCTGGTGCGGCGTGCTTCGACACCTTTGCGGATCCAAATTTCTTCTTGCGCGAGGAGTTTGTCGAAGCGGGCATTTTCGAGGCGCTGCGACTCCAGCCACTGTGCCTTACGTACCTGCCACTCTGAGAAGTTGCCCGGAAAGCTCAGCAATGCGCCTCGATCGAGCTCAACGATACGTGTCGCGATCGCATCCAGAAAGCGGCGATCGTGAGTGATCACGATTGCGCTGCCCGGCCACTGCTTGAGCGTTGACTCCAGCCAGTTGATGCCATCAAGATCCAGGTGGTTAGTGGGCTCGTCGAGCAACAGTAGGCTCGGTTCATTGGCCATCGCGCTGATCAATGCCACGCGTTTGCGCATACCACCTGAAAGCGTGCCGACGATGGCTTCAGGCGGTAAGCCGAGCTTATCGATCAACGCCTTGACGCGTGAGGCGCGATTCCAGTCTTCGCTCTCAGGGTCGTATTCACCGAATACCGCTTGTTCGATAGTCAGAGACTCGTCGAGTTGTGGCTCTTGTTCGACCGTAGCCACTTTGACGTGGCCGGCGATATTGATGGCACCGTCATCAGGTTGTGTCCGGCCGTCGAGCAGCCGGAGTAATGATGATTTGCCTGCGCCGTTTCGGCCGATCAAACCGATTCGTTCATGCGCATGGATGGCAAGGTCTGCACCATCTAATAGTGGGTGGTGCCCGTACGCGAGGTGTACACCGTTGAGAGTGATTAGAGCTTGACTGGACATGTTGGAAACGGCTGCAATTAATGGTGTTGAGTCCGCTATTGTCGCAGGACACGAACATTTGCGTATTGTTCATTCTGACATGGCCGTACAATGGCGCTGCAAGGCGGATTGGGCAATCGCGGTGCTTCGTGCATCGAGGAAGGTCCGGACTCCACAGGGCAGGATAACGGTTAACGACCGTCCGGTGCGGTACACGTAAGTGTCCGCGCTGAGGACTAGGGCCACAGAGACGAGTCTGCAGCGGGGGTGTGTCGAAAGACGCACTCCGCCACGGTGTAGCCGTGGTGCAGAGTTCGCTTTGGCGAATTCAACGTTGCAGGGTGAAACGCGGCAACCTCTATCCGGAGCAACACCAAATAGGCATGCGTGTGGTTTCGACCACGACGGGCGGCTCGCCCAAGTATGCGGGTAGGTGGCTAGAGCATTTCAGCAATGAAATGCCCAGAGGAATGATTGCCAACCCATGTAAATGGGTTTACAGAATCCGGCCTATAGATCCGTCTTGCACTTTCTCGTGGAATGATCCCCTCCCATTTTCAATCTCTCGCTGTAAATTTTCTTATTCATAGGGTTATCCCTATGGCAGGTGTTGATATTCAACATTTACTTGCCGTGCCAATCCACTGATTTACTTGATTATTTCGTTTCTGTGACGTCTGCAGATTAGCGGCTAAGTCCTTGACACCATTAAAAAAAATACGATTTCACGCTTGACCGGTCTATCGCATTCACTTAGAGTGGTGAAAAGTGCATATTTGTGCAACTAAGTGGGGTAATTCGGTGTTTCAAGGAAGCAGTGCGCTCACGTTAGATGCCAAGGGGCGGATCAATATTCCGACCCGGCATCGCGATGCTCTGATGGAGCAGGCGCAAGGCTGTCTGACGATTACACGGCACCCTGATGGTTGCTTGTTGGTATATCCGCGCCCGGAATGGGAGCAAAAGCGTTCACAAATTGCGGCGTTTCCGATGCAGGCACGCGCTTTGCAGCGATTATTGCTTGGTAATGCACAGGATGTTGACATTGACGGTTCGGGTCGCGTGCTCGTCGCGCCTGAGTTGCGGTTGGCTGCAGGAATGTCACGGGATGTCATGCTGTTGGGAATGGGTGAGCATTTTGAGCTTTGGGATGCTGCTGCACTGATGCGCCGAGAGGCTGCGGATTTGTCGCAAGGCATGGGTGATGTTTTAAACCAGTTTTCGTTTTAAGTCGTGGCCGTGTTTAGCCATCGGCCCGTCCTGCTGGAGCCGACTGTCGAGTCGTTGGTCGCCGTCGCTTATGGTAAGCGCGCCTCCAAGTCTTCGGCTAATGTCGATGTGCAGACCACGCGGTTGTCCGGAGTCTATGTGGATGCAACGTTTGGTCGGGGAGGGCACTCGAGGGCGTTGTTGGGTCAGTTGAAGGCGGATGCGCGCTTGTTTGTGTTTGACAAGGATCCGCAGGCGATTGAGGTTGCACAAGAGTTGGCGCGCGCGGACTGTCGCGTGACGGTGATTCATGAAGGTTTTGGTGACATGTTGGA
>JAURZO010000235.1 GCA_030653405.1 Zwartia sp. | reverse complement strand
GGATCGGTACAGCGGCGCCATATTCGGCACCCAATGAAGCTTATCCAACCAAAGACGGCTGGATCATGATTGCCGCTTATCATGATGACCGTTGGCCTGCTCTTTGTCAGTTACTGAATAAACCCGAGCTGGCAAGTCATCCGGATTTTTCAACGATCCCATTGCGTGTTGCCAATCGTAAAAAGCTGATGACCGAGTTGACGGTTTTGCTTGCCTCAAAGACTTCCGCCGAATGGCAGGAACTGATGGAGGCACAGGACATCATTTGCGGTCCTATCGCTGATTACGACATGGTGATGGACTCGCCTCAACTCAAACATAATGGGTTGATCGTGGACACTCCCAATTCAATCGCCGGGAGTGTTCGTATGCCCGGTCTCGCAGTGGGTGACCGAAACGCGCAGTCACGCGTGCGCTATGGTCCCCCCACACTGGGTGAACACAGCTGCGAGGTGTTGGCTGAGTACGGTTTGGATCAAGAGCAGATCCACGCGCTCTTGGCCGACGGCGTTGTGGTGCAAAGAGAAACAATAAATAAGGGATAGGGGACAAGCAGCATGAAATTCAAAGCGATCAGACAGTATCTTGAGGATGGAAAACGTATCAGTCGCTTGGTGGAGCAGACGATAGATGATCTGGATCCGGGCGAGGTTGTCATTAAGACTCAATTTGCTGCGGTGAATTACAAAGATGCACGCGGTGTGATGGGCGTCGGAAAGGTCATCGGACGTTTTCCTTGTATACCCGGTATCGAGATGGCGGGTGCTGTTGTCGAGTCGAGTCATCCGGATTTTAAAGCGGGTGATTTAGTCACCGTGCAAGGTGGTCGTGATTTTGGCATGCGTCGCGATGGCGCTTACAGCGAGTATGTACGTGTTCCTGCGGCCTGGGTGGGGCGTGTTCCGGCGGGCACGGATCCGTTTGATGTGGTGGCCATGGGCCTGGCGGCATACACTTCGGCTGTCGCAGTGGTTGAGATTGAGCGTCGCGTCAAAACGACCGATGGTCCGATTTTGGTGACAGGTGGTACGGGTGGCAGCTCGTCTTTTGCGATCGATATGTTGGCGGGTTTGGGTTATGAGGTTGTTGCGAGTACTGGGAAAAAAGAAGAAGAGCAGTATTTGAAAGCGATCGGTGCGAGTCGCGTGATTGGTCGCGATGAAATTGCGGGTGGGGACAAGCCGCTTGAGGAACAGCGTTGGGCCGGAGCGATCGACGCAGTGGGTGGTGCGCCCCTTGATGCCGTATTGCGTTCCGCAAAAAAACACGCAGTGATATGCGCGTTTGGTAACGCTGCAAGCGAAACTCTCACAACCTCGATATATCCGTTCATCCTGAGATCTGTCTCCCTGGTCGGGATTAACGGCAATCATCCTGTCCCTGAGCGAGGTGAGATTTGGGCTCGGATGGCTAAAGGGGGTGATTTGCACCCCAAACATCTGCATCAGATTGCATATCCGATCAAATTCGAAAACTTGCTTGAACATTGCGCCAAGGTGATGCAGGCAGGCATTCGGGGTCGTGCGGTGGTGACGTTTTAAACGTGTCCATCGATCTCGCCCAGTACATAAAACCGGGAGATGCAGTCGTCTGGACGCAGACTACAGCTGAACCGCTCACGCTGACAGAGGCATTTGTCGCGCAACGAAAAGTAATTGGCCCATGCTCGGTTTTTGTTGGTGCCACCTATTCTCAAACGCTGCAGCCCGAATACCGGCATGATCTCAAGCTCTCGACTTTTGGAGGCTTTGGGTTAAATAGTCGCCTGATTGAGGCTCAGGCTATGGACGTGCTGCCATTGCACTGCTCGTCGCTCGGTGCGATGATCACCCGTGGTGACATTCCTTGTGACGTGGCGATGCTGCAACTGAGCCCTGTTGGACCGAATGGCAAACATAGTTTGGGCATTTCCGCGGATTATATGGTGGAGGCCGCACGTCGAGCACGGGTCGTGATTGCCGAAGTGAATGAGCAGATGCCGTGGACGCAGACATCATCGTTACTTGATGATCTACCAATCCATGCTCGGATATACAGTAACCGTCCTTTGTTAGAGTTGTCAGCGGCACGGATTGGTGAAGTTGAAATAAAGATCGCCAAGTTTGCTTCCGCGTTTATCCATGATCGTGCCATTCTTGAGTTGGGTTTGGGCGCGATCCCTGATGCAATACTTCGACAGTTAACGGATCGACGCGACTTGGGTGTTCATTCAGGC
>JAURZO010000228.1 GCA_030653405.1 Zwartia sp. | reverse complement strand
GCCTGACGGGTTCGTTGCTCATTTTCAATCAAAGCGAAACGCACGTACTCATCGCCATAATCACCAAAGCCAATGCCGGGAGAAACAGCCACCTTGGCCTCCTCGAGAATGCGCTTGGCAAACTCGAGCGAACCCGCAGCACGATACGGCTCGGGAATGTGAGCCCAGATGTACATCGAGGCCTTGGGGTTTTCGACCATCCAACCCGCCTCATGCAAGCCTTTTACCAACACATCTCTGCGACTCTGATATTTTTGAACGACTTCAGCAACACAATCCTGTGGCCCATCGAGTGCGGCGATCGCAGCCACTTGGATGGGGGTAAACGTGCCGTAATCGTGGTAACTCTTGATGCGGGCCAGCGCATTCACGAGCTCGGCATTACCCACCATGAAACCAATGCGCCAACCGGCCATGTTGTAGCTTTTGCTCATCGTAAAAAACTCAACCGCAACTTCTCGGGCACCCGGCACTTGCATAATCGAAGGCGCTTGATAGCCATCGAAACAGATATCCGCGTATGCCAAATCATGCACCACAATAATATTGTGTTCTTGCGCGAGTTTGACGACCCTTTCGAAAAAAGAAAGATCAACACATTGTGCAGTAGGGTTGCTGGGAAAGCCCAGAATCATCATCTTTGGTTTAGGGATTGACTCACGCACCGCACGTTCAAGTTCCTCAAAAAAATCAACACCCGGCGTCATCCGGACTGAACGGATATTGGCCCCGGCAATGACGGCGCCATAAATATGAATCGGATAACTCGGGTTGGGGACAAGCACGGTGTCACCCGTGTCAAGCGTCGCCAGCATCAAATGGGCAAGACCTTCTTTTGAGCCGATTGTCACAATCGCTTCGGAGTCCGGATCAAACTCAACCTGATAGCGGCGTGCATACCAGTCGGTGATCGCTTTGCGAAGGCGCGGAATACCCTTTGATACAGAGTAGCCGTGCGTGGTGGGTCGCTCTGAGGCCTCGACCAGCTTCTGCACAATGTGCTCGGGCGTCGCGCCATCGGGATTACCCATGGACATATCAATGATGTCTTCGCCGCGCCTGCGAGCCGCCATTTTGAGCTCTGCCGTGATGTTGAACACATATGGTGGCAGCCGCTCGATGCGTGAAAACTTCCTCATCCTCGATCCTTATATAAGAAACTCTTAACTTACTAATGGCTATTCGTCAGGCTTTTATTTGCAGCGCAGCAAAACCCTGTAATCTAGCGCATCATGACGCAAGCCGCAAATCGGGCTCTAGTAGAGCGCTAGCAGGTGAAATTCATTATTTTCAATCCCCTCAGCCAGATGCGGACGCACCACGAGACCCGACTGATTGCGCTATGATCGATTGAATCTTCCGGAGTCATGATTGAAGCTTCACACAGATACCAATGCGGCCCTCAACACCGTCACCGGTTACGGCAACGGATTCGTCGAAATCAACAGAATGCGCTTTGACCATGCGATCTTCTTTGGTCCGAGCGGCGATGTTCTCAGATGGCCTGCCGAGCACCCAGAGCAAATTTCTACTGAAATATTACTGTTGGCAGCGGGCCTGACCCTCTTGCCTATCGACCCTATGGCGTTTCTTGAGTCAGACCAGCCACCGCAACCTGAAGTCGTCGGGGAGCGTCCCGAGGTCCTGCTCGTTGGTACCGGCTCGCGTCAACGGATGCTCGATCATAAGGTTTTGGCACCACTGCTGCGCATTGGGGTCGGTGTTGAATGCATGACGACTCAAGCCGCAGCCAGAACCTACAACATTCTGATGGCAGAGGGCCGTCAGGTGATCGCCGCACTTTTACCGGAGCAAGTCTGATGAGCAATGCCCAAATCGGTAAGCCCGCTCCCGCATTTACTGCCCAAAGCACATTTGGAGAAATTTCTCTCGAGGGCTGTCTCGGCCGAGGCGTGATCCTTTATTTTTATCCAAAAGACAATACACCGGGTTGCACGACAGAGACCCAAGACTTTCGGGATCTTCATGACCAGTTTTTAGCTGAAAGCTGCGTCGTGATCGGCGTCTCGCGAGACTCTCTGAAGTCGCATGAAAACTTTTCCAAAAAACTTGAGCTGCCGTTTCCATTGATTGCGGACCAGGAAGAAACGGTCTGTGAAGCCTATGGGGTCATGAAGCTGAAAAACATGTATGGTAAACAAGTACGCGGGATCGAGCGCAGCACTTTCCTGATCGATGCAAGCGGGAAACTTGTTCAGGCCTGGCGTGGACTTAAAGTGCCCGGCCACGCGCAAGAGGTCTTACAAGCCGCACGCAGTCTGACCTGATAGATCGCTCGCTCTAACTTGCTGATTGTTTTACCCTTTGTTGTACGGCCCTTTATCGCTCGACCATTAATCGCTCGACCACTCATTGCTCGACCATCTGGAGATTTTCAGTATGCCGTTGCCCAAGCTACCCACCCGTCTCGCCGCGATCCTTGAAGTGAAGGATCTCAAGCTTGAGCCTGATGACGTACCCCGAGAGTCTGTGAGCACTGTTGAGCAGACTGAGACTGTTGCGCTCCACGCTGCTGCACATCCCTCCGAACGCACCACTGCTGAACCCGTATCGATTGCTGTGCCAGATCCTACCGCTTTTTTTACGGATGCTCCGATCACCAGCGCCACATCGACCGCGACCGCGACTCCCCGTGCACCTGACCAGCCAGCAATGCCTGTGCGTGAAACGGCTAGCAAGAAGCCTGCGCCCCTCGATGCTGCCACGCAAAAAAAATCTCCAACCAAAAGTGCGTTACCCATCAAGCCAAAACCTGCCAAAACCAAATCGGACACAAAAGGCCTGCGTAAGCTTTTTGTCCTAGATACAAATGTGCTGCTGCATGACCCAAGCTCGTTGTTCCGTTTTGAAGAGCACGATGTTTTTTTACCAATGATGACACTCGAAGAGTTGGATCATCAAAAGAAAGGCATGTCGGAAGTCGCGCGTAATGCGCGTCAAGTCAGTCGCTCGCTCGACACGCTTGTAGGGGATCATCGCCAGCTTGAAGAGGGACTTCCGCTTGATGGTTTGGGTCACAAAGATGCCGTTGGGCGGTTGTTTTTCCAGACGACTGCGATGGCAAGCAGCCTGCCCCCTGACTTGCCAATGGGTAAGGCAGATAATCAAATTTTGAGTGTTGTGCGCGCTCTGCATGACAAGTTTTCCGACCGAGAAGTCGTTCTGGTGTCCAAAGACATCAATATGCGACTGAAGGCGCGAACGCTTTCTTTATCGGCCGAGGATTACTTTAATGACCAGGTTTTAGAAGACTCGGATCTCCTGTATTCCGGCATGCTCGCGTTACCGGAAAATTTCTGGAACAAACACGGCAAAGGTGTCGAGTCGTGGCAACAAGGCGGCACCACGTTCTACCGTATCTCGGGTCCCTTGTGCCATCAGTTTATGGTGAACCAGTTTGTCTATTTTGAAGGTCCGATGCCACTTTACGCGCAAGTGCGTGAGGTCAATGGCAAGTCTGCGGTGCTGGCAACGCTTCGGGACTTTACGCATGGAAAAAATAATGTCTGGGGTGTCACTGCACGCAATCGTGAACAAAACTTTGCGATGAACCTGCTGATGAATC
>JAURZO010000216.1 GCA_030653405.1 Zwartia sp. | reverse complement strand
CACGTTATAGTACGGTCGTATCGCCTATCTCCTTTTTTTTTGAAAGACAACACAGGTTTCAACATGCTGCGAAAGCTATTGCTCGTCCCGCTCATTACCCTCGGATTGGTTTTGTCAGGCTGCTCTGACGAAAAGGTGACGAACGTCATCAAGGTAGCGGTCTCGCCCGCCTCTCCGCCTATGCTTTATGAGCAAAACGGTAAGCTGATGGGTGTTGATTTCGATATTTTCAATGCTTTCTGCAAAACGCGTGACTGCACCTTGAAGGTCACGTCATATGACTGGCAGGGGATGTTGGGTGCCGTCTCAACCGGGCAGGTCGATGTCGCATTTTCCGGTATCTCCATTACGGACAAGCGCAAGCAAGTCATGGATTTCTCTGCGCCTTACTATGACAACACATGGCACTTAGTCGCGACCAAAAAAAATGCCAAACCCATCACGGATTTGGCTGAACTTAAAAAGCTGCGCATTGGTTATCCAAGAGGGATGGCGTACGAAGATCTGATTAAAAAAGATCTCGAGCCAAAAGGGTACTACTCACTTTCGCAGGTCCAACTTTATCCTTCTTACAACGAGGTCATTACTGATTTGCAAAACGGCAATCTTGATTTGGCTTTTGTCGAGCAGCCTGTCCTGGAAAATTTTAAAAATAAAATGAATCTGCCCATTGAAAGCGTGTATGCGTTTCGTGGTCAAGATGTGTTGGGATTTGCGTTTCCAAAAGGTTCAGCCTTGAGACAGGATTTCGATAGATTTTTAATCAAGCTGGGGCCTGAAAAACTCAAAGAAATGATCGACAACGCCTCTAAATAGTCGAGATGAATTTTTGGGAAATCTTGAGGCTCCTGTCGCAAGGCATTGGTCAGACCTTGCTCGTCACGCTTGTGTGCAGTGCCACGGCGATCGTGTTTGGGCTCGTCATGATCTCTGTGCGGACAGTCGGTGGACGGACCTCGAGATGGCTGGTGGATACGGTCGTCTATTGCCTGCGAGGCATTCCCGTTTTGGTGCTTTTATTTTTAGTCTATTTCGGACTGCCCCTTGTCGGACTCAAAGTGGTGCCGCTTGCCGCGATGGCACTCAGTCTTGGTTTGATTGGTGGTGCGTATGTGACTGAAGTGTTTCGTGGCGCGCTGGATTCTGTTGATCCGGTCGAAATGATGGCTGCCGAGTCGATGGGAATGACTCGCCTGCAAATTTTCAGCTATGTGCAGGTGCCGCAGATGTTGAGGTTTTCGGCTCCCGGAGTCTTGAATGAGTTCACGTCCATTCTGAAATATTCTCCTTTTGCCTATACAGTGGGTATTCCCGAAATCACTAAACAGGCCACCGTGCTCGCAAGTCAGACCTTGCAAGGTGCTGAAATCTATCTTGCAGTAGGCATACTTTATTTTTTGATCTACAGGCTATTGTTGGCACTGGCGCGATTGGTTGAGCGTCGATTCCGGATACCTGGGGTGTCACCATTATGACCAGGTATTTCGCATGACAAGCATCTTGAGCATTCACAATCTCACCAAGAATTTCGGGGACCAAGAGGTTCTTCGAGGTGTCAGCTTGGAGGTTGCCCCGGGTGAGATCAAGGTCATCATGGGTTCATCTGGGTGCGGCAAGTCGACGCTGCTCCGTTGTATTAATCGTTTGGTCGATCCAACAAGTGGTTCCGTGTTTTTGAATGGTCAGGACGTGGCGCGACCCGGCACGGACGTTCGATGGCTCAGACAACAAATTGGTTTTGTATTTCAGCAGTTTGCCTTATTTCGTCATCTCACCGCCTTGGACAATGTCACACTTGCCCTTTTAAAGCTCCGGGGGTTGAGCCGGGTTGAAGCTGAGCAAAAGGCGATGGTCGAATTGGCCAAATTTGATATGACCGATCATGCAGGCAAGTTTCCCTCTGAATTGTCTGGGGGACAAAAGCAACGGGTTGCCATCGCACGGGTGCTCGCGATGGATCCAAAAGTGTTGTTAATGGATGAGCCGACTTCTGCGCTAGATCCGGTGAAATCCCGCGAGGTGAGTCATCTTTTAAAAAAATTAAATCACGAGGGCGTGACCATCGTTTGCGTCATGCATGACCTGACCCTGGCTGCGAGTCTGTCTGAGCGCGTCACCTTTATTCATGAGGGCCTGATTCATGCGCAAGACTCTGTGCAAGGATTTGCCGCGCGCACGGACGACCCCATCATCCACAGTTTTTTTGGGCGTGAGTCAACAAGCGAATGAATATCTGGTTGACCTTTTCGCAAGATCTGCTTGAGCAGATGCCATTAATTTGGCAGGGTCTGTTGAACACGTTGCTATTGGCTTGCGTGATTAGTGTGACGGGTTTGTTGCTTGGCATTGTGGTGTTGTACTTAAGCGTGAGCCGTTATGTTTTTGTTCGACGAGCGACACAGGCTTATATTTCTTTTTTTATCGGAATGCCGCTGATTGTGTTGTTGTTTTTGATGTACTACGGTGCTCCGCAATTTGGAATCAAGGTGTCCCCTTTCACCGTGGCGGTGATTGGATTTACCCTCAATGTTGCGGCTTACAACGCTGCCTATATGACAACGGCTTACAACGGGTTGGATCCGACCGAGCTGGAGGCCGCGCGTGCGCAAGGCTTCAGTGAGCTGCAGGTTTTTCGTTTGATTACGCTGCCTCAGGTTTTGCGAACCTCCATCCCTGCGCTGACCAATCAGGTTATTTCCAACATCAAAGACAGCTCGATTGCTTTTCTGATTCAATACACCGAATTTTTTGCCAGAGTGCAAGAACTTGCGTCTTCTAACTTCCAGTTTTTCAAGGCCTATCTTTTTGCAGCGATTGTTTATTTGGTTTTGGTCTCTATTGTCGTACTTGCAGCGCGGGTAATACAAAAGAGATTGGGTCTCTCGCTTTAAATATGAGCATGAATACGAACACCAAGATGAACACGAATGATGATTTTTCCCAACGCGTTGTTTTGCACACTGAGCAGATGGATTGGGTGGGTTCCCCTGCTTCAGGTGTGCAGAGAAAGATGTTGGATCGAGTTGGCGAGGAAGTCGCGCGAGCCACGACAGTCGTTCGTTACGAACCTGGAGCGGCCTTTGCAGAGCACGAGCATGGTGGCGGTGAAGAGATTCTCGTTCTAGACGGTGTTTTCTCAGACGAACATGCCGACTATCCAGCCGGTACCTACTTGCGCAATCCCCCAGGCAGTCGACATTCTCCGGCTTCCCATTATGGGTGTCTGTTGTTCGTCAAGCTCTGGCAATTTAGCCCGGGTGATCTGCAGACTGTCCGAATCGACACTCGACAGACGCCCTGGTATCCGGGTTTAGTCTCGGGCTTGTCCGTCATGCCTTTGCATGAGTTTGACGGTGTGAACACCGCGCTCGTGAAATGGGCCCCGGACACAGTGTTCAACCGACACATTCATCCCGGCGGTGAGGAGATATTTGTATTGCAGGGTGTTTTTCACGATGAGCACGGTAGCTACCCGGCAGGCTCGTGGATTCGGAGCCCTCGTTACAGCCAGCATGCTCCATTCACCCGGTCAGAGGGCGCTCTGATTTATGTCAAAACGGGTCATCTTGATGCCCATTTTTTACCTCTGCCGCAGCCTCTGCTGCAACCGTACGGTGCTTGAGCGGGATTAGTAAAAACCCACCGCCTGAATCCAAAGATCTGCGTCGTAGTCTTTTCCGAAGGCTGCGATCCCTAGTGAACGCACGGAGGTGGGTTTAGGAGTCTCTCTCAATAGTCGGCCTGAGGGTTTAAAGTCAGACCAAGGTAGGCGGATGGTCTGCCATTCTCCAGTGGTCTGGAAGCCTGCTTGATAGTATTGCCAGGGTAAAAGGGTGCCAGAGGTGCGCAGATGAACGTAATAGCGCTCGCCATTACCTTTGACCGTCACCCAAACCCCAAGCAAGCTCTCTGCTAAAGGTTCTGTGATGGCGGTGCGAAACTGGATGAAGCCGCCACGATTGGCGGTGCTGACCGTACCAGTGAGGCGAGCGACCGGCCTGCCATCGATTGTTTCAAAGGACATCTTGCCCTGAGACACTCCCCCCATCACCTGGTCGGTCAGGAACTCCCACCGCGCTTCGGGTTGTTCTGAGAAATCATCCTTCAATTGGGTTGCTCCAGCTACCAAGGTGGCATTCAACACGAATATCAAGATCGTAATGACTGCTTTCATGACGACCGCCGTTTGGTGAGTGATGTCTTTGTAGCTTACAACACCATACGGATAAGACGAACGGTTTTGACTCAATGTGTCGGGGCGTTTCTGACAACGCACTTCCACCTTTTGGACGAACAAATGGCTCGCTAATGTGTAATATCGACTTTCGTTTGATATTCAAACACCATCAGTGTGGAGACAATCATGAAAAAAATTATGCTGCTTGCAGTATCGGTCGCAACGTTGCTAAGTGCGCCTTTAGCTGGTGCGCAGTCGACGGCGCAATCCTTTCCTACAAAGCCTATTCGTTTTGTCGTTCCTTTTCCGCCAGGAGGAGGTAACGATATACTTGCCCGTGCTCTCGCACCAAAAATGTCCGAGATACTTGGTCAGCAAGTCGTCATCGATAATCGGGCAGGCGCAGGCGGTAATATCGGCGCCGACTTCGTGGCGAAATCCCCACCAGATGGCTACACGATTGTGATTGCTTCTAACCAAGTCACAATGAATCCTTGGATTTATTCAAAACTACCGTTTGATATCGCAAAGGATTTTTCGCCTGTCGCTCAAATCGCTTCAGTGCCGATGCTGTTGGCGATCAATCCGGAGGTACCCGCTAACAATCTTAAAGAGTTCATCGCGTTGGCCAAGGCTAAACCCGGTACCTTGAACTACAGCACACCTGGGTTGGGTACGCCTCAGCATATTGCTTTTGAGGTCTTTAATTTTGATGCGGGTGTCAAAGTCACGCATGTCCCTTATAAAGGCACCTCACCTTCTATCGTTGATTTAATTGGTGGTCAGGTGCAAGCCACGATCGGCACAATGGCCTCACTGGATCAGCATGTTAAATCTGGTAAGGTACGTGCGATCGCGGTGTCAACGCCGAAGCGATCACCTGCGATGCCGGATATCCCAACCATCGAAGAGGGTGGTTTGGTGGGTTATAACGTGCCGCTCTGGTACTCGGTACTGGCTCCGGCCAACACACCAAAAGACATCGTCGCCAAAATTTCAGCTGCGATTCGCGATGCGCTGCAGGATCCTCAAACCAAGGCACAGTTAACACGCCAAGGGTTTGTTGAAAGTTACCTTGACCCTGCGCAGATGACCGCGCTGATCACGCAAGATCTTGCCTATTGGCAGAAAGCGATTAAAAACATCGGTCTAAAACTCGATTGACTTAGAGATCATTATGTCTGAACAAATGCCAACGATTAACAAGGCATTAGAGGGCGTACGCGTCCTCGACTTTACGCAAATCGGCGCGGGACCACTAGCCGGAATGCAAATGGGTGATATGGGGGCTGAGGTCATCAAGGTCGAAGCTCCAAGCGGTGATATTGGTCGCAAGCTAGGTCCACCTTGGCAAAACGGTGAGTCCGTGGTCTCGATGTGCTTTAACCGCAACAAGCGTTCCCTGATCGTTGACTTAAAAAAGCCTGGTGGAGCGGCCTTGATTCGGCAGCTCGCGAAAAGCACCGATGTTGTGCTTGAAAGTTTTCGACCTGGAGTGATGGATCGTTTGGGAATCGGTTACGAGACCTTGCGTGCGGTCAATCCCAAGATCGTCTTCGCCTCGGTATCGGCATATGGTCAGACAGGTCCTTGGCGTGATAAGCCAGGGGTGGACGGGATCGTTCAGGCGGTTTCCGGGCTGATGAGTAACATTGGTGATGAAAACTCTCCGCCGATGAAGGTGCTTGTTCCCGCGGTAGACATGGTGACGGGTTTTTTGACGACAAGCACTGTGATGGCTGCACTACGCGTTGTGGAGTCGACAGGTCTCGGGCAGCATTTGGATATGTCGCTCTACAACAGTGCAATTATGTTTCAACAGTCTGCGATTGCGTCCTATTTGTCTAGCGG
>JAURZO010000212.1 GCA_030653405.1 Zwartia sp. | reverse complement strand
GTCGCGCCGTACAGCACGGTATTACCCACGATGATGTGATCGGGACCGAAGCCACGGAAGTCGTTGGGTGAGCGCACGATGATGCGTCCCCCAGAAAGACCTTTGCCAACGTAGTCATTTCCTTCACCGACGAGATCAAGGGTGATGCCGTGAGCCAGGAAGGCACCAAAGCTCTGACCTGCCGTGCCATTGCATTGGATGTGGATCGTGTCATCAGGCAGACCCTCGTCGCCATAGCGTGTTGCGACACGTCCTGACAACATGGCGCCGATCGTGCGGTTTCGGTTACGCACAGGAACGATAAAAGAAACCTTTTCGCCACGCTCCAAGGCAGGCAGGCTGCGCTCGATCAGTTGGTGATCGAGTGCTGCATCGAGCCCGTGATCCTGACCTTCTGTGTGTCGGCGTGGGCTATCGGTTGTAGGTTGATAAAACACGCGAGCAAAATCAAGACCGTGCGCTTTCCAATGCTCAATGCCTTGGCGAGTATCGAGCATATCAACACGACCAACGAGTTCATCGAAGCTGCTGATGCCCAACTGAGCCATGATTTCGCGTACTTCTTCGGCAACAAAAAAGAAGTAGTTCACGACATGCTCAGGCTTGCCTTGAAATTTTTGACGCAAGACGGGATCTTGTGTCGCAACACCAACCGGGCAGGTGTTGAGGTGGCATTTGCGCATCATGATGCAGCCTTCAACCACGAGAGGCGCGGTTGCAAAGCCGAATTCGTCCGCACCAAGGAGCGCACCAATCACAACATCGCGACCGGTCTTCATTTGGCCGTCGGCTTGAACGCGAATCCTGCTGCGCAATTGGTTAAGCATCAGCGTTTGCTGAGTTTCGGCCAGGCCGAGTTCCCATGGGGTGCCGGCGTGTTTGATTGAGGAGACTGGGGAGGCGCCCGTGCCGCCATCATGGCCAGAGATTGTGACGTGATCTGCTTTGGCTTTAGCTACGCCCGCAGCGACGGTGCCTACACCAACCTCTGAAACGAGTTTGACGGAAATAGAGGCGCGATCGTTGACGTTTTTGAGGTCATGAATAAGCTGCGCCAAGTCTTCGATCGAATAGATATCGTGGTGAGGTGGCGGCGAAATCAAACCGACCCCAGGTACGGAGCAACGAAGTTTTGCGATGTACTCGGATACTTTGTGGCCGGGCAACTGACCGCCCTCGCCAGGCTTGGCACCCTGAGCCATTTTGATTTGGATCTGGTCGGCGCTTGATAGGTATTCGGCACTGACACCAAAACGACCTGAGGCAACTTGCTTAATCTTGGAGCGCATCGAATCTCCCGCTTGAAGCGGGACATCAGCAGCAATCCGGTCGGCACCGAGCTCGCTTGCGAGCGTAGCGCCGGCTTTGATGCCGCTTTTACCTGTGCGAAGCTCACTGCGGTAGCGTAATTCGTCCTCGCCGCCTTCGCCTGTGTTGGATTTGCCGCCAATACGGTTCATTGCAACGGCGAGCACTGAATGCGCTTCAGTTGAAATGGAACCGAGTGACATGGCGCCAGTCGCGAAGCGTTTGACGATTTCTTTTGCAGGCTCGACCTGATCCAAAGGGATCGCGCGTGCGGGATCGACCTTGAACTCGAACAGACCACGCAACGTCATATGGCGACGACTTTGGTCGTTGATGAGTTGAGCATATTCTTTGTAGGTGCGATAGTTGTTCGCACGCGTGGCGTGTTGTAGTTTAGCGATAGAGTCAGGCGTCCACATGTGTTCTTCGCCGCGTACCCGGAAGGCGTATTCGCCGCCTGTCTCCAGCGCGTTGGCCAGAACAGGATCATTGCTGAACGCGGCGCGGTGGGTGCGGAGCGCTTCTTCCGCTACTTCAAAAATGCCAATGCCTTCGATGGTGCTGGCAGTGCCGGAGAAGTATTTATTGACGAGGTCGGTGCGCAATCCGACAGCTTCGAAAATTTGTGCGCCACAATAAGACATGTAGGTTGAAATGCCCATTTTGGACATGACTTTGTTTAGACCTTTGCCGATAGCCTTGACGTAGTTTTTAACTGCTTTTTCCGCGTCTTTGCTGATGGCGGCAATGCTTTCCAATGCGAGGAATGGATGAATGGCTTCGGCGCCATAGCCACCTAGTAAAGCGAAATGGTGGACTTCGCGAGCCGAACCTGTTTCAACAACCAAACCTGTGTTCGTGCGCAAGCCCTCACGGATCAGGTGCTGGTGGATAGCGGATGTCGCCAGTAATGCAGGGATGGCGACATGCTCGCTGTCAACGTTGCGGTCGGTCAGGATCAATACGGTATAGCCGCTCTTGACGGCGTCGACCGCACGCGCGCACAGTGCGGCCAGACGTGCTTCGATGCCATGCGCACCCCATGCTGCCGGGTAACTGATGTTGAGCTCAAAACTGCGGAATTTGTTGCCGGTGAGTTCTGAGATGCTGCGGATCCGCGCCATTTCATTTGCATCCAGCACGGGCTGGGTGACCTCGAGGCGCAGGGGCGGATTGACGTTGTTGATATCCAGCAAGTTAGGCTTGGGGCCAATGAACGATACAAGCGACATGACCATCTGTTCGCGGATCGGGTCAATCGGTGGGTTGGTCACCTGTGCGAAGAGTTGGCGGAAGTAGTTGTAGAAAGGCTTTGCGCGGCTTGACAGCACAGCGAGAGGCGCGTCGTTACCCATCGATCCAATCGCTTCTTCGCCGGTATCGGCCATGACTTCCAGAACGAACTTGAAGTCTTCCTGTGTCCAGCCAAAGGCTTGCTGACGATCCAGTAAGCTCGTGCTGAATTCGGGCAAGGATGACTTGGCAGGCGTGGGGAGCGATTCGAGCTTAACGCGCAACCTGTCGATCCACTGACGGTATGGACGTGAGTTGGCGAGTTGTGACTTGATCTCTGTGTCATCAATGATCCGACCCTGCTCAAGGTCGATCAGGAACATCTTGCC
>JAURZO010000206.1 GCA_030653405.1 Zwartia sp. | reverse complement strand
CTCGCGCGGCGTCAACGAATCCAACACCTCTTTGACCACATCACGCATTGAGCCATGCAACGCAGCCTCAGCCGGAGCCAAGGTCGCCATGTCCTCAATGAAATCACCCAGATGCGAATCGTCGTCGTCACCGATTGGTGTCTCCATCGAAATCGGTTCTTTCGCGATTTTGAGGATTTTGCGGATCTTGTCCTCGGGCATATCCATCTTGGAGGCAAGCGTTGCGGGATCGGGCTCAGCCCCAGTCTCCTGCAAAATCTGGCGGCTGATACGATTCATCTTATTGATCGTTTCGATCATATGGACTGGAATGCGAATCGTGCGCGCCTGATCAGCGATTGAGCGCGTGATGGCCTGTCGAATCCACCACGTCGCATACGTGGAAAATTTGTACCCGCGCCGATATTCGAACTTGTCCACCGCCTTCATCAAGCCGATGTTGCCTTCCTGGATCAAATCCAAAAATTGCAAGCCACGGTTTGTGTACTTTTTGGCAATAGAAATCACCAGACGCAAGTTCGCCTCAGTCATCTCACGCTTGGCTTTGCGCGCTTTGGCCTCGCCAGTCGCCATTTTCTTATTGACGTCTTTCAAGTCTTTGAGCGGCAGTACGACCCGCACCTGCAAGTCAATCAGTTTTTGCTGAAGCTCTTGCACGGCTGGAATATGGCGCTCCAGAGTATGCGCATAATCAGTCGCAGCAGCGACTTCGCCAAGCACCCACTCAAGATTGGTCTCATTCCCTGGAAACACCTTGATAAAGTGTGTCCGAGGCATGCCTGCACGATCGACGCAGGTATGTAAAACCTGGCGCTCAATTTTGCGCACCTCTTCGACCTGCGCGCGCAAAGTATCGGCCAGACGCTCGACCATCTTGGCCGTAAAGCGAATGCCCATCAGTTCGTTTTGAATCGCCTCTTGCGCAGTCATGTACGGTTTGGAGCGATAACCATCGGTCTCATATGCCGCACGCATCTTGGCGAACTCGGCCCCCACAATCTCAAACTTTGCTAAGCCTTTGACACGGAGATCTTCGAGCTGCTTGCTGCTCATGCCGCCAGCCGGACCATCCTCATCCGCCTCATCTGAGACGCCTGCACCCGCGTACTCGGCACCGTCATCAGGATCCACCAAGCCATCGACGACCTCGTCGATCTGTGCCTGACCATCGCGCACGCGCTGAACATGATTCAAAATCTCATTGACGGTTGTCGGGCAAGCCGAAATCGCCATCACCATGTGCTTGAGACCTTCTTCGATCCGCTTGGCGATTTCAATCTCACCCTCGCGCGTCAACAGTTCAACCGTACCCATCTCGCGCATGTACATGCGCACGGGATCGGTGGTCCGACCAAAGTCAGAGTCCACGGTTGTTAACGCGGCTTCGGCCTCGTCTTCTACGTCATCATCAGAGGTTGCAACCGGTGCGTTCTCACCAAGCAAGAGCGTTTCAGCGTCCGGAGCCTGATCGTAGACCGCGATCCCCATGTCGCTAAAAGTACTGATAATCCCGTCAATCGCCTCAGCATCCACCAAGTCATCCGGCAGGTGATCGTTAATCTCGCCGTAGGTGAGATAACCGCGATCCTTACCGAGCTTGATCAAGGATTTCAGGCGATTGCGTCGCGCTTCGTATTCCTCGGGCGTCACAGGTCCCCGAGCAATCAGGTCTTTAGCGTCTTTACCGCGCTTGGAGCGCTTGGATACCTTGAAATCTGGCACCACTTCGACTTCGTGATCGCCATCACCAGAATCGCCAAAATCCGCATCGTTATTACTCGGATTTTTAGATGGACGCCCTGGCCGACGGCCTGTGCCACCCGGAGGACGACCGCTCGCCTTTTTCGGAGGACCTTCACCATCATCGATCTGAGGAGCGGGCTTGGACACATCAACTTTGCCGGGCGCTTTCGAAGAAACAGGCGCAGGCGCAGCAGCCTTGGCAGGCGTCGATTTGGCAGCGGTACCCGCAGCTTTGCTTGCGCTTGATTTCGCAACAGGCTTTTTGTCCGCTTTTTCCGCGGCGGTTACGCCTGACTTAGCAGCGACCTTGGCAGCCGGCTTCGCCGTTGCTTGGGTGGCTGTTTTTTTAGCGACGTCGTCTGACTTGACTGTGGATTTCACTGCGGCTTTTGCCGCAACCTTGGTGGGAGCTGATTTCTCTGGCACTTCGGATTTACTTTTTGAAGCCGACTTCATTGAATCCTTGACTGATTTAACTGCAGTTTTCGCTGCGGACTGAGTTGGAACAGGCCGAGCCACAGAGGGCTTGGCGACTGGCTTATTGGTTTTAACAGCTGCATTTTTGGCAACGTGTTTATCGCTAGACTTAGACAATGACCCCGTCGGTTTCGCTGGTTTGGCACTAACCTTGGATGCCGCCGAAGAGGCTGACTTAGTGGCCGACTTAGTGACCGACTTAGTAGCCGACTTTGACGCGGGCTGAGTTGCCTGCTTCACCGCAGATTTTGCGGCCGGTTTTGATGCCGGTTTTGCTGACGGTTTGGTCGCCTTGGCAACGAGTTTGGTGACAGCTTTAGGTTGAGGCTTAGCTGCAGCCATCGTTTTTTTCTTACCAAGGGGGTGGGTCATGATCGCTCTTAAATTTAAATAGTGCCTCTAATGGGCACGAGCCTGCTCAATCCGCGCTTGATTCAAACACACGCTTGAGCTGCGTAAACCATTGATTTTAACCGAATCAAGTAGACTTATTTGATTCGATCACCCTCATTAGACGGGTGATCCTCTGAGAAAGTTCCTGATATTTTTGCTGAGACTGCAAATTATTTAATCCTTGCGCAATCAGCGCTTGTTGCTCAGCCTTAAGCGCATCCAATTCAATCCGTCTGATCGCATCTTCCCACTCTGACTGCGGATTAGGCAAGTCTTCCTGAGCCATTAAATCCTCAGCAACTGAAGCCAATAGGACACCCAGGTCAGCGCCGGGATCGGCCGCCTGAATGAGAGCCCCCATATGCCGGGCACCCGTAGACTGAATCAACACAATCAGGTCCCTGACCATATCAAGATGCGGGCCGCGGGCCAGAATTTCAATCTGTTGATCACCCATATTGTCAACAAGCTCAGGGTGTGTGAGCAGCAGCCTAAGCAATCTTCGTGCCAAAGGCGCCACAGCGCGACGTGAAACGCCCCTGCTGTTCGCTCCACGACCTGCAGGGCTTTTGCCTCGGCCTCCGGACGCGCCTGCAGACCAAGATTGTCCAGCTCCCGCCCCGCGGCCTCTTTGTCCGTTCAGCCCGTCAACGTTCAGCCCGTCCATCGACTGGGCTGTCGAAGAAAAATGACCCATCTCAGCATCAGGCTGCCACGAAGAGCCGGACTCACCAAATGACGACAGCCCGCCCGCTTCATCCTGTTCGCCATATTGAGAAGTTTCTCGCTGATTCCGATCTGAAACCCTTGGCTCACCCCCTCTTGCGCCAAGCGCACCAACAGGACTGCGTGCGACGGCTGGCAAACCGCCAAATCCATGAGGAGACTCCTGAGCCAAAATCTGCGCCAACTCTTCGGGCGTAAATTGAACTAAACGGGCCAATTCATTTTGGAGCTGAACCTTCAAAGCGATACCCGGCATCAAACTCAGCAAGGGCTTGGCCTCGTGCACAAGCGCCGAGCGCCCTTCGAGCTCAGTCAGCGAATGACGGGCAGACAGCTCATTCAAAAAGAACGTTGATAGCGCATCAGACTCATTTAGACACGCGCGAAAAGCCTCTTCGCCAAATTTTCGAATATAACTATCCGGATCATGCTCGGCAGGAAGGAATAAAAATCGAATCGAAATATCATCGCGCAAAAGCGGCAAGGAAGCTTGTAATGCTCTCCAGGCTGCACGACGCCCAGCCCCATCCCCATCAAAACTAAAAATCACCTTATCGCTGGCACGCAGCAGTTTTTGAATATGGGTGGGCGTAGTCGCCGTACCCAGCGTCGCCACTGCATTGCGCACACCGAGCTGAGCCAGGCCGACAACGTCCATGTAGCCCTCCACCACAATCACACAACCTTCCGAGCGGATTGCAGAGCGCGCCTCGTACAGGCCATACAGCTCATTACCCTTTGAAAAAACAGGCGTTTCGGGAGAATTGAGATATTTGGGCTCCCCTTTGCCGATAATTCGGCCCCCAAATCCAACGATCTCACCTTTGACGTTTCTAATCGGAAACATCACTCGCTCGCGAAAACGATCGTATCGTCGACCGTCCTCACTGGCGATCACCAAACCCGATTCAACCAGTATTTCGTCGTCGTAACGC
>JAURZO010000201.1 GCA_030653405.1 Zwartia sp. | reverse complement strand
GACTAAGCGCGGCTTCGCGCTCAATCGCTTCGATCAATTCAGAACCATGCTCGCGGGATGCCGCATCGGGATAGCGCAAAAGATGCGCAAGGACACGAAGGGTGAGGCGCGCCTCGACGGGGGGGGAATTAAAAAAATTCATCTTAGGCCTCCACTTTGATTGGAATGGTGCGTTTCTTTTCGCTACCAAACAGACTGGTCTCGGTTACGCCCTCGGAGCAGCCATTTCCAAAGCTAAAACCGCAACCACCCCGAATGTTGAAGGTGTTTTCTGCATATTCACGGTGTGATGTCGGGATCACAAAGCGATCTTCGTAGTTTGCAATGGCCATGTAGCGATACATTTCTTCGACCTCATTGATACTCAACCCAACTTGCTTGAGCACCGCAGTGTTGATTTGACCGTCGACGTGTTTCGCACGCTGGTAGGTCCTCATCGCGATCATTCTTTCCAATGCCCGGACAACCGGTGCGGTATCGCCCGCCGTCAGCAGATTGGCCAGATATTTAAGGGGAATACGAAGCTGACTCACGTCAGGGATCTCGCCCTTAGTCTCGACAAGTCCAGAGTTCGCGGCGGATGTGATGGGTGATAACGGAGGCACGTACCACACCATCGGCAAAGTCCTGTACTCAGGGTGCAGAGGCAAGGCGACCTTCCATTCGACCGCCATTTTGTAGACAGGACTTTGGCGCGCAGCGGCCATCCATGCATCAGGAATGCCATCAAGTCGTGCTTGCTCAATGACTTTCGGGTCATTCGGATCAAGAAAAATATCGAGCTGAGCTTGATACAAGTCCTTTTCGTTTTTTACACTTGCGGCTTCAGCGATGCGATCGGCGTCATAAAGTAAAACACCCAGATAGCGAATGCGACCGACGCACGTCTCGGAGCAAACGGTAGGCTGGCCCGCTTCGATCCGTGGGTAGCAGAAGATACATTTTTCGGCTTTGCCACATTTCCAGTTGTAATAAATTTTCTTGTAAGGACAGCCACTGACACACATCCGCCATCCGCGGCACTTGTCTTGATCGATCAGAACGATACCGTCCTCTTCCCGCTTGTAGATCGAGCCCGAGGGGCAAGACGCCACGCACGCTGGATTCAGACAGTGTTCACAGAGTCTTGGGAGGTACATCATGAAGGTATTTTCAAACTGACCCGCCATCTCTTTTTGGGCTGCTTCAAAGCCTTCAAAATTCGAATCTTTGCTTCGCTTACTAAACTCACCACCCAGAATTTCTTCCCAGTTCGGACCCCATTCGATTTTCTCCATGCGCAGACCTGTGATAAGGGAGCGGGGCCGCGCGGTTGGCGCATGCTTCATTTCGGGTGCGCTTTGCAGGTGGTCGTAATCGAACGTAAAAGGTTCGTAATAATCGTCGATTTGTGGCAGGTGTGGGTTGGCAAAAATTTTCATCAATAGTTGCCACTTGCCGCCTTGTTTCGGGGAGATCGAGCCGTCAGCTTTTCTGACCCAGCCACCTTTCCACTTTTCCTGGTTTTCCCACTCTTTCGGATAGCCAATACCGGGTTTTGTTTCAACGTTGTTGAACCAGGCGTATTCAACGCCAGGACGACTCGTCCAGACATTCTTGCAAGTGACTGAACAGGTATGACATCCAATGCACTTGTCTAAATTGAGCACCATGCCGATCTGTGCGCGTACTTTCATTTTTTAACTCCTTTGATCTGACGTGGGCTCAAGGATTTTCGCCTTGTGACTGGTAGGCTTTTGCGAGATGGTCATCACGTGGGGTATCCAGCCAGTCAACATTCTTCATTTTTCTTACCACCACGAACTCGTCACGATTGGTGCCGATCGTGCCGTAGTAGTTAAAGCCATAGCTGTACTGGGCATATCCACCAATCATGTGCGTGGGTTTGGTCACAATGCGTGTCACGGAGTTGTGAATCCCACCGCGTACGCCGGTGATTTCTGAGCCGGGTGTGTTGATGGTCTTTTCCTGTGCGTGGTACATCATCACCATGCCAGGGTTGACGCGCTGGCTCACCACTGCTCGCGCGGCGATCGCGCCGTTGATGTTAAAGAGTTCAACCCAGTCGTTATCGACAATACCGGCACCTTTCGCATCATCCTCGCTGAGCCAGATCACAGGTCCTCCGCGATTGAGTGTCAGCATTAACAAGTTGTCGCTATAGGTAGAGTGGATGCCCCACTTTTGGTGTGGAGTGATAAAGTTCAGCAGTATTTCTGTGTTGCCGTTGGGCTTGATGCCATGGATGCCGTCAGTCGTTTTGAGATCGACAGGAGGACGGTAGGAGGTAAATCCTTCACCGAAAGCGATCATCCAAGGATGATCCTGATAGAACTGCTGACGACCCGTCAGAGTGCGCCAGGGGATCATCTCGTGCACGTTGGTGTAGCCCGCGTTGTAGCTGACCGTTTCGCTTTCGATGCCGCTCCAAGTCGGTGAACTGATGATCTTCCGTGGCTGCGCCTGAATATCCCGATAACGGATTTTTTCGTCTTCGCGGTAGATGGCCAGATGGGTGTGGTCACGCCCCGTTTGCTTACCGAGTGCCTTCCAGGCTTTGACTGCAACATGTCCGTTTGTCTCAGGCGCAAGCTGAAGCACAACTTCACAGGCATCGATATCCGTGACAATTCTAGGCATTCCCTGTGTCACGCCTTCTTCTGCCGTGACGCCATTAAGTTGACCCAGTTGCTTGACCTCGATTTCAGTATTCCAGCCAATACCTTTACCGCCATTTCCGACTTTTGCCATGAGAGGGCCGAGTGCCGTGAAGCGTTTATACACATTTGGATAATCACGTTCCACCACGGCGATTTGGGGCGCGGTCTTGCCAGGTATCAACTCGCATTGGCCTTTCTTCCACTCTTTGACATCAAAAGGCTGTGCGAGCTCGGCGGGCGTGTCGTGCATGAGCGGTGTCATGACGATCTCTTTTTCGACACCAAGATGGCCCACGCATACTTCACTGAAGGCCTTGGCAAAACCTTTGTATATTTCCCAATCTGAACGCGACTGAAATACTGGATCCACTGCCGCCGATAACGGATGAATGAACGGATGCATGTCACTGGTATTGAGATCGTTCTTCTCATACCAGCTAGCTGTCGGGAGCACAATGTCCGAATACAAACAGGTGGTCGACATACGGAAATCCAGCGTCACCAGTAGGTCAAGCTTGCCTTCAGGCGCTTGCTTATGCCATTTGACTTCGGTGGGTTTGGCATCGTCCACCCCCAGGTCTTTTCCTTGAACGCCACTTTCCGTGCCCAACAAGTGTTTACAGAAATACTCGTGTCCTTTGCCGCTTGAGCCTAAAATATTGGAACGCCAGACGAACATGTTGCGCGGCCAGTTTTCACGGGCATCCGGATCTTCACAGCTCAACTCAAGCGAGCCATTTTTGAGTCCATTGACGACGTAGTCTTTTGGATCAATGCCGGCAGCATTGGCTTGTTTGACGACTTGTAGTGGGTTGGTCTTGAGTTGCGGGGCGCTTGGAAGCCATCCCATTCGCTCAGCGCGAATGTTGTAGTCGATCATGCTGCCACCGTAGATTTTCTTATCGGCCAGTGGCGAAACAATTTCTTCCATCGTTAGTTTTTCATAGCGCCACTGATCGGTGTGTGCATAAAAAAAACTGGTGCTGTTCATTTGACGTGGAGGACGGATCCAGTCCAGTGCGAAAGCGAGTGCTGTCCAGCCAGTCTGTGGCCTGAGTTTTTCCTGCCCCACGTAATGCGCCCAGCCTCCACCGCTTTTTCCAATACAACCGCACATCATGAGCAGATTGATCACACCCCGGTAATTCATGTCGGAGTTATACCAGTTGTTCATCGCCGCGCAAATGTTGACCATCGAGCGTCCTTCAGTCTTGTGCGCATTGTCGGCGAACTCTCTCGCGACAGTGATCACTTGATGACGCGGAACGCCTGTAATAGTTTCCTGCCATGCAGGTGTGTATGCGGTATTGTCATCGTAGCTTTTAGCGCCACTACCTAAACCGCGATCAATACCATATTGGGCGACTTGCAGGTCAAACACTGTCGCCACCAGAGCTTCTTGACCGTTTTGCAAACGCAACTTAACTGCAGGGACATTGGCACGATTAATTTCACTTGTAGTTTTGTTGTCTGTGAAATGTGGCGTGGTATTGCCACCAAAGTAGGGAAAGGCTACTTGTACGACCTCATGTTCTTGCACACCGTCCTCCATGACAGAGAGTTTGAGTGTCGTTTCTGTATCCGTGTGTGCATCTTTGGCTTCAAGGTTCCATTTGCCTTCATCTGCACGACCTTCAGCACCCCATCTAAAGCCAATCGAGCCATTCGGCAAGACCACTTTTCCATTTGTGTCGAACGCGAGTGTTTTCCAGTCGGGATTGTTGTCTTGGTTTAAGGCGCCATCGATGTCACTTGCGCGAACGTAGCGGTCCGGTGTGAGCGTGACGCTGCCGTCGGCGAGTGTTGTTTCCTTGAGCATCACCAATAATGGCAAATCTGTGTAGCGGCGCGCGTAGTTGTCAAAATAGGGGCTGCGCACTTTGCCTGCGTCGGGAAAATAAAACTCCTTTAAGACAACGTGTCCCATGGCCATCGCGAGCGCTGCATCAGTACCTTGCTTAGGGTGCAGCCAAAGATCGGCGAGTTTTGCGACCTCAGAGTAGTCTGGTGTGACCGCGACTGTTTTGGTGCCCTTGTAGCGGACTTCAGTAAAGAAGTGTGCATCGGGAGTGCGTGTCTGGGGAACATTGGAGCCCCAGGCGATGATGTAATGACTGTTGTACCAATCTGCTGATTCGGGCACGTCAGTCTGCTCGCCCCATACCTGTGGGCTTGAGGGGGGGAGGTCGCAATACCAATCGTAAAAGCTCATGCAGACGCCGCCAATCAGCGAAAGATATCGACTGCCTGCTGCATAGCTGACCATTGACATGGCTGGAATGGGTGAAAAGCCGATAATCCGGTCCGGACCATACTTTTTAATGGTGTAGACGTTGGCGCTGGCAATCAACTGGTTGACTTCGTCCCAGGTGCTGCGCACAAAACCACCCATGCCGCGCAGTTGCTGGTAATCACGTCTTGCGACGTCATCATCCGCAATCAGTGCCCAGGCATCGACAGGTGTTTTGGCGACTTTCAGAGCAGTGCGCCAGCGTTCAAGCAAACGACCTCTGACCATCGGGTGTTTGACACGATTTGCGCTATAGAGATACCACGAGTAGGAGGCGCCACGTGCGCAGCCCCGAGGTTCGTGATTGGGCATGTCCCAGCGGGTTCTCGGGTAGTCCGTCTGTTGCGTCTCCCAAGTCACGATGCCGCCTTTGACGTAGATTTTCCACGAACAAGATCCGGTGCAGTTCACGCCATGGGTGCTTCTTACGATCTTGTCGTGTGCCCAGCGGTTGCGGTATGCATCCTCCCACGTACGATCCTCGTTTGTCGTACGACCATGGTCGCCTGAGAAGGATTCCTTTGGCAAGGAAAAGTGGGTTAAACGATCTAGAAAATGACTCATTACTCTTTCTCCATTTCTGCTTGCCCTGAGAGGCTCGAGCCTTGACGTCATCCTACGGTTTGAGCCGCGGGTCGCCAATTCTCCAAACGCACAGTGCAGTCAGTTCATTGGGGGGGTAGACCTAGTTCTTTATGATTAGGCTCTGACGATTCACTAGCAAGTCATGGGTGCGTGACGACGGGAATAGCACCACCAGGTCACGATCAGACAGCTAAGGTAAAAAACGATAAATACGGTCAGCGCCGCATGCGGAGTCCCGGTCAGGTCAATCGAGGTACCGAAGCTTTTGGGGATGAAAAAGCCTCCGTATGCACCGACTGCGCCTGAAAATCCCAACACGGCAGCTGCTTCTTTGCCACCATCAAGCGTGGCCCGGCGCTGCGAGGCGGGATCCTTGTCAGCAGCATGTTGACGCTCTTGCAAAAAGATCACAGGGATCATTCTGAAGGTTGAGCCATTGCCAATTCCGGTCAGCGCGAACAGAACGATAAACATCGTCAGGAAGCCGTGGAAATCACCGCTGCGCCCAGCGCTTGGCAAGAAATACATCACCCCAAGCACGGCAAAAATCATCAACAGGAAGGTCCAGAAGGTGACGCGCGCGCCACCGAGCTTGTCTGACACCCACCCTCCAACCGGACGCACTGCCGCACCCACTAAGGGCCCTAGAAACGCATATTTGGTTGGATTGACGTCGGGAAACTGTGATTGGGTCAGTAGGGCGAGTCCTGCTGAAAAGCCGATGAATGAGCCAAAGGTTCCCAAATACAGCCAACACATAATCCAGTTGTGCTTACGACGAAAGATCACAGCCTGATCGGCAAAAGATGCTTTGGCATCCGCAATGTCGTTCATCCCAAACCATGCTGCAAGAGACGCCAACAAGATAAAAGGCACCCAGACAAAACCGGCGTTTTGCAACCAGATTGTCTGAGTCGTACCGGACGGGGTGATGTAGCTGTGACCGTCTCCTCCCAGCGCACCAAAGATACTTAAGGAGATCGCCAATGGGGCCACGAACTGGACTACAGATACGCCTAGATTACCGACTCCCGCGTTGAGCCCAGTTGCGAGTCCCTTTTGAGACTTAGGAAAGAAAAAACTGATATTTGACATGGATGAGCTGAAATTGCCACCCCCGAGGCCGCAGAGTAGCGCGAGCATTAGTAATGTCGGGTAGCTCGTGCTCGTGTCGCGTAAGGCAAATCCCATTCCTAGAGCGGGAATCAACAAGCTCGCCGTTGAGATCGCAGTCCATCTGCGCCCGCCGAAGATGGGTACCAAGAATGAGTAAAAAATTCTGAGTGTTGCACCCGAAAGCGCTGGCAGCGCGGTGAGCCAGAACATTTGATTCTTTGAAAAACTAAACCCGGCCTTATTAAGATTAACGACCACGACTGACCACAACATCCATACACTGAATGCAAGCATGAGTGCGGGAATAGAAATCAGCAAATTTCGATTGGCGATCCGCTTGCCTTCTGACTTCCAGAACTCAGGTTGTTCCGGCTCCCAGCGCTTGAGCACGTAATGTGAGGACATGATGAATAACTCCAAGTGTTGGCAGATGTGCCCGGAAGGGAGGTCATCTGCCGGGGAAAATGGTCATAAATAGCGTTAAGTTTGTGTTGCAAGTGCGGCTTGTCCTTTCGCCACCGTTTCACGTCTGAAACTGAAGTGCATCCATATCAGTGAGATACAAACTGTTCCGTACAAAAGCATGAAGCTCGAAGAACGCACACCAGTGATGTCGACCAGAGCACCAAACATGATGGGCAGAATGAAACCTCCTAGTCCTCCCGCCAGACCGACCACACCAGAGACCGCGCCGATGTTGTGGCCAAAATCATCCGAGATGAATTTAAAGACAGAAGCCTTTCCAATCGCCGTTGCAATACCGACGACAAATAGAAGGATCGTGAAGACCGTGGGTGATAATGCGATGCGGAAGGTCTGAGGACCATTGACGGTGAGTACGGTAAAGTCTGTCTGGGGATAGCTCAATAAAAAGAAAGCGACCCAGCACACCCACATGACCCACCAAGTCGTTTGATAGGCGCCGTATTTATCTGAGATCCAGCCGCCTGCTGCACGCAACACACCACCTGGCAACGAAAAGCATGCTGCCAATAGCGCAGCGGTTTGAATGCTGAATCCGTATTCCCCTACGTAATACTTCGTCATCCACAGCGCCAGGGCGACATAGCCGCCAAACACAACCGAGTAATACTGGCAGTAGCGCCACACTCTTGGATCTTTGAGCATCTTAAGTTGCTCTTTAAGCCCCACCGATTTCGAAGCATTGTGGGCGGGATTCGTCGACGAGAACATCCAGAAGAGCAGTGCGGTGATCAGCATGGCGACGGAGTAGACTTTCGGCACAATCGTCCACGAGCCACCTGCCATGACGATCAATACAGGCGCCACAAATTTAGTCAATGCCGAGCCGGAATTACCGGCACCAAAAATTCCCATCGCAAGGCCTTGACGGTTTTTTGGAAACCATCTCGCAACGTAAGGTGTTCCTACCGAGAACGAGCCGCCGGCGAGCCCAACAAACATGCCGATTACTAAAAAATGCCAGTATTGCGTGGCATAGGACATCATCCATATTGGGATGACGGTACTCAGCATCAGGAGGAAAAAGACGATTCTTCCACCGAAGCGGTCTGTCCATAAGCCCAGGGGGACGCGGATCAGGGATCCCGTCAGCACTGGCATCGCCGCAAGTAATCCAAACTGTGTTTCGCTGAGGTCGAGTTGCTGTTTGATTGGAATGCCGATTACGGCAAACATCATCCAGACTGCAAAACAAATGGTGAAAGCAAAGGTGCTGGAGGTCAGCACCATGACAGATTTTTTATGTTGTGAATCCACGATTGTGGCCTCCTTGGACGCGCTGATGGAATAGCGTTCAGACTACGGGGAGCACATGGACTTGCCCATTCTCCATTCGCTGGGGGGGTCGGAGGCAATCGACCTACCTCGCTCATCCTCTCCCCCCTCCCAAAGAACTAGGTCCCGCTACCCGA
>JAURZO010000200.1 GCA_030653405.1 Zwartia sp. | reverse complement strand
CACTACAAATTACTCCTAACGACTCACCGCTATTTACCGCGGCTCGGTTCTCATTCACTGCTTTTGCAGATGTTTCGAACCAAGCCCGCTACTATAGCACAACTACTTATGCACTTTTGGGCGTACAGCCGAAATTATGTCGATTATTTAACTAATTTATTAGAAAACTGCTTCCGGAATTTTGAAACTTTAGGTGCGATCACCATTTGGCAATAACCCTGCTCTGGATGTAGAGAAAAATAATCAGCGTGATAGTGCTCTGCCGGCCAAAATGTCGCTGCAGGCCGCAGCTCTGTGCATATTGGCGCATCAAAGGTACCAGACGCCTCAAGATCAGAGATATATTGCCGAGCAACTTCATGCTGGTGCTCGTTCTGATAAAAAATGGCTGATTCGTATTGCGGACCCACATCATTACCCTGTCTTCCAGGTGTTGTCGGGTTATGGGTCGCAAAAAATACTTCTAATAGCTCTTCGAAACCGATAACCTTGTCGTCAAAGTCTATTTTGACGACCTCGATGTGACCTGTTTGCTTGTCACAGACCTGCTCGTAGGTTGGGTGATCAACTGTGCCACCACAATAGCCCGACTGAACGGCTGACACACCCTTTAGCGCCTTGAAGACAGCCTCGGTGCACCAGAAACATCCGCCACCCAATACAGCGACCTCCGAATGACCCGTCAAAGAGGCGGTCGCTTGCTGACCGATTGAGTTAGAAAAATTTGTGTTGTTCACGGCGACTTCCTTAAGCTGATGATCCATTGCGCAAGCCTCTGCGCATCTTGTTCACTCACAGACTGACCCGGCATGGGCACCGCCCCCCACTGGCCGCGACCTCCTTTACGGATGACATGACTCAGATAAGCCACCGCACCCTCTTGCTCGGCTCTGCGCTCTGCAATTGCAGAAAAAGCGGGCCCTACTCTTTTACTATCCACTTGATGGCAGCCCAGACAAGCTTTGGCTCGCGCCAGAGCTAGCCCTTCAGCTGTCGTCATCGGTGGGGGACGCTCGGACGTGGCAGCAGACGCTACAACAGAAGACGTCACAGAGGAGTTCGAAGAGGAAGCCGCCGATACAACCGATGCTGCGACGGCTCCCTCAGTCGACGCAGCTGTGGAAGCCATACCTGAGGCGGGCAGAGATACCTGCGCGAACGCCTGACCAGCACCAAAGGCCATCGCCGCAAATAATGTGACCCGAGCTGCCTGCGCAGCTCGCTCAAACAGCATCACACCTACCAAGCTACCCTTCAAATGCATCTGTCACCGCTCCCCGGCTTGCTGAACTGGCCAACCGACCAAACTTGGCCAAAACACCACGCGTATAACGTGGCTCGGGTTGCTTCCAAAGCTTGCGGCGCTTTTCGATATCCGCGTCCGGCACATTGAGCTGCAGCAGCTGTTTGTGCGCGTCGATCGTGATGGAGTCTCCTTCCTCTACCAATCCGATCAATCCACCCGCATAGGCCTCAGGTGCAACGTGACCCACCACCATCCCCCAGGTACCGCCTGAAAAACGGCCATCGGTAATCAGACCGACGGTCTCTCCTAAGCCCTGGCCGACAAGCGCGGACGTTGGCGCCAACATTTCACGCATACCTGGGCCTCCTTTGGGGCCCTCATACCGAATCACGACGACATCGCCATGTTGAATTTTTCGAGCCATGATGGCGGCCATCGCATCATCTTCTGAGTTGAAGACGCGCGCAGGCCCTGTAATAACGGGGTTTTTAAGGCCTGTAATCTTGGCCACAGCGCCCTCTGGCGACAAATTGCCCTTTAAAATAGCCAAATGCCCTTGCGCATACATCGCATTTGGAATGGTGCGGATGACATTTTGGCCGGCAGGCGGCTGATCTGGTACGTCTTTGAGCACCTCAGCAACTGTCTTGCCACTAATCGTCATACAGTCGCCATGCAAAAGACCTGCATTCAACAAAATCTTCATGACTTGTGGAATGCCGCCGGCACGGTGCAGATCGACCGTCAGGAACTGTCCGGAGGGCTTCAAGTCACACAATACGGGCACGCGCTTACGTACGGTTTCAAAATCATCGATCGTCCATGGCACTTCTGCGGCATGCGCAATTGCAAGGAAATGCAACACAGCATTGGTTGAACCACCGATCGCCATAATCACGGCGACTGCATTTTCAATCGACTTGCGCGTAATGATGTCACGTGGTTTGCGGCCATGACGTACAGCATCGACCAATACACGAGCCGCCTCTGCGGCCATCGTGACCGCTTCGCCATCTTCGTTGGCCAGAGTGCTCGAATAAGGCAGGGCCATCCCCATCGCTTCAAAAGACGAGCTCATGGTGTTCGCGGTATACATACCGCCGCAAGAACCGGAGCCAGGAATCGACTTCTGCTCAATCGCCTTAAAGTCTTCTGTGCTCATACGGCCCATGGTGAACTCGCCCACTGCCTCGAACACGGACACGATATTCAAATCGCGACCTTTATAAGAGCCTGGCTTAATGGTGCCGCCGTAGACATAGATGCCGGGCACGTTGATACGCGCCATACCGATCATGCCACCGGGCATATTTTTGTCACAACCTCCTACCACTACCACGCCATCCATCCACTGGCCTTGCACCGCAGTTTCGATACAGTCAGCAATCACTTCGCGCGAGACGAGCGAATATTTCATCCCCTCTGTACCCATCGACATCCCATCTGAAATAGTGGGAACACCGAATACTTGTGGGTTCGCCTTGGATTCGCGAATTGCAGTGATCGCGGCATCTACCAGGGGCTGCAGGCCGCTGTTGCAAGGCGTAATGGTCGAATGACCGTTTGCTACGCCAATCATCGGATTTGCAAAATCGGTTTCTTTGTAGCCCATTCCGTAATACATGGAACGGTTTGGAGCGCGCGTGACGCCTTCGGTAATATTTTTGGAGCGGTCGTTGTTTGCCATGAATGAATACCTGTTGGTGAAGTTGCCAGCGGTTATTATCGGACATCTTTTGCTTGAAGGCGCATGATGCTGCAATTTCCAAATATCGACCCGATTGCCCTTCGTCTTGGACCGGTTGCCATTCATTGGTACGGACTGATGTATCTGGTTGCATTCGGTTCAGCCTGGCTGCTTGGTCGTTGGCGAATCAAGCACCATAAAACAACGCTAACGCTGCGCGACCTCGAAGATTTGATTTTTTACGGCGTGCTGGCGGTCGTCGCTGGTGGTCGACTCGGCTATGTCCTTTTCTACAAGCCCGCTTACTACTTGGCGCATCCTCTGGAGGTCTTTTACCTTTGGGAAGGCGGCATGTCCTTTCATGGGGGCCTGCTGGGGGTCGTCCTGATGATCGTTTGGCTCGCGCGGAGCAGAGGCTATCCCCTTTTGGCTGTTGGCGACTTCGTCAGCACATTAATTCCTCTGGGGCTTGCGACGGGGCGATTAGGCAATTTCATCAACGGGGAGTTATGGGGTAGAACAAGCACTCTACCGTGGGCAATGGTCTTTCCGCAAAGTGGCGACGGCTTGGCCAGACATCCCTCCCAGCTTTATCAGCTTGGTCTGGAAGGTCTGGCATTATTTGTACTGGTGTGGTGGTTCGCGCATAAACCTCGCCCTATGGGTCAGGTCACTGCAGTTTTTTTAATGGGCTACGGATTTTTCCGCTTTTTAGCAGAATTCGCGCGGGAGCCAGATAACTTTCTGGGGCTACTGGCAGCAGGTCTGACGATGGGGCAGTGGCTGTCTCTGCCAATGATAGCGGTTGGGCTGGGGCTCTTTGTGTGGGCTAAAAAAAATAACCTCACTTATCCACCCTCTCGCTGAGTCCGGCTGGTGTCAATATGTCTTGGTAAGAGGCCTATTAAAAGCGAAAGAGCCTAATACTGCTGATTGCAAATCAAGCATGCAAAGAAAAATTAAAAAGTTCTATCAGGCATTCACAAAAAAAGCCTGCCAATTTCTTGGCAGGCTTTTTACATAAATGCCCCGCTCGTGCCGTCAAGGCCGGCATCTCGAACCTAAGGTTCAAGTCGGCCACGTTGTGCTTGATTTTGAGCGCATCTGACTAGAGATGTGCGTACCCATCGAGCAATCCCGCAGCCTGAATATGCCAATAGCATTGGTTCAGAGAATATATGGCCTAGTCTCGAACACAGCAGGGACAAACTTTACTCTTAACGAGGCTTTGGAGAGCGGTTAGGCACCACAGTCGCAAGCGCCTCATCAAGCATTGCATTCATGTCGTCAATTCTACGCTTGAAGTCGCCAACCGCCAAGCCACCCAAGGGACCGTCGGGTGCGCGCATGGAAAGCAACTCAACTGCAATCTGTATCGCAGCCATTACCGCGATCCGCTCATTGCCGGATACTTTGCCTGTGCCCTGAATCCTGCCGGCGAGTTGACTCACGTGCTGAGCTGCGTCCGATAAGGCCTGTTTTTCCTCAGGCGGGCATGCAAGCGAGTAATCGCGCCCTAATATTGAAATATCGACGCGTTCCATCATGGCTTCTCCTCGGCCGGCGCAGCACCGGGCAAGCGCTCAAGCACCGCATCAATGCGCTGACACGCTTGGGTCGTCACATCACGCAAGGCCAACACCTCTTTGTCTTTAGAAGCGAGCTGTGCCTGGAGGGCATTGTGCTCTTGTTTAAAGAGATCTAAAGAGCCCTGCAGCACAGCGCGCTCAGAGGCAGCTGTTTCAGCCTGTCGGCTGAGCGCCTTTGTTTGTGAACCCTGCTGGTCTAGCGTTGCGCGCAACATGTCGCGTTCAGCCTCAACTTGAGACAAACGTGCCTGCAGGGCCGTTTGATCAGCAAATAATTGCTGTGTATAGGCAAGCAGTTTCGCCAAACGTGCGGATAGGTGATCTAGATCTTCAAGCATACCGATATCGTAAAGCAAAAACGTCCGAGCAAAAGTGTCTGGATGGATCTCAGGCTGAAACTTATTAGAAAAAAATTTAT
>JAURZO010000179.1 GCA_030653405.1 Zwartia sp. | reverse complement strand
ACTGCTGTAGCGGGTGAACCGACAGCGCCAGGCAGACGCAATGGAGGAGCCGTCAACAAGCAGCGGTTACGACCATGTTTGCGCAACCACTGGGCCAAAGGTGTGAGATAAAACATCTCGCCCAAATGCACGCCCAACTTGAATAAACAGTGTTCATGCAAAGGCAGTGTCGCACAGCAACCGACGTGGCTTGTGGCGGGATAGGTTTCTACTGCATAGTTATCGGCCATCAGCACGACGAGCTGGCTGTCAGTGATCCACTTCAGCAATTTCTGATCACGTCCGTCAAGTGCGGCACAGCTCGTCTCCAGCGTGTGCAAATCCGGATTACCTTTCATGTCCATCAGCATTTGGGCAAAGCCTGTGTGCAGACATACCATGTCACCTGGTTCGACCTCGACTTTATCCTGCTCCATGACGCGCATCAGCGTGTCGTAGCCAATGATTTCGCGCTTGTTACCAAAGTGAGCGTGGAAGTCGATCATCACGCCCCGGCCCTGCACGCAGGACTCGGCCATATTTTGGATCCCGAGCGCCATCGCGTTAGAGGTGGATTTATTTTCACCAGGTCCTGGTACACCCGCGTCCTTGCCGTCGGTAGGTCCAATGATGTGTTCGCCAGCACGGTAGCCGTTGTAATAGACCGACTCCGGGATCCCATCACCATTGGCGTCAAATCGGGAGCCCACGTGCGCCAGGCTATCCCATTGCGTGGAGTACTGAAGGTGCATCACCACCAGATCGTCACTGATCACATCGGTCTGCTGATCGTTGTCGCGAAACAGACCGTAATTCATATTGGGACGGTCGCCGCGTAGGGTCGGACGGATGACGGGTGGAAATCTTCTGGGATTGAGCAAGTTCCCGCCCGGCAAATCCAGTGGCAAGCTCAAGCAAAACGGCTGAAACTCCTTGACCTCGGCGATGCCTTGTTTGAGTTTCTCGGAAGTGAGTAAATTGATGCGACCACGCTGGTCATCCTCACCAAAATCACCCCAAGTCGATCCTTCTGGGCGGTTGACCCAACGTTTCTTCCCACTCATGCTTTTCTCCTGATTTTATTTGTGCGCCCAATGATATACGAGTGTGGGGGATGCGCGCGGTGGCAAAAGATAACAGTCGGGCGAAGTGCAGATGAGGGACAGGAAAAGATGGGAGGGGATAAAAGTCTGTAAAAACAGAGGGTTAAAAAGTAAAAAGGTTGCAAACTGTTAGGTTTGCAACCTCATACTTGATTCAATCACTCAAATGCGGCAAAAGCGATGAAGCTTAAGCGGTCAGATTGCCAGGACTTAGGCTTTCTTGACTTTTTCCAGCATTTTGAACACGCCTTTTGGCGCGTTGACGAACAGGCGCTTAAAGGCCTTGCCCAAGCAACGGCGCTCGAGTGTGTTGCGGCGCGTACGTTTTGTTTCTGAAGCCATAGCAATTCTCCGGTAACGAACCTCGTATATTACCCTATATCCGGCCAGAGTATTCGTCTGGTTTTCTACGCCGCCCCCTAGCCGCCGCTCTATGATTGCAGTATGAACCCTACGATACGCATTACTGGCGCGCGCCAGAACAACCTCAAAAATCTGGATCTGACACTGAATACGGGCGAATTGACCGTGATCACAGGTGTGAGTGGCTCAGGTAAAAGCTCATTAGCCTTTGACACGCTTTACGCTGAGGGTCAGCGACGCTACGTCGAGACTTTTTCGCCTTATGCGCGGCAATTCCTGGACCGGATGGACAAACCGGTCGTGGACCGCATCGAGGGTATTTTGCCCGCGATCGCGATCGATCAGACTAACCCCGTGCGCAGTTCACGCAGTACGGTCGGCACCATGACTGAACTCAACGATCATCTGAAGCTGCTTTTCGCCCGTGGTGCGCAGTTGATGTGTCGCGGCTGTGGTCAGGCAGTCTGCCGAGACAGCACAACCTCCATTTTTGCAGCCGTCAAGGCGCGTGCGGCCAATGCGGCTGATCCGCGCCTGGTGATCACCTTTCCTGTGCAAGTTCCATTGAACTTCAGTGAAGAGGAGGTGCGCGGCTTTCTCGAACAGCAAGGCTACACACGTGTGCATGCGGATGAAAATCCCTTTCAGTCCGCTGGCGTGAGTGATGCGCCAGCAAAAGCCGCGACTCCCGCCAAAGCAGGCAAAAAGAAGTCGACGAGCCTATCCCCCCTGCTGCGCACGTTGCGCGTGGTGCAGGACAGATTCCGCTTCTCCACTGCTGAACAATCGCGCGTTATGGAGGCTTTTGATATTGCCCTCAAGATGGGCAACGGCCTGATGTCCGTGCATGCGGTCGACGAGGATGGCGCAGACACGGCTGTCTGGAAATTCAGCGACAAACTGCATTGTGCAGATTGCAATATCAGCTATGGCGATCCTCTGCCGAGCACTTTTTCGTTCAACTCCCCCCTCGGCGCGTGTGAGGCTTGTCGAGGCTTTGGCCGCGTCATCGGCATCGACTTCGGTCTTGTCATCCCAGACGAAAATAAAACGCTGGAAGGCGGCGCCATCAAGCCGTGGACGACACCGAGCTACAAAGAATGTCAGGTCGAAATGGAAAAGTACGCCAAGCGTGCCAATGTCTCGATCAACACGCCATGGAAATACCTGCCTCCCGAACACCAGGAATGGGTGCTGCATGGCGACCCGCTCTGGAAAGGCGGCAACCAAGCCTGGAAAACCCAGTGGTACGGCGTGCAACGTTTTTTTGACTGGTTGGAAACCAAGTCTTACAAGATGCACGTGCGCGTCTTGCTCTCGAAATACCGCAGCTACACCCCTTGCCCCACCTGCAAAGGGGCAAGACTGAAACCGGACGCCTTACTGTGGCGCATCCAGGGAAAGTCGGTACGAGATCTGATGCTCACCCCGATCACTCAACTGCGCGATTTCGCCGATCAGTTGACGTTCCCGGGCGCGATGGATGCTGCCATGGACTTGGTGCTGACCGAAGTCCGCGCCAGACTTAAATTTTTATGTGACGTCGGTCTAGGCTACCTCACCCTCGACCGACAGAGTCGCACGCTCTCAGGGGGTGAAGTACAACGCATCAACCTGACGACGGCACTTGGCACGTCCTTGGTCAACACACTATTCGTGCTCGACGAGCCCTCGATTGGACTACACCCGCGAGATATTCATCGCGTCGTCGAGGTCATGCACCGACTGCGTGATGCGGGCAACACCTTGGTTGTTGTTGAGCACGATCCACAGGTCATGATCGCAGCCGATCGCGTGATCGACGTGGGCCCAGGACCCGGTGAGCGCGGGGGTCAGATCGTTTTTGACGGCACACCCGCTGCGCTCAAAGATGCCAGCACGCTCACTGGTCAGTATATGGGTGGACGACTGAAAGTTGAGGCACCGCGTCCCCTCGCGGTCTCGGACAACACGCCGCGCTTGCTACTCGAAGGCGTCATGGCGAACAACCTGAAGAACGTGTCCATCGAGATCCCTCTCGGTCGACTCGTGTGCGTCACCGGCGTCTCGGGCTCTGGCAAGTCAACACTCATTCAAGATGTGCTGTACCCGGGCCTGTTAAAGATCATGGGCAAGCCTACAGAGTCTCCCGGTCCGTTTGATCGCATTCTGGGCGCAGAGCAACTCGCCGATGTCGTGATGGTCGATCAGACGCAGATTGGTAAAACAGCGCGGTCGAATCCAGCGAGTTATGTCGGCGCGTTTGATCCGATTCGAAAACTGTTCGCTCAGGCACCGGTGGCCCGTGAACGCGGCTACACACCCGGCACGTTTAGCTTTAACAGTGGGGACGGCCGCTGCCCAACTTGTGGAGGCACAGGTTTTGAACACGTAGAAATGCAGTTCTTGTCGGACGTGTATATTCGCTGCCCAGATTGTGACGGTAAGCGCTTCCGCCCCGAAGTACGTGAAGTTCAGATTGAACATCTGGGACGAAAGGCGTCGATTGACGGTGTGCTGGACATGACGGTGTCCGAGGCGTTGGAGTTTTTCAAAGGTTTGCGGGATGTGCAACTCGGTCTGGCCCCCCTGGCCGATGTTGGCCTGGAGTATGTCAAGCTCGGCCAGCCTGTCCCCACACTTTCGGGTGGAGAAGCGCAACGACTTAAATTGGCCGGACATCTGGCCGAAGCCGCGCGCAGCGGCATCTCGACCGCCAAAGTCGCCAAAAAAGGCAGCTTGTTTTTATTCGATGAACCCACCACAGGTCTGCATTTTGACGATGTCGCGCGATTGATGCGCGCGTTTCGCAAGCTCCTTGGTGCAGGTCATACTCTACTCATTATCGAGCACAATCTGGATGTGATTCGCGCTGCAGACTGGGTGATCGATTTAGGTCCAGAGGGTGGCGATGCGGGTGGTGAAGTGCTCGTCTCGGGTAGCCCCGAAACAGTCATGGCAAACCCACGGTCACACACTGGCGCCGCCTTGCGTGAATACGCGGTGGCCATGACGCCAGATGCGATTGGCGCGAGTGGTTCTGGCATGACTTCCACAGGGCAAAACACTGCCGGCCTAACGGCTTCTGAGGGCCCGGGACGTGCTTTACAAACCGTGTTGAAAGAACGACGTCGCGCCAACAGTATTGATATCCTGCACGCGCGTGAACACAATCTGAAAAATATTAGCGTCAGCATTCCGCATGACAAGTTCACTGTCATCACGGGCGTGTCCGGCTCGGGAAAATCCACGCTGGCTTTCGATATTTTGTTTAACGAAGGACAGCGACGCTACCTTGAGTCGCTCAATGCATACGCACGCGCGATTGTGCAGCCTGCGGGCAAACCCGATGTTGATGCCATTTTCGGGATCCCTCCCACTGTCGCGATTGAACAGCGCACCAGCCGCGGTGGTCGCAAGTCGACCGTCGCGACCATGACCGAGATCCATCACTTTCTCCGCCTGATGTATATGAAGCTCGGCACACAAATGTGCCCGACGTGTCAGGTGAGTGTGGAGCCGCAAAGTGCCGATCAAATCGTCGCTCGGATCATGCGCGATCTCAAAGGACATCGTATCGGCATCATGGCACCGCTTGTGACCGCACGTAAAGGCTTTTACACCGATCTGGCCAAATGGGCTTCTGGCAAAGGCTTCACGCATTTGCGTGTGGATAATGAATTTATCACCACCGCGAAATGGCCGCGTCTGGATCGTTATAAAGAACACACGATTGAGTTACCCGTCGCGGATGTGTTGGTCAGCGAAAATGACGAGGCCACCTTGCGTGAAGCCGTTCGCAGCGCACTCGAGCACGGCCAGGGTGTCATGAGCGTGGTGTGGCCGCTTGGGAAACTCGAGGTCGACATGACGGCGGATCTCGATCAAACACATTTTTCAGTCAAACGTGCGTGTCCAAGTTGCGGCACCAGCTTTCCGGAGCCAGATCCGCGCATGTTCTCTTACAACTCAAAGCATGGCTGGTGTCAGGGCTGCTTTGGAACGGGCCTGCAACTGCAAGGCTTCGATGGCGAACAAACCGGTGAAGAGTCGGCGTGGAACGCCTCCTACGAGGGCGAAACACAAACATGCACAAGCTGTCACGGCGCACGCCTTAATCCGATCGCGCGTGCGGTACTCTGGCGAGACAAGTCCATCGCAGAACTCGCTTCCCTGCCAGTCTCCGATGCCCATACTTTTTTTACAGGACTTGTGCTGCGCGGACGCGATGCCGAAATCGCACGCGATATTTTGAGCGAAATCCGCGGTCGCTTGCAATTCATGCAAGAAGTCGGTCTCGGTTACTTGGCCTTGGATCGTGCCGCCCCCACACTCTCAGGTGGAGAAGCACAACGCATCCGACTGGCCGCGCAACTTGGCTCGAACATGCAAGGCGTCTGCTATGTATTGGACGAACCCACCATTGGTCTGCACCCGCGTGACAACCGCATCTTGCTGGGCGCACTCTCCAAGCTTGAAAAAAACGGTAACACGCTTGTGGTGGTGGAGCACGATGACGATACCATCCGACGTGCCGAACATGTGATCGATATCGGTCCTGGAGCCGGCGTACGAGGTGGTCGTGTGGTGGCGCAAGGTACTTTGCAGGATCTGATGGATGCGCCTGAGTCAACAACCGGACATTATCTCCGTCACCCTCTTTCTCATCCACTACAACCACGCCGCCCGATTGCCAAAGACACGCCGATGATCACGGTCAAGGGCGCCTCGCTGCATAACCTACGACATGTGACCGCACATTTTCCAATCGGCAGGCTGAGTGTCGTGACCGGCGTCTCGGGTTCGGGAAAGTCGACGTTGGCGCGTGAAGTTCTATTGGACAATTTATCTGCGGCCATCGCGGCGCGTGGCGCCCAGCCTTGGTATGGCTGCGACGACATCACAGGCTGGGAGGTATTGGATCGCGTCCTCGAAGTCGATCAGACGCCGATTGGCAAAACGCCTCGCTCATGCCCTGCGACCTACATCGGCTTTTGGGATGATGTCCGCAAACAATTCGCCGACACCAACGAAGCGCGGATTCGTGGCTGGGGCGCGGGCCGCTTCTCCTTTAATACCGGCGACGGGCGCTGCCCCATCTGCGAAGGTCAGGGAATGCGTACGCTTGAAATGAGTTTCCTACCCGATGTGAAAGTGCCATGCGATGCCTGCAATGGTGCGCGTTTCAACACGGACACGCTTGCCGTGCGCATGCGTGAAAAACATGCAGGCCAAGTGTTATCGATGGAGGTCGATGATGCGATCGAGTATTTCGCGGCCCATCCTCGTGTCCGACATCCTCTTCAGTTGATGCAAGATGTCGGCTTGGGCTATCTGACGCTCGGACAACCGTCCCCCACGCTTTCAGGAGGGGAGGCACAGCGGATCAAACTCGTCACTGAACTCGCTAAAGCGAGAATGACAGAAGGCGTGATCACGACGGGTCGTGCCTCACGCTTGCCACACACACTTTATGTCCTGGATGAGCCAACCGTCGGTTTGTCGATGGCCGATGTCGAAAAGTTGATTCGCGTCCTGCACCGACTGGTCGAAGCAGGCAATACTGTTGTGGTGATTGAGCACAATCTGGATATCATCGCCGAAGCCGATTGGCTGCTGGATTTGGGTCCTGAAGGTGGCTCAGGTGGCGGTCAGCTTGTGATCGAAGGTACGCCGGAGCAAGTTGTGGCTGCTCGCCAACAATCGCATACCGGCGAAGTATTAAAAGAGTTTTTGAATCGTACATGAGTCACTGTCGTTTTGAGGATCGTCTGACACAGCATGCTCGCGTCCTGACGGGATTGCGCGAGCGTGTTGTGGCGCGTAGCGCGTCCGAACTCCCTCATGCGTTTAAGCAGATCGAACAGGCAGGTCGACATGGATACTGGGTCGCGCTACTACTCGAATATGAACTCGGTGAGTGGCTGGAGCCTGCACTGACATTGACCCCGACAGACAACTCTCCTCGACTGACTGCGCTTGTCTTTGAGCACATGCGGGAGGAAATACCCTGGGCCGCAGACGATTCAGAAGGGGCGACGGGCGCGGACGCTCACATTACGTCCGTTGAACCTGCACTATCCAAGCAAAACTATATCGCGCGCATTGAGCAGATTCGCGCATGGATTGCGCAAGGCGAGGTCTACCAGATCAATTCGACCTTTCCTCTTCATGTGCGCACTGAGGGTGACCCCGCGCAACTTTACCGAAACATCGCAGCCCGTCACCCCGTGAGCCATGCCGCATATATTGAGGACGAAGGTAGAAATATCTTGTCATTCTCGCCCGAGCTGTTTTTACAACGCACAGGCAATACGCTGATCACGCGACCGATGAAAGGCACGGCGCCCAGATCAAACAATCCCGTGGTTGATCAGAGACTCGGTGAAACCCTCCATGCCAGCGAAAAAAATCGTGCGGAAAATCTCATGATCGTCGACTTGTTAAGGAACGATCTGGGGCGACTCGCCTTGCCGGGAACGGTCCGGGCTGAACCGCTCTTTTCGCTGGAGCGTTACCCTTCTGTCTGGACCATGACCTCGACAGTACAGGCACAAATTGAGAATGAAACTTCTCTGGAACAGATCCTGCACGCGCTATTTCCTTGCGGTTCCATCACTGGCGCACCAAAAATTGCGGCCATGAAAAGAATCCAGGAAACTGAACCTGAACCACGCGGCATTTATTGTGGCAGCCTGGGCTGGCTGGCACCGAATGGGGATTTTTCCCTTAACGTGGCGATTCGCACCTTGTTACTCAACCAAGACGGTTCTGGTCGCTATCATGTGGGCGGAGGCATCGTCTACGACTCAGATCCCGAACAAGAATGGGATGAATGCCATTGGAAAGCACGCATCCTCAAGACAGTAAGCTGATCATGAAAGACACCTCAAAGCCAAATCTGATCGAAACAATGAAAGCAGACGCGCGAGGTCACATCGCGCTGCTGCCTTATCATTTACGTCGTCTTCATCAATCAGCACGAACACTGAACTATGTGTATCCGGGCGATGAGGTGGTGATCACAGCGATTAAGAATGCCCTGATCAGCACGCGTGACTCAAGCCAGCCTTCGATCAATGCGAACCGTGACGGGGCACCTGCGTGCGCAGGTCACACGGCGACGCGTGTCCGTTTACTCTTGAGTCCTGAAGGTCAGCTCTCGATTGTGACAGCGGCACTTCCTGAGCTCGGGGGCACACCATTGATCGCGCTGACCGACCTACGGTTGGATAGTCATGAATATTATTTACAACACAAAACGACCTATCGCCCTTGGTACGATGCCACCACCCAATGGCTGGCACAACACCCGGATTATTTTGATCTGATTTTTTTAAACGAACGCGGCGAACTTTGCGA
>JAURZO010000177.1 GCA_030653405.1 Zwartia sp. | reverse complement strand
GTCACGTACAGGTCGCCGAGATGGTGATTGAGCGTGCCAAACGTCTGGTTGAAATGAAAAAAGACGTTGTCATTTTGCTCGACTCGATTACGCGTCTGGCTCGCGCCTACAATACTGTGGTTCCAGCGTCCGGCAAAGTGTTGACAGGCGGTGTTGATGCCAACGCACTGCAGCGTCCTAAGCGCTTTTTCGGCGCAGCGCGTAACCTCGAAGAAGGTGGCTCACTGACCATTATTGGCACGGCATTGATTGAGACCGGCAGCCGGATGGACGAAGTGATTTACGAAGAATTCAAGGGTACCGGTAACTCAGAGATTCACCTCGAGCGCCGCTTAGCAGAAAAGCGCGTCTATCCGGCGATCAATCTCAACAAGTCCGGAACACGTCGCGAAGAGCTGCTCATCAAACCAGATTTGCTACAGAAAGTCTGGGTATTGCGTAAATTCATCCACGATATGGATGAAGTTGAAGCAATGGAGTTCATCATGGACAAAATGCGTTCGACTAAGAACAACGCTGAGTTCTTTGACATGATGAAAAAGTAAAGTTAGTTACCGATATCATTTGGCATGGGGACCGGCGTCGGCTCCCCAATAGGTTCAAGTACCGGCTCATCCCATGGGCCTTTCACGCGATATTTTGCACTCATCGCGCGTTCGATCGGATTACGCAACAAAAACTGTGACACGAGCGCGCTTAAGCCAGCAATCGGATTCACCACAAAAGCTGTCGCGACTGCGGCGCCGCTCATATCAAGTATTGGTCGCACATCTGCGTCCATATCCCAAGTCTTTTTGTTTAAATCTGAACCACCGACCAGAGCGATACGAGCGATTGGGCTGCGCACCACAAGATCCTTGGTCGTGACCAATCCATTATTAATGACAAAATCGCCCTTGATCGTATTCCAGGGAAACCCATCTTTGAACTCGTCGCCCGTTCGAAAGTTAAAACTTAAAATTCGCTGAAGAGACTGCAAGGAAAGCACCTCAAGCAGACGGGCACTTCGCGAGTCAACATGCTGAAAGACGCCGTTTTTCAAATCAACATTGACCTGCCCTTGCAAACCAACGTAGGTATATACCCAGGGGAAATTGAGCCAATTAATTTTCCCGCTGACTGTGCCCGACCCTTGATAAACGCGGTTAACGTGACCCATTTGATCAGAGAGTTTGCCTAGATCTGTAATCGCAATCTCGGCATCTAAGCTCACACCACGCTGAGGTCCTTTAAGTTGCCAAGTTCCTTTGGCGCTCATCTTTGCGTGGGGATTACTGAGCTCTAGTTCCTTGATTGACCACTGCGCACCGTTCTGTATGTTCTCACCCACAAGATGTAACGAACCCAGCCGACTGCCAAACAATGTGAAGTCATCGACGGTTAAATCGATGGCAGGCATTGACGACCACTGCTGATCGTCGATCACTTCAGTTTTAGGCGGCTCGTCATTGGCAGTACCTTCGGTACCAACTTTTAGTTTGGAAAATTTGGCCACAACGGGTCCCGACAAACCACGCGGCCCTGTCGACCAATTTGCAACCCCCTGCGTTTCTCTCGACTCAAGTCGAGCCGCCCACCTTTGTGGTGATGTTCTGCTGACCATCAGTTCAAGCTCGTGTAAAGCCAGTTCGGCGAAAATGAACTCAGGAGAGCGGACTCTAAGCTGCTGTAGGGGCGGAAAAATCCCTGGTGTCGAGTCTTTGGTTTGATTGTTCGGCGCAGCTGTCCACTGATCAGTCAGCGTTTTCCAGTCTGACCAATTGATCGCGCCAAAACCCAAGTTCACGCTCAGGCCCGCCGCGGGAAGCACCGCTGGACCTCCCATCACCACTGAACCACGTGAAAAATGAGTCTGACTGCGAGCCCCCGGAACATGCTCAAACTGCCCGTTCAGCAAATTTCCATAAGAAAAAGTGAGAGATTGTCTTTGATCTTTAGCGCCATTGGTTTTTAAGAACCGCACCGAAAGTGGTCGTCTCTGGCCCGCCGTTTTACCCAAGGGGGCAGGTAATTTGAGCGTTAAACCCTCAAGTGTGGAGTTCAATTGCGCGTCGAACCCGCCATCCTCCCGACCCTTCATTTCTGCTTGATACGTGGTGCGTCCCGTCACCGCGAGTAATTTGCTGAAGCTTTGATATTTCTCCGAAGCAGCAGAGGTGAGCGCGCCTTCTAGGGTGAGATTGCGAACATGAGGTCCCCACTCGCCCTTAAGCAAGAGGGGGCCGCCGAGCATTTCACCCTGCATCTGTTTGACCATGACTTGGTCTTCAGTAAATTGAATCACTCCGTTCAATTTCTCAACGGGCAGACCTTCTTTGGACAGGGCGATTGACATGTCCGAGACATTAATCTCTCCCTTAACGGAGGTCGCCAGATGTTTATCCATATCGAAGTCAACCGACAACAACATTGTCGCCTCACCTTTGAGATGGAGTGACTCAAGGGTCGCACTCATCTCGTGAGCAATCGGTGTGTGGCTAAGCACAGCGAGATAATCCGGAGCAAAACCGCGACTATTGGCACGTATCAATAGGTTTGGATTAAGCCACAAGTCTGGCGCAATCAACTCGAGCTCACTGATCCGTACTTGTTGTCCTTTGACCCCGCTTACCGTTGCCTGATCACTCTTAACAGAAAGCGCAAGCTTGTCGAGTAGCAAGGTGCCTTTATCAATCTGCACAGCCGGCCACTGAGGCTTGTTAGGCTCAACATAGTCATAGTCGATCAGCATGTCGGAGTATTGTGCCGAAAGACTGAAGACTCCGGACTGATCGGCTTTGTTAAAGGGAAAGTTCGACAGGTCGCCTTTCAGCTTCAAGTCAATCAAATCGAATGTTCCATGCACGAAGGCGCGACGCATCCACTCACGTGACTCGGCACTAAATGCTGTACTCGCATAATGATGAAGTTTGGTCGCAGCGAGATTGTTCACGGAGCCGGTGAAATCCACCACCCCCAAAGCGGCTTCATCCTGGGTCCAAGTCCCTTGAAGCTTGGCCGTAAGCGCATCAGACTGAACGTTGAATTGCGTCACATTCAATCGAAGCTTTTCATCTGATCCCCTGTTCCACTGGGTTTTAATCGCCATCTCTCCGAGGGGCAACTGACTGGGCTCAAACAGACTTGTCTCGACCTGAAGTGCCTGACCACTGACATCAAGTGCTAACCCGACACGGTTCGGACTGCGGTCAAAAACTAACCATTTATCTTTAGCAAACAGATCACCCAACCAGCCGTTTGCTCTGATTTGCAGACGATCCGCCCGTGCCGCGATCGGATCTACTGCCCCCGCAGAAAAAGCGACATGAGCACCCGCCAAATCAACAGTTGCGCGCCCAAAGCGTTTGCCAGAGACCTCTACCCACATCCGTGCGGCTAACCGACCCTCAACCTTTGCAGGCATATCGACCCAAGGCTGCCACGCACTGGGTTGCGCATCGTCAATTTCGATAAAAATCTCAGCATCGGCTTGTTCGTGCGAAGCCAGTGGATTGAAAATATTATCCGTTTGGGCAATCAATTCGACCGCGCCACCGAGTTCCTTGGGCAATGTGCCACTCAGACGGAGCTGATGACGGAAAATGCCGTTCACGATAGTGAAATCAATATCCTCGACGACCAACTCAGGCGCGTCTCGCAATTGGTCATCCCAGCGAAACGTGGCCCCGCGCACTGCGATTCGTCCTTGTTGAAGCAACCAACGAATGGCTGGGGCATCGGTCGAAAGACTCAGTTTTTCCCCACTCTGCTCGTCAAGTAACGTTCCAGCGAAGGTCAGACGACCATCTGGCCGACGGCTGCCTGAAAGCTCGATGCCATTGATTTCAAGCTGGCGAAACCTGGGATCAAGTGTAAAAAGACTTCGCCAAGATACGACGGCGAAAGCATCGGGCACGTAAAGGAGCTGCGTACCCGTTTTGTGATCATGCAGTCGCAAGTTGCCTAGAGAAAGTGTCGGATTCAAACCCGACCAATTAGCCGCAATCTCACCCATGGTGACTCGGGCGTCTAGCGCGAGTGACAGCCGCCGCTCAAAATCCGGACGCCACTCGTTAATGTGCGGCAACACCAGATATCGAACTCCCAGCATCATTGTCGCTGCGACGAAATACGCGAGCAAACCACCAATAATCAGGAAACGAAGGGTCTTTTTAATCAGCGCCAAATCTTGAATCTATCTCTTTTAGGATGAACCAATAAGCTTACCTGTTGGCAAAGCTATCATCAACGATTACCCATCAATACTGTGAACTAAAACTAAACCTCAAAAAATGATTCCGGAATGAGTCCGCCTGCGCAGACCTTAGGGTATTGTTTAGATCTAAGCCCATATTAACCCCCCACACTGATGACTGAATCAAATCTTTCCACTGCAATGGCCTGGTCCGGCGTCTTGCGCCGCCTGTGTAACGCCAACCCTGAATTCGCGCAGTGGCTTGCACAAGCAAGCCCGGATTGCGTGAGCAACGAAAGAATCCATCAATGGTTTGAGGAAATCTCGGGTCAGAGCGCCTCAACTGCACATCTGGACATTCCTGTTTGTAAAAAAGTTCTTAGACAGCTTCGAAAACGTACTTTTTTCTTGCTGATGGTACGTGATTTAAGTGGCTTGGCTGATCTCGACGAAGTTGTAGGCGCGATGACTGCATTGGCAGACCTATGCGTTGAACAGTCTTACAGAAGTGTCTTAAAAGATATGCTGCCACTGCACGGTACACCCCGTGACCCTGCAAACGGTCTGCCGCAGGAGATGATTATCATCGGGATGGGAAAGCTTGGCGGTTGTGAGCTCAATGTGTCGTCCGATATCGATCTGGTGATGCTGTACGGAGAAGAAGGCGAAACAGACGGTCCCAGACCGATTAGTCATCATGAGTTCTATGCGCGTCTGACTCGAAAAATGATGCCTATTCTTTCCGAGGCAGACGCGGACGGTCAGGTCTTTAGGACGGACTTGCGCCTGCGGCCCGATGGAGAATCAGGCCCTGTTGCCTGGAGTTTGGATGCCTTTGAACAATACCTGTTTACACAAGGACGGGAGTGGGAACGCTACGCATGGCTCAAGGCACGGGTCATACCGGCCAGGGCTTTCGAACAAAGTGAACCGGCGGCATCGCTCCAGCACGCTGAAAGCTTGCGCATCCCTTTTGTTTACCGCAAATACTTCGATTTTGACGCGCTGGCTGCCCTGCGCTCTTTACGCGAAAGGATTCGCCAAGATTGGCAACGTAAAGTGCTGGCGCGACCAGGTGTGGACTCTCAACACAACATCAAACTGGGTGAAGGAGGGATTAGAGAAATAGAGTTTGTAGTGCAACTCTCCCAACTGATTCGAGGCGGCAGAATGCCTGCTCTGCAGCAGCGAGGTTTGCTCAGTGCGCTTGAGGCGCAGCGTCGCGCGGGTATTTTGAGCGAAGAAAATGCCGACAAGCTTGTCGAGGCTTATTGCTTTTTGCGTCGTGTCGAACATGCGCTGCAGTATGCCGAAGACGCACAAACTCATCTTTTGCCACAGACAGCAGACGGGATGGCTGCGCTCGCCGCTGCGATGCGCATGTCTAGCGAAGACTTTAATCAAACCCTGTCTCAGCACCGTGATTTCGTCGAACGCACCTTCTGTGATGCTTTTCGTATCGCTGGTATTGCTGATGATACGCCCTCGAATGGGGCATCATCCATTCAAACTAGCCATCTTTCCGCCTCTATCGTCAATGACCGCTCCGTCGCGCTAAGTGGCTCAGCGCTTGAGCAAGAAATCGCACAATTTGGCGATCAGGCCGCGACACTGACCACTCGGGTAGAGAGTTTCTTGGATGGTCACCGCATTAGAGGTCTCTCTACGACAAGCCGCAATCGGATTGATACCCTACTGCCTATTGCGCTACATGCCGCTCGTCAAACCAAACAGGAAATGGTGACCGCTTTACGGCTTCTGGATCTCATCGAAGCGATCTCTCAACGTAGCGCCTATGTGGCGTTGCTCGCTGAATATCCAGAAACCCTGGCACGCATTGCACGAATGATTGCAGCAAGCCCCTGGGCTGCACAGTACCTGATTCAGAATCCTGTCGTACTCGACAGTTTGATTGCCTGGCGTGCTTTGATGGAGCCGATCGACTATGTCCGCGTTGCCGCCTCGATGCGAGCTGACCTGGACGCTTGTCTGCTGCCTGACGGCAGCGCAGATGTCGAGCAGCAAATGAATATGATGCGCGACACCCAGAGGCAGCTGAGTTTTCAGCTGCTGGCCCAAGATCTGGAGGGTGCGCTTTCCGTCGAAAGTCTGGGAGACCAGTTGTCTGCGCTGGCAGATATGCTGCTGCATGAGACGCTTAATCGCGTCTGGCCTCTTGTCACCAAGCCAAACGGCGACGGCGTCCTGCCCCCCATGCGGCTGGCCATCATCGCTTATGGCCGACTCGGGGGCAAAGAGCTTGGATACTCCTCAGATCTTGATCTGGTTTACCTGTATGACGATACCCGGGACGATGCGACCGAGCTTTACGCCAAACTCGGTCGCCGGATGAGCTCCTGGCTGTCAACGATGACCTCCTCTGGACGTCTCTATGAAATCGATTTGAGATTACGTCCCGATGGTGATGCAGGTCTTTTGGCAGTGTCGGTTGAAGCATTCCAAACATATCAACTTGAAAAAGCTTGGCCTTGGGAGCATCAGGCAATCACTCGCGCGCGCTTCGCAGCTGGAGACCCCTCGGTTGGTCTACGCTTTGAACACATCCGCGAGGCCGTTCTAAAGCTTGACCGCGAGCCTGTCACCTTTGCCCAAGAAGTGCGCGACATGCGAAAGAAGATGACGGCGGGTCACCCGAATACCAGCAAAGATTTTGACATCAAACATGATCCAGGCGGCATGGTGGATCTAGAGTTTGTGACGCAATATCTGGTTCTGACTCAGGCGAGTCGCCATGCCTCACTGATCGGAAATCTAGGCAATATCGCACTGCTGAGGCTGAGCGGTGAAGCGGGTCTGATTCACGCGGACTTGGCCGCCCGGGCAGGCAACGCCTACAGAAATCTGCGTCGAGCCCAGCATCAGCTGAGACTGCAAGGTGCCGACAAAGCCCGCGTTCCTCAGGATCAACTCGTCCCGGATCGCCAAGCCGTCCGGGAGCTTTGGGAAACGGTGTTGGGAATGGGTTGAAACAGTCTAAAATGAAATTTCCGTCACATAACTTTTATCAACGACCGTGAAAGACGCACTCCGACCCTCCCTCGCCCTGCCAGAAGGCCGCTCAAAGGTTCTTTTGCATTCTTGCTGTGCGCCATGCTCGGGGGAAGTGATGGAGGCCATGCTGGTCGCAGGGATCCAGTACGATATATTTTTTTACAACCCGAACATTCATCCGGTCAAAGAATACGAAATCCGTAAAAATGAAAATATTCGTTTTGCGGAAAAACATGGCATTGGTTTCATTGATGCGGACTACGATGTCGATAACTGGTTTGATCGAATCAAGGGTTTAGAGAATGAGCCCGAACGGGGTGAGCGTTGCACGCAATGTTTTGACATGCGTTTTGAACGTACTGCCCTATACGCCTATGAGCACGGTTACGACACCATCACCAGCTCGCTCGGCATTTCACGCTGGAAGGACATGAACCAGATCAATGGTTCTGGCGAGCGTGCCGCTGCACGCTATGAAAATTTGCTTTACTGGACATACAACTGGCGTAAAAACGGTGGCTCTGCGCGGATGATCGAAATCAGTAAGCGTGAAGAGTTTTATCAGCAAGAATATTGTGGCTGTGTCTACTCACTGCGAGACACCAATCGTCATCGTCGCACACAAGGTCGTGATCGGATTGCGCTTGGCGTCAAATTTTATGGTCGCGAAGTGAAAGACGTTCAATGTGCAGATGGTTCTGACGTAAAAGATCAATAAAGCCTTCGCCAGACAGCACTCGATACTCCTCGATCCGGTCGCTTCCAAATGCAAGCGAGCTTGATGCGAACTGAGCAGGATGCGTCATGAGCACGCTCTCTGCACCCGCATGTTTTAACCACTCTCCCAACATCGTGCGGTAAGGGGGATGGCTTCGGGAAAAATCATACGCCCCCATCATTCCATGGTTAACCTTCGCCCCAGATTTCTTTGCTTCGCGAACTAACGCGCGAGATCCCAAGGCACCAATCACATGCGCCTTGAAACGCTGCATGAACGGTAGCGAAGGAGACAACATCGTCGGATTTGTGTCACGTAACCAAGGCATACGATCCGCATAACGTCGCTTAAGCGCCTCAATGAGCTCGTGACGGATGATGGGGAGTTGATGGACGTGCAGATGACCATCTACAAAATCGGGTGCACGTTTAACATGCCGTTCAAACAAATCAAGCTGGCTTTCAATCTGTCTGCGAACCTCAGGGCGAGACAGCTGCCGCGAATAGGACATTGCGATCAATGTTCCTAATGGTTTATAAAATCCTGGAGTACCCAGAAACTCAGTAAAGTTAAGGTGCAATCCAACATCAATCGGCAGCTCAAGCAACTCGGCAGCCGCCTGTGGAAAATGCTCGGCCGTGACTAGGCAGCCCGTAGCGCTCAGGCGTTGCCGATGACCAAGCTCAACAATGGCGGCGTTAACGCCAGGCTCAATGCCAAAATCATCTGCACAGACAATTAAGGGGCGCGTGACAACTGCTTGCGCCGAAGCTGCATGCTTTACGGCCTCGTATTGCTGCGTATCGGCAGGCGTGAGCATCGTCATGGGTTAACGATCGAGCTGTTTGAAAGACTGACCGACAGATTGGCGGACGATGTAAAGCGGCCGTCCTTTGACCTCATCGAAAATACCGGCAATGTATTCGCCAACGATCCCCAGTGACATCAGATTAATCCCAGAGAAAAATAACAGCGTCGTCACAATTGTCGGCCAGCCATCAACCGGATTTTTATACAGTAGGTAGTCCACTACGATATAGAGGCCGTAGGCAAAAGAGCAGATCGACACGACAAAGCCAAAAAAGCTCACGAGTCGCAAAGGCCAGGTGGTGAATGACATCAAGCCAGCCAACGCGAGCCTCAACAGCGTGAGGGCACTAAAACGGGACTCGCCGTGAATTCGGGCGTCCGGCACATATTGAATCGACTCCGTCTGAAAACCCACCCACGCGTAGAGCCCTTTCATAAATCGTTTACGTTCTGGCAAGCGCAGGAGTGCATCCACCACAGTTCGATCCATCAGGCGAAAGTCTCCTGCATGAGGTGGCACTTTGACACCACGGGAACTCTTGAGTAATGAATAAAATAGCTTGGTTCCCCAACGTTTACTAAAACTCTCATCATCTCGATGTGCACGTACGGCATAGACCATATCCACCCCTGCCTGCCAGCGCTTAAGCATTTCTGGCAACAACTCGGGCGGATGCTGCAGATCAGCGTCCAATATTAAGACCGCATCACCCGCGGCGGCTTCGATCCCTGCCGTAATTGCGGGCTCCTTGCCGAAGTTGCGCGACAACTGAACATAGCGAAAACCTGGATTTTTGATCCATGCCGTCATGAGCGTTGCAGTCGCGTCACGGCTACCATCGTCAACGACAATGATCTCCCAGCTCAACCCAAGTGCAATCAAAACAGCTTGTAATCTGGGCAGAAGCAAACCGAGGTTGTCGTGCTCGTTGTACGCGGGCACGACACAACTCACCATTGACCCAGTCAAGTTTCGGGTTTGAGAGGTCGAAGTCTCTATTGATGTCATGTCGGACGAATGATTTGGATGCATGCGAATCAAAAATAGGTCCCGTCAGAATGGGCAATGACTTAAAGATACATCATAACTTTATGAAGGGTGCATACCGCGAATATCTCGATTTGATCGACGACTCAGCTATTTTTGATGGCGGACAGCCAGACTGGCACTAAATATCGCAGTCATCATGATCGCCGCGCCCACTAACATCCTGACAGAAGGCTCCTGACCAAAAAGTAACCAAGCAAACAGAATCGCATAAAGAGGTTCGGCCGCTACAACCAGCCCGGCTGTGCGGGCAGGCAACTGTCGCAAGCTGGATACAAACAGCAAGTGCGCAAACCCCGTGCAAACAACACCCAGTGCGATCAGCCAAAGCCAGTCAGTGACGCTAATCTGTGTAACTGTTGGTAAGACCCATGGCGATAACAAAATAAACACGATTGCATTTTGGATACCAGCCACTTGAAATACGTCGACCCCCGCCAACTTGCGTCGATTCAGAACCGCTAAGACTCCGAAAGCTGCGCCTGAGATCACGCCCCAAACTAGACCTTCCGTCCCTTGGTCCGCCCACTCAAAAGAAGGTGTAATCAAAATCAGTCCGAACGTGACAAGGAGCAGCCTAATCCACTCTGCCCGCCCCACGCGCTCTTTAAGTACCAGCGCCTCGATGAGTGTAATAAAAGCCGGAAAGCTTGCAAATCCAAGGGTGGCGACCGCAATCCCTCCCGTTTTGACTGAGACGAAAAATGTCACCCAGTGCACCGCGAGCATGGCGCCGCTGAAGACAAACGCACCCAAATGCTGATGCCATGCAGAATCCAGCCGGCTCGAGCGCATGGCGCTGCTGGAAATCATCCGACGCATCGCGACGAGCGTCATCACAGCGAACAATGCTCTGCCCCAGGTGATCACCAGAGCATCTGCCTGAATGATGGCGCCGAAAATACCGGTGGCACCAAACAAAATCGCAACTAAATGAATCGCGAAAAGCGATTGAAGACGGGTGAGCAAATGACCTCGACGTTGGTAGAGATTCTGGGGCGTGTGTCGTGTGACCTTAGCGTCCCTGAGGCCAGCCGAGTGGCGCTGCCCAACCGGTGTAAACCTTGGGTAGTGGCGTCGCATAATCACCGTGCTTGCTCGTGCCCAGCCCTAATGCGCTCAAGGCTTCAGCGAATTTGACGGCAACCGCAACACCATCAATCACCGGCACACCCAAGCGCTGAGTCAAGGTGTGACAAAGTGTCGTCATTCCCGCGCAACCCAGCACAATCGCACCACTTCGATCCCGGCTTAAGGCCTCGCGTGCCGCGAGTTCGATCTGCCCGATAATTTCTTCACCACCGTCCTCAAGGTCAAGCACCGCGATGTCAGTGCCATGCACGCCTCTGCACTGGTGTTCAAATCCGTAACGCTGCACCAACCTTTCAGCGATGATGCAAGTTCGTGTCATGGTGGTCACCACCGAGAAGCCTGTCGCCAACATGCTGGCCGCATGAAAAGCAGCCTCAGCAATACCTAATACCGGTGCGGAGGTCGCTTCGCGCGCAGCCTCCAAACCCGGGTCTCCAAAGCAAGCAAGCACCACCGCATCCGGCCCCCAGGCCGAGGCGAGTTTGACTTGCTCTGCCACGCCGGCCGCGGCAAAGGCCTCGTCGTAATGGCCTTCAATCGATAGCGGTCCAAAAGTAGGTTGCGTAGCGATAATTTCCGTATTGGAATTCGCGACAGCCTGAGCGCCCTTTGCGATCGCAGCGGTCATGGCGGTGGAAGTATTAGGGTTTATGAGGAGTAGTTTCATTGAATTTGATCGGTTTAACTTGGTTACTATTGCAACAGAACTATTGCACCAAACTGGACAAAAATGCCCCAAAATGGGCATGAAGCACCAGAACGGTACATTGGTTTAGCAATATGAGTCATTAGATTAAATAAATTCGTGCATTGCCTCGCAACACCCACACAATAACCGAGGCAAAAGATGGCACGTTTTTTGCTTAGATCTAGACGTATGGATGGATATTTACACCATTCTGTATATCGGTCTGGGATTAGTCTCTTGGGCTCAAACCGGGTTTGGAGGCAGACAACACCAACCGGTCTAAAAGTATCAGATTTGCAGCAGAACCTGTTAGCTATATTTTTTAAACCGAATCATTGGAGATTCCATGAAGCAACATACGTTGATTTCCCGCCTTGTAGGCAAAAATCTGGGGCTCACCGTCCTCGCTGCAGCATTGGCAGTAGGCGCTGCAATGCCGGCCTCCGCCCAAGAAAAAGTGTTGCGTATCGGCATGACTGCCGCTGACATTCCGCGCACGCTGGGGCAGCCCGACCAAGGATTTGAGGGCAACCGTTTTACCGGTATTCCGATGTACGACTCACTCACCCAGTGGGACCTTTCTAAGTCGGACGTACCAAGCGCAGTCATTCCTGGCTTGGCTACTTCATGGGAAGTCAACCCAAACGACAAGACAAAATGGATCTTTAAACTGCGTCCTGGCGTCAAATTTCATGACGGCTCCCCGGTCAATGCTGACGCAATCGTCTGGAACGTTCAAAAAGTCCTGGACAAAGACGCCCCCCATTTTGACGCATCGCAAGTGGGTGTGACCGCCTCGCGCATGCCAACACTGCGCAGCGCTAAAAAGATTGACGATATGACGGTTGAGTTGACGAGCAGCGAACCCGATGCGTTTGTGCCGATCAATTTGACCAATCTGTTCATTGCTTCTCCTGAGCACTGGAACAAGAAGCTCGCCGCTGTGCCAGCTTCCGTGACCAACCCTGCTGAGCGTGCCAAGCAAGCTTGGGCAGCCTTTGCTGCAGACGCATCAGGGAGCGGCCCGTTCAAGATGGCCCGTTTCGTTCCGCGTGAGCGCGTTGAAATGGTGGCGAACAAAGACTACTGGGATCCAAAACGCAAACCAAAAATTGATCGCATTGTCCTACTCCCAATTCCTGAGGCTAACGCACGCACCGCTGCCCTGCTTTCCGGTCAGGTTGACTGGATCGAAGCCCCAGCGCCTGATGCCATGCCACAAATCAAGCAGCGCGGCTTTACTATTTACAGCAACCCACAGCCGCATGTCTGGCCATGGCAGGTGTCATTCGCCGAAGGCTCACCCTGGTTGGATAAGCGCGTGCGTCAGGCGGCAAACCTCTGCGTCGATCGCGAGGGCCTGAAGACGCTGCTAGGCGGCATTATGGGTATTCCAAAAGGGACGATGGCGCCTGATCATCCATGGTTTGGCAAGCCTTCTTTCGATGTCAAGTACGATCCGAAAGCAGCCCAAAAGCTGATGGCTGATGCGGGCTTTTCAGCTGCAAAGCCTTTGAAGGTCAAAGTCCAGATCTCAGCCTCCGGCTCAGGTCAGATGCAACCTCTGCCGATGAACGAGTTCGTCCAAGAGTCACTCAAAAAGTGCTTCTTTAACGTTGAGTTTGACGTGATCGAGTGGAACACGCTGTTCACCAACTGGCGCAAAGGTGCCAAAGACCCATCGGCAAACGGCGCGAACGCAATCAACGTGAGCTTCTCGGCCATGGATCCATTCTTTGGCATGGTGCGTTTCAGCAGCAAAGGTACTTTCCCACCCGTGTCGAACAACTGGGGATACTACTACAGCCCAGAAGTTGAAGCACTCGTGACGAAAGCGCGCAACACATTCGATGCAAAAGAGCGTGATGTCGCACTGGCCAACTTGCACACGCAGATCGTGAACGATGCACCTTTCGTCTGGATTGCCCACGACGCAGGTCCACGCGCGATGAGTAAGAAAGTCAAAGATGTGGTTCAGCCACAAAATTGGTTTATTGATATCGCAACAATGGACATTCAGTAAGGTCCTGCCGGCTCGTCGCATCTTTTGGGTGCGACGAGCTTTTTTATGTCGATTGATTGTTGTTTGTCATTCGTTCATGTCAGTTACACCACCTGTTACAAAACCCCTTTCTGAGACCTCCTCTAATGCTTAGCTTTCTTCTGAGGCGTCTGATTTATACCCTCCCAATCATGGTGGGTGTCGCGCTTGTTTGTTTCTCTTTGGTTCATTTGGCTCCTGGCGATCCGCTGATGGCGATTCTGCCCCCCGATGCCTCGCAAGATCTGAGAGATCAACTCATGGATTTATATGGATTTAACCGCTCCTATCCTGAGCAGTTTTTCCACTGGGTCGGTCGTGCCGTTCAAGGCGACTTGGGCACTTCGATTGCAACCAATCGTCCTGTCACTGACGAAGTCTTGAAAGCCGTTGGCAATACGCTGCGACTCGCTGTCTTCGCCACCATCATCGGCTTTATTTTTGGTTCACTGTTCGGGTTTGTCGCTGGCTACTTTCAGAACTCCTGGATTGATAAAGCGGCATCGCTCACATCCGTACTCGGTGTCAGCGTGCCTCATTACTGGCTCGGCATGGTGTTGGTCATCATTTTTAGCTCAACGCTGATGATGTTGCCACCGAGCGGCGCAGGTCCTGGCGGTTCGGCAGACTGGGTCTGGAACTGGGAACACATGAAACACCTCATTTTGCCTGCTGTCACCATGAGCGTGATTCCGATGGGCATCATCGCACGAACAGTTCGGGCACTGGTTGCCGACATTCTGGCGCAAGAGTTCATCGTGGGTTTGCGTGCCAAGGGCCTGACAAACGTTGGGATTTTCTTTCACGTGGTTAAAAACTCTGCCCCGACTGCTCTGGCCGTGATGGGCTTACAGCTTGGTTACCTGCTGGGCGGCTCGATTTTGATCGAAACCGTGTTTTCATGGCCAGGCACCGGGTTTCTCTTGAATGCAGCGATTTTCCAGAGGGATTTACCTCTGCTTCAGGGCACGATCCTTGTACTTGCCATGTTTTTCGTCGTACTCAACATGATCGTAGACGTCATTCAGACCCTGCTCGATCCGCGTATCGCACGCAGCTAAGGAACAGGGAACCCATATGCTTAACATTACCGTAGATCCCTCAAAAGTCCCCGCCGTTGTCATGGAGAAATCCACGGGCTACTGGAAAAACGTCGGCCAACGCTTTATGCGCGACAAGGTGGCCGTGTTTGCCGGCATCGTGATTTTGATTCTCTTAATCATGGCGGTCTTTGGGCCGTGGCTCGTTCCGCATGATCCATTCCAGTCGTCGATCATGAAGCGACTCAAACCCATCGGCTTCCCAAATCATCTTCTGGGAACCGACGAGCTAGGTCGTGACATGCTCAGCCGTCTAGTGGTGGGTGCAAAATTATCGCTCTTTATGGGCATCACTCCAGTGATTCTGGCCTTTGGTTTTGGCTCTGTGATTGGCTTGGTCGCCGGCT